>DATASU010000032.1:0-40048 GCA_036269095.1 Solirubrobacteraceae bacterium
CGCGCGCAGCTCACCGGCAAAAGCCGGACTGCCCTTGAGGTCGATCGCGACAACCGGACGGCCGCGCCGGATCTGGTCGGAGAGCAGGGTCAGCAGCGTCGTCGACTTGCCGGCTCCGGTGGCGCCGAGGATCAGGCCGTGGGCGGCAAGCGTGCGCTCCGGGATCTGCACGGGCCGGCCCTCGCTGTCGCGACCGATCGTGATCGCCGGTCCGGCCGCGGCACGCGCGGCGATATCTGCGTCGCGAGCGCGCACGTGCTGAACGGCTCGCCGGCTGCCGCGGGCGAGCAGCGCGGCTCCGATCAGTGCCAGCGACACGGCCGGGGGCATCGTCATCAGCACGAGCAACGCGACGGCGGGCCAGATCAGGCTGCGCGGGCGCATGCCGCGTGGCGGTGGCGGATCCTCGATCATCGCTCGGCTCCGCCGCCGCGCGCGGCCCGGTCCGGCGCGGCCGCGGCGCGGGCCGCCGCCCGCTCGGAACGCCTCACGGTCGCGACGTCGGCACCGGCGATCCCGTCGGGCGCGAGCAGTTGCACGTGCACCCGCTCGAGGATCCCGGCGCGCCGGGCCGACTCGCGCACGCGCGCAGCAATCGAGCTGTTGGCGGCGAGGTAGAGGACCTCGTCGACGCGCGAGTCGCTCGCGTAGGCGGTCATGATGCGGTTCATCCGCCCCGAGCTCTTGGCGGTCAGCTCGAGCTCAACGGCGACCCGGTGACCGCTGGCCAACGCGAGCAGCAGGTCGGGGTAGTGGCGCTGCGGTCGTCCGTGGCTGCCGAGCAGCCCGAGGCCGACTCCCCAGCGGGCCGGCCGGCCGGAGGCGACCGCGATGGCGTCTTCGCCCTGCATCCGCCGGTCGGTCGTCAGGCCACGCAGCTCACCGAGGCTGCCGGCCCGAGCGGCGAGCCAGAGCCAGCCGACTCCGATGTCGTGGCGGTATTCGTTGTAGTTGAGCTGCGGCGCCTTCAACGGTGAGCCGACCGCCCGCAGGCCACGACCGCGGATCACGGCAGCCGCCGGCAGGCCCTTGAAGATGCCGCGTAGCTCGAGCAGTTGCCGTTGCTCGAGCTGGCGCAGGCGGCGCGCTGCGGTGCCGTCGCTGACGCCGAGCAGCAGTGCGACCTGGGGAACGATCAGGGTCCGGTGCTCGGCCAGCGGGCCGAGCACCGAGGCTTCGCGCTCGGCCAGTGAGAGGTCGTCGACGCGTGTCATGAACAATGGAGGCGTTGAGGGGCATCTGTTGACCCCCTCAGAGCGACGAATAAGCCGCTGTGTGCGGGAAATGCGGCTGCTGAAGATCGGAGCGCAGATGGCTGAGCCCACGCAGACAGACGAGCAGCAGGCACGCGAGCAGGCGCTCGTACGGGCGGTTGTCGAGTCGTTCGGGCAGAGCGACGACGCGCGCCTCGAGACGGTGCTCGTGTCGCTGACCAGACACCTGCACGCGTTCCTGCGCGAGACGCGACTGACAGAGCAGGAGTGGCGTGCCGGGATCGACTTCCTCACCGCCGCGGGCCACATCACCGACGACCGCCGTCAGGAGTTCGTGCTGCTGTCTGACGTGCTCGGCGCATCGATGCAGACGATTCAGGTCAACAACGAGGCCTACGCCGACGCCACCGAGGCCACGGTGCTCGGCCCGTTCTTCGTCGCGGACGCGCCGCAGGTCGAGCTCGGAGGCGACATCTCGTTCGGCGCTCCGGGCCAGCCGTGCTGGGTCGAGGGCAGCGTGCGCGATACCGACGGGGTGCCGCTGCCGGGAGCCGTGCTCGAGATCTGGGAGTGCGACGAGGACGGCCTCTACGACGTCCAGTACGAGGGCGAGCGCAGCGCCGCGCGCGGACGCCTGCGCGCGGACGAGCGCGGCGAGTTCCGCTTCTGGGCGCTCACGCCGGTCCCGTATCCGATTCCGCACGACGGTCCGGTCGGCAAGCTGCTGGCCGCGACGGCGCGCTCGCCGATGCGTGCCCCGCACCTGCACTTCCTCGTCAGTGCTCCCGGGTGCCGGACGTTGATCACGCACATCTTCGTCGAGGGCACGGCGCTGCGGACGGGCGGCGACGCGGTGTTCGGCGTCAAGGAATCGCTGGTACGCGACTTCGTCCAACAGCCCGCCGGAACCCCGACACCCGACGGGCGCGAGTTGGGTGAGCGAGATTGGACGCGGGTGCGCTTTGACATCGTGCTGGCGCCCGCCGGCGTCTGAGCGGGCCGATGAGGTGGCGCCGCGGCCTGGCTCAGGCCAGGATCGCCAGCGCGCCGGGAGCGACCGAGAACGTGTGCTCGGCTGCACAGCCGATGAAGTCGCCGTCGACCTGAACCGGTAGCTCGCGCTCGTCGAGCGAGCGGATCAGCAGGTGCTTCTCGGCGCTGAACGGCTCGATCTGGCGGTGGCCGGCGACGCGGGCGCTGGGGGACAGCGCGCGCCACGCGATCGACGGGACGTCGAGTGGGCTGGTGCGCTTGAGGATCAGTCCGGCGAGATCACCGCTCTGCAGGGTCACGCCCTCGGCCATCTCGACACCGCGGTCACCGAAATAGGTGTAGGGCGAGGCATTCTGGACGACTACTGTGACGCCCTCGACCTGGCCGCCGCCGGCACCATCGTGGGAACCGAGCTCGGCGGCGAGCCGCGGCGGCTTCAGCAGGTAGCGGCGGCCGAAGGTCGTGGTCGCGACCCAGGCGTAGTAGTACTCGCCGAGCCGCGCCTTCAGCTGCGGGCGCGAATCGACGCGCTGCACGACACTCGCGTCGAGCCCGACGCCGGCGGAGAACAGGAAGTAGCGCCCGCCGACGATCCCGAGATCGACCTGGCGCGTCGGCCATCCGCTCGCGAGTCCGAGTAGGTGCTCGGTGGCATCGACGACATCCGCGGGGATGCCCAGCATCCGGCAGTAGACGTTCGCGCGGCCGCCCGGAAGGCAGGTCAGCGGCGTGCCGGTACCAGCCAGCCCGTTGGCGGCCTCGTTCACGGTGCCGTCGCCGCCGAACGCGACGATCGCGTCGTAGCCCTCCTGGGCCGCCTCGCGGCAGATCTCGGTCGCGTGGTCACGGCGCTCGGTGTCGACGGTGTCGACGGTGTAGGTGCCGCGCAGCGCCGAGACGACGAGATTCTTGAGCCGGCCCGAGACGGTCGTCGCGTAGGGGTTGACGATCATCAGCAGGCGCTTGCGTTCCTGCTGCTCAGCGCCGCCGGCGTCGGTCAGCAGGTCGACTCCGGGGTCGTAGTCGGTAGCGCTCACTCGCTGGAGTCTGGCAAACGCGAGCGGCTTCGCGGGCGCGAGGCCGTATACTCCCGGTCACATAGCAGTAACGCATCCAGAGGGGTGGAGGGAAATGGCCCTACGAAGCCCCGGCAACCGACCGCAAGGAAACGGTGCCAAGTCCATCAGGCTCCAACGACAAGCCTGGGAGATGTGGGTAGGGCGGTTTCGAACCTCCGACCCCTGATACCCGGCGGAGGTTTTTTCATATGCCGCCAGAAGCGCTCAGATGCAAAGAATGTAAGACCGAGTACCCATTGGACGCGCGCTACGTGTGCGAACAGTGCTTCGGTCCGCTGGAGGTCCGCTACGCGTCGCGTGAGGGCCTCGATCCCGTGGAGATCAAACGTCGGATCGAGGCCGGGCCGTACTCGATCTGGCGTTACGCCGACTTCCTGCCGGTCGAGAACCCGCAGTCGGCATTGGGTGCCGGCTGGACGCCGCTGGTGCGCGCCGACCGGCTCGCCAGTGCGCTCGGCATCGGCGAGCTGTGGGTCAAGAACGATGCCGCCAACCCGACGCACTCGTTCAAGGATCGTGTCGTCTCGGTGGCTCTCGCCCGCGCCCAGGAGCTCGGGTTCACGACGATCGCCTGCGCCTCGACGGGCAACCTCGCCAACGCGGTCGCGGCGCATGCGTCGGCCGCCGGGCTCGAGTCGTTCGTGTTCATTCCGTCGGACCTCGAGGAGCAGAAGGTGCTCGCGACCGGGATCTACGGGACCAACATGGTCGCCGTGCGCGGCAACTACGACGACGTCAACCGGCTCTGCACCGAGCTCGCCGGCGAGCACGAATGGGCGTTCGTGAACATCAACATGCGGCCCTACTACGCCGAGGGCTCGAAGACACTCGCGTTCGAGATCGCCGAGCAGCTCGGATTCGAGATGCCCGACCGCGTCGTCGGCCCGATCGCCTCGGGGTCGCTGTTCACGAAGCTCGCCCGTGGCTTTGAGGAGTGGATCGAGGTCGGGCTGCTCGAGGGCAAGCTGCCGATCTTCAACGGCGCTCAGGCCGAGGGTTGCTCGCCGGTGGCAACGGCCTTTGCCGAGGGCAACGACTACTGCCGGCCGGTGAAACCCGAGACGATCGCCAAGTCACTGGCGATCGGGAATCCCGCCGACGGGCCCTACGCGCTCGACCTCGCCCGCCGCACCGGCGGTTCGATCGACGCGGTCAGCGACGACGAGATCCGCGAGGGCATCAAGCTGCTCGCGCAGACGACCGGGATCTTCACCGAGACCGCGGGCGGTGTCACGGTCGCGGTGCTGCGCAAGCTCGCCGAGCGCGGTGACATCGACGCTTCCGAGCGCGTTGTCGCGGTGATCACCGGCGAAGGTCTGAAGACGCTCGAATGCGCACGTGGCACGTTCGAGGCATGGGAGATCGACCCCAAGGCAGAATCATTCGAGCAGGCCCGCGAGACGCGCCTGGCCGTCAGCGCCTAATCAGGAGAGCAAGAGCAGATGTCAGTCAACGTCAAGATCCCGACCCAGCTTCGTGCCGCGACCGGTGGCGAGGCGGTGGCAACCGTCGAAGGCGCGACTGT
This sequence comes from Solirubrobacteraceae bacterium, assembly GCA_036269095.1. Taxonomy (GTDB): domain Bacteria; phylum Actinomycetota; class Thermoleophilia; order Solirubrobacterales; family Solirubrobacteraceae; genus Palsa-465. The sequence continues at coordinate 4,812 of DATASU010000032.1, forward strand.
CGCCGAGGTGCTCGACGCGCTGTATGAGCGCTTCGACGAGCTCAAGGCACGGATAGCCGACGACGATGGTCTGCGGCGATTCGTGAACGTCTACGTCGGTGACGAGGACATCCGTTTCCTCGACGGCCTGGCGACGCCGGTCGCCGACGGCGCCGAGGTCACGATCCTCCCGGCCGTCGCCGGTGGCAGCTGACAGGCGGAGTTGCGCGTGATGCGCCGCCTCTGCGGTCCGTTCTTCGTGCTTGCGGGGACGATGCACTTCGTCAAGCCGCGGGTCTACCGGCAGATCGTCCCGCCCTACCTGCCGGCGCCCGAGGCGCTCGTCTACCTGAGCGGCTTGGCCGAGGTCGCAGGCGGACTCGGACTGATGCTTCCGTCGAAGCGCTCGAGCGCACGGTGGTGGCTCGTCGCCACGCTACTGGCGGTCTTCCCGGCGAACCTGCACATGGCCCAGCATCCCGAGCAATACCCGCAGATCCCGGGTGGCGCGCGATCGCTGAGGTTGCGGCTGCCGTTGCAGGCGGCGTTCATCGCCTGGGTGCTCGCGGCCGGCCGGCCGCCACGGGACTGACGTCGTGCTAGCCGAGCAGCCCGCGGCCGTCGAGCACCGCGCGTGCCGCGGCGACGCCCACGGTCTGTTCTGAGCGCAGTCCGGCGGCGCGAGCGCCCTCGACGTTGAGTGCGACGTCGTCGAGGAACAGGACGCGTCCCGGCGGGACCGGCAGGCGCTCGATCACGCGCGCGAAGATCGCGGCGTCCGGCTTGACGGCGCCGAGCTCGAACGACAGGAAGCGATGCTTGAAGTAGCCGGCATGCGGCCAGTGCGAGATCATCCCGCGCCACTGCAGCGAGTTCGTGTTGCTGAGGCAGCCGACGCCGACGTGCTCACTCGCTTCCGCGAGCAACTCGAGGCCGCCCGCGAAGGGTGGATCGAGCCAGGTGGGGAAGACCTCGAGGAATTCCTCGGCGGTATAGGGAAGGTTCCACTCCTCGACGATGCCGGCGCTGAACTCCTCGTCGCTGCAGCCACCGGACTCGAACTTCCGCACCCACGGGCTCATCAGCCAGCGCGCCGACACGTCGAGTTCGGACGCGGCGCCGGTCAGCTCCTGGAGCACTTCGAGACCGGCGAAGCGCGCGAGTACGCCGCCGATGTCGAACAGCACGACCTCGATCTGCTCATCCGTTGCCACCGACGGATGAGCGTACTCAGTTCGACTCGAGCACCGTGCTGAGCGCGGTACCGCTCTGCAGCAGGTCGTTCTTCGTCTGACTCGCGAGCTCGTTGGCGAGCGTCGAGATGCGGGCGACCAGCGTCTTCTCGCTGGGAACCTCGTAGGTCTGCATCAGCGTCAGCAGATTGGAGAGCCCGAGGTTCGCCTGGGTGGACGCCTCGTCGTAGCTCTTGACGAACTGGTGGGTGGCGTCCGGGACGCTGGCCGGCTTGATCTGCGCGTCGGAGGCATCGAGACAGAGGTTGCTGACGGCCAATGCCAGCACGTTCGTCTCCTTGTTGACGTAGCGCTTGACCACGAGCGGCGCCCCGCTGAACTGCTTCCAGTGCAGGCGGGTGAGCACGCCTGAGAACTTCGTGAACGCCGGCGTGGCCGCCAGATCGAAGTTGATCGAGAGGTCGTCACCCATCTCCTGGCCGAGCACGGTGAGCGTGTGCTGAACGGTGCCGTTGACCTCGTATGGCGGTTGTGTGAGCGGCTCGAGCGCTGCCTTGCATCCCGACGAGATCGTCGCCGTGAAGGTGCTGTCGTTGGTCTCGCCGATCGTCTGCTGGTTGAGCAGCGTCGACAGGTAGGTCGCGTAGGCGTTCAACGCCTTGCGGTCGGCCTGTTCGTTCAGCGTCAGCCTGAACGGCGTGGTCGTGGTGGTGGTCGTAGTCGTGCCGGACCCCGTCTGCGCGGACTTTGCGCTCGGAAGCGGCGCACCCATGATCGGCGCGGCAAACGCCTGCGCGGGGACCACGAAGGCCGCGGTGGCTATGACTGTTGCGACTGTTCGCTTCATCGAGTGCACATAAATCCGTTTGGCATCGCACCCAATAAACGCCTCTGACGGCCTGGAGTTTCGCTCGAAGGCAACAGTTTGGTCAAGAGATTGTTCCGAACGGTTGCCGGTGCAATGGGCGATTCTGGCGTTCACGCGGCCTGCGCGGCGGGTATCAGGGCGCTTTCGATGTGCTTTCCGAGCGCGATGCGGACATCGCCATCGAGTTTGCCCGGCACATCCTTGTCGATGATCGAGAGCGCGACGTCAACCGGCAACGGGTCACGATAGGGACGGTTGGCGGTCAGCGCCTCGTAGATGTCGGCGACCGCCAGCACCCGCATCGGCAGGTCGAGGGCACCGGCGCTGAGCGCGCGCGGATAGCCGCTGCCGTCGAGCTTCTCGTGGTGGTTGGCGGCGAGCTCGGCAAACGCCGCGAAGCAGGGGGCGCGCTCGAGGATCCGCAGCGTGTAGACCGGATGGGTCTGGATCGCCCGGAACTCCTCGTCGGTGAGTTTGCCCGGCTTGTCGAGGATCCGGTTGGAGATCGCGAGCTTGCCGATGTCGTGCAGCAGCGCCGCGCGGTTGAGCGTGCGCAGCTGCTGCGAGTCGAAGCCGAGCACCGTTGCGATGCCGACCGTGATCTCCGCCACGCGCATCGAGTGGCTGGCGGTGAACGGTGACTTCGCGTCGATTACGCGGGCGAACGCCTCAGCGATCCGATCGAGGCGTGTCTCATCGGCGGCAAGCGCGAGCTCGCGCGGCTCCCACGGTGAGACGTCGGGCGCGTCGAGCGTCGCCCAGAACGCGCGGTCGTCACAGAACCCGAGGAAGACATCGACGATCGCGGGGTCGAACCAGCTGCCACGGCGCTGCTTGGCGACCTCACAGGCGGCCTTGATCCCGCGGTTGCTGTGGAAGACCTCGACCGTCTGGGCGAGGCAGAGGACACGCGCCGCGAACGGAATCTCCTCGCCGGCCAGGCCGTCGGGCATCCCGCAGCCGTCCCAGTGCTCATCGAGACTGCGGATTGCGAGCGCGGTCGGCTCCGACAGGAACAGCATGCGTGCGATCTCGGCGCCGCGGTCGCAGCGCGCCTCCATGAACTGGCGTGTGATCTCGCCCTCCGCGCGCATCGCCCTGAGCGTCCGCACGCGCTTGCGCATTCCGTCGCCGGACGCCGCGGTACGGATCGCCCACACCGCCGAGGCACGACCATCGCTCCAGTCGATCAGCTTCGACGTGCGCTTGGCCTCGATGTCGTCGGAGGCGAAGATCGCCGACATCCGGCTCGAGTTCGCCGAGCAGCCGGCGTCCTTCAGGAGCAGCGCGTAGAACAGATCAGAGCGCGTCCTCGCGTCGAGCGCCAGCTCCTCCGCGATCCGCATCCCGATCAGACACGAGCGCAGCGCGTGGCCGGGGGGCTGTCCCTCGACGATGTCAAGCGCGTACGAGAGCGAGCCGATGACCTCGGAGAGCGCGATATCCGGCACGCGTATGCATCGACGGCACCGGGGGCCTGCTTGAGAACGGCCGCGCGAATTGCGCCCATGTTCGGAGGCCGGCCGATTCCGACCTGAGTTTTGAATTCATCCCGGTTGCCGGGATGATTCCGTTGGGGCTGGACCAGAAAGCGCCGAGAAGCCGTAAGCCAAGAGGGGGAGAGAATGAAGCGTCCGTCAGCATCGCTGATCGTTGCCACCTGCGCCGTGTTCATCGCACTTTGTGGCGGTGCCGTTGCCGCCAGCCGGTACCTGATCACGTCCACCAAACAGATCAGTCCCGCGGTTCTGAAGAAGCTCGAGAAGGTTGGCCCGAAGGGAGCCGCCGGCGCCCCGGGGGCAAGCGGGACGTTCAGCCCGTCCGATGTCACCGCCGTCAGCGGTCCGACTGTCGCCTTTGGCAGTACGTCGACCGCATCATGCCCGACCGGAGACACCGTCATCTCCGGAGGCTTTCAGGGCATCAATGTTCCGATCGATGGCGCTGTGTCCACCGATGGGCCATCGGGCACGAGCGGCTGGACGGTCAGGATCGACGTGGTCACAACCGTCGGGACCGCCTGGGGCAGTGACGGCCCCGCTAGCGTGAACACGCAGGGAGGCGACGATCAGTTCTACGCGCAGGCCATCTGCGCGTCCTGACGGCGGCGGCGACCGCGCTGCGGCCGCTCAGCACTGACTGGCTCCCTTTGCGGGCCGAGCCATCGGGACAACAGCTCAGCAGTCGGATTGGGGCCGGCTGCTGAGCGTCACAACCGCGAAGCCTGGAAATCGCGGAACGACCAAGCCGGTCGTGACATACGCCCGGCTGGATTCGAACCAGCGACCTTCCGCTCCGGAGGCGGACGCTCTATCCCCTGAGCTACGGGCGCATCGATGGCTGTGAAGCCAGAGGCGAGCTTAGCGAGCCGGCGGGGCGGGGGCGAGCCGCTGGAAGCCGAGGTCGGCGGTGTGCGAGCCTTGGGACATGGAGCTCACAAAGTTTGGACTGTGGATCGGGCGCTCGGTCGCCCCCGAGCAGTACGGCGAGGCCGCGCGGCTGGCCGAGGAACTGGGTTACGGCGCGCTGTGGGTCGGCGGCTCGCCGCGGCTGCCGAAGCTGCGGCCGATGCTCGAGGCGAGCGAGCGGATCGTGATCGCGAGCGGAATCGTGAACGTCTGGGCCTACGACCCGGCCGAGCTCGCGGAGGAGTTCGCGGCGATCGACTCCGACTTCCCGGGCCGGCTGCTGCTGGGCATCGGCATCGGCCACCCCGAGTCCACCCAGGAGTACGAGAAGCCGTTGACCAAGACCCGTGGTTTCCTCGACGCGGTTGCGGGGTCCGCACACCCGGTCGCGCGCGAGCGGATGGCGCTGGCTGCGCTCGGTCCGAAGATGCTCGACCTCAGCTTCGAGCGCACGCTCGGCACGCACCCGTACTTCACGACGCCTGCGCACACGGCGTTCGCGCGCGAGCGGCTGGGCGCCGCGGCGCTGGTGGCGCCCGAGCAGGCGGTCGTGATCGACCGCGGTGATGCCGAGGCGGCCTACCGGACCGCCCGAGGGTATGCGGATATGTACCTCCGTCTCAGCAACTACACCAACAACCTCAAGCGCTTCGGCTACGGCGACGCGGACATCGCCGACGGTGGCACCAGGGCGCTGATCGACGACGTCGTCCCGCAGGGCTCACCCGAGCGGGTCGCGGCCGCGGCGCGTGCGCACCTCGATGCCGGCGCCGATCACGTCTGTGTCCAGACGCTGCAGCCGAGCGGGACCAAGGGCGTGCCGGCCGATGATTGGCGCGCGCTCGCGGCCGAGCTGATTCGGTGATCTGACCTGCAGAAAGTGACAAATCGGACGGCGGAAGCTCGGTGACGATCGAGAGCGCTCGCATCCGCGTGCCTGGGAGCAAACCGCGCCAGCAGGCGGCGGTTTGTCACTTTCAGCAGGTTCCTACCGCGATACCGCGCTCGTGCCGGTCCCAACGGGCTTGGGGCTCAGTCAGGTACAGCGCTTGCTGACCGGCACGTTCATGCTCGGCACCGGCGGCGCGACGCGCTGGCACCAGGTGATCGTTCCGGTGGAGCGCTGGACGACGCCATCAAACGGGTAGGTGAGCGCCGCCGAGGCCGTCAGGTCACAGCTGTAGACCAGGCGGGCGCTCGTGCTGGCGGCCGTGGTCCGGCACGACAGTCGCTTGATCGGTCCGTTCATGTTGCCGAGGCTGATCTGATGGGCCATCCAGGAGGTGATCGAACCGCGCAGCGTGTTGACGGCCGATGCACCCGCGCTGAGCTTGGCGGTGTGCGGCGCCTGCTGCTGCCGCACGAGGATCGTGTCCTCGCGGTTCTCCTCCTTCGCGGCGCTCGGGGTGACCGTCGCGATCTGCGGGACGCTGTTGGTCTCGTGGTTGACGAACAGCACCAGCGCGAGCACCAGGATCGCGGCCACGGCGAACGGGATCACCCATTGCAACCAGATCGGCAGTGACCGGTAGCGGAAGCCTCGGCGCCCCGAAGAGCCGCCGCTGCCGGAGTAGTTCACAGCTGGCACACCACCAGCGTATCGCCGGCTTGGCAGACTGAGCCTCAATGGAACTGTCTGTCTTCTTCGCCGGAACCGGCGGCTCGCTGCCCAGCCAGCGCCGTGGCCTGCCCGGAATCCTGATCCGCCGCGGCGGTGAGCGCATCCTCGTCGACTGTGGCGAGGGCACCCAGCGTCAGCTGCTGCGCTCGATCGGCCTCACCGACCTCGACGAGATCTTCATCACGCATCTGCACGCCGATCACTGGCTCGGGCTACCGGGAATGCTCAAGACCTTCGATCTGCGTGACCGTGAGCGGCCGCTCTACATCCACGGGCCACGCGGGCTCGCGGATCTCGTGCAGGGGCTGATGCGCTACGCCGGCACGACCAGCTACGACCTGTTCGTGGTCGAGCTCGAGGACGGCGAGATTCTCGAGCGCGACGGCTACGAGGTCGAGCCGGTTGCGGTCTCGCACCGCGGCCACGCGCTCGGCTACGTCTTCCACGAGCTCGACCGGCCCGGGATCTTCGACCCCGAGAAGGCCCGGCAGGCCGGCCTGACCGAGGGCCCCGACTTCGGCCGCGTGCAGCGCGGCGAGACCGTCGGCGGCGTGACGTCGGAGATGGTGATGGGGCCGCCGCGCCCCGGACGCAAGCTGACGCTCTCCGGTGACACGCGTCCCTGCGATGCGCTGCGCGAGGCCGCGTACCAGAGCGATCTGCTGATCCACGAGGCGACGTTCGCGGTCGACGAGGCCGAACGCGCTGCCCAGACCGGTCACTCGACCTCGACCCAGGCGGCCGGGATCGGCCGCGATGCCGAGGTCAAGCTGCTCGCGCTCAACCACTTCTCGATCCGGTATCCGGCCTCGATCATCCGCGACGAGGCGCGCGAGGTGTTCCCCAGCACGGTGCTTCCCCGCGACTTCGACACGATCGAAATTCCCTACGAGGAACGCGGCAAGCCCGAGCTGCTGCGCTGGTCGGACCGTGATACCTCCGCCGCTGATGGAGCCGGGGTGGGTGGGCGGGGACCAATCGCAGGCGGGACCGAGGCCGGGCACCGTGACGCAGAAGGCACCGCGCCCGAGCCTGCTGATAAGTTCAACTGACCGACGCCTTTAACCCGGTCCCGTGAGGCCAGGAAGGACGCAAAATGCCAGACCCAACGGTCGTTCTCGACCGCGATGACATGCGCCGCACGCTGGTGCGGATCGCACACGAGATCGTCGAGAAGAACCCGCCGGACGATGCGGGGGCAGGTCTCGCGATCGTCGGCGTTCACCGCCGCGGCGCCGTGCTTGCGAACCGCCTGCACGCGCACCTGACGCAGCTGACCGACGCCGAGATCCCGTTCGGCACCGTCGACATCAGCTTCTACCGCGACGACCTCGGGATCCGCGAGCACGGACCCGGTGCGACTCCGGTGGTGCGCTCGACCCAGCTCGCCTTCCCGATCGAGAACCGCACGATCGTGATCGTCGACGACGTGCTCTACACCGGGCGCACCGTGCGCGCCGCGATCGACGTGCTGTTCGACTACGGTCGCCCGGCGCGGGTGCAGCTCGCCGTGCTCGCCGACCGCGGCCACCGCGAGCTTCCGATCCGACCCGACTACGTCGGCAAGAACCTGCCGACCGCGCGCGACGAGCGCGTCAACGTCCATGTCGAGGAGATCGACGGCCACGACGAGGTCACGATCGCCGAACTGACGAGGAGCACCGCGTGAGCCGCCACCTGATTTCGATCGACGACCTCGACCGCGCCGGGATCGAGCGGATCCTCGAGCTCGCACGCTCGTTCGCCGAGGTCTCCGGGCGCGAGATCAAGAAGGTCCCGGCGCTCAAGGGCCGCACGATCGTCAACCTCTTCTACGAGGCCTCCACCCGCACCAGCTCGTCATTCGAGCTCGCCGCGAAACGGCTGAGTGCCGACGTCGTCAGCATCCGCAGCGCCGGCTCGAGCGTCGACAAGGGCGAGTCGCTCAAGGACACCGTGCAGACGCTGAGCGCCTACGACCCGGCGGCAATCGTGATCCGCTCACCGTGGGCGGGAGCGGCCCAGCAGATCACCGGCTGGACCGAGGCGGCGGTCGTCAACGCCGGCGACGGCAAGCACGAGCACCCGACCCAGGCACTGCTCGACGTGTTCACGCTGACGCAGGCGCTCGGCAGCCTCGAGGGGCTCAACATCTGGATCGTCGGCGACGTCATGCACTCGCGCGTCGCGCGCTCGGACATCCTCGCGTTCCAGCGGATGGGCGCGACCGTGACGGTCGCCGGGCCGCCGACGCTGATCCCGCGCCAGATCGAGGCGCTCGGCTGCGGCTCGCAGGACACGCTCAAGAACCTGCATCAGGCCGACGTCGTCTACGTGCTGCGGATGCAACACGAGCGCATGCACGACTCCTACGTGCCGACGTTGCGCGAGTACGCGCAGCGCTACCAGGTCAACCTGCCGCGGCTGCGCGACGGCCAGCTGGTGATGCACCCCGGGCCCGTCAACCGCGGCGTCGAAATTAGCGGTGACGCGATCGACGCCGAGAGCTCGCTGATCGGCGCACAGGTGAAATCCGGGGTCGCGGTGCGCATGGCGGTGCTCTACGAGTTGCTGGTCGGCGCGCCGGTGCTGCAGGCGGTGGCATAGCGATGAGTGACGAGAAGCTGTTCCGCCGCGCGGGCCGCCCGGCCGAGCTGCTGATCCGGCAGGTGCACGTGCTCGACCCGCGTGCCGGGATCGACGCACAGCACGACGTGCTGATCCGCGACGGTGAGATCGCCGAGCTGGGGGAGCCTGGGGCGATGACGGCGCCCAGCGGGGCGCCGATAATCGAGGCAGCCGGCAAACGCCTGTTCCCCGCCTTCGTCGACCCGCACGTGCACCTGCGCACGCCCGGCCAGGAGTACAAGGAGAACATCGAGACGGGCACCACGGCGGCCGCGGTCGGCGGCTTCTGCCAGCTGATCGCGATGCCGAACACCGCGCCGACGATCGATCAGGTGAGCGTGCTCAAGGCACTGGCCGCGGCCGCCAGCGAGCAGGCGCGGGTGCCGACCGGGTTCCTCGCGTCGATCACGATCGGGCTGCAGGGCGGCGAGCTGACCGAGATGGCGGCACTGAGCGACGCCGGCGCGCTCGGCTTCACCGACGACGGCAAGCCGGTCGTATCCGCGGGGATGCTGCGCAAGGCGCTTCAGTATCAGCGGCTGGCCGGCGGTGTGATCGCGCTGCACGAGGAGGACCCGGCGCTGTCAGGCGACGGCGTCATGCACGAGGGCGCGATCTCCGCGCGGCTCGGTGTCGCCGGGATCCCGTCGATCAGCGAGTCGACGTTCGTCGCGCGTGACGCGGCGATCGCGAAGTACGAGGACGCGCGCGTGCACTTCCAGCACCTCAGCTGCGTCGAGTCGGTCGAGGCGCTGGCGGCGGCACGCGCCGGCGGGGCGCGGGTCAGCGGCGAGGCCACGCCGCACCATCTGACGCTCACCGACGAGGACGTGCTCGGGCTCGATTCGAGCTTCAAGATGAACCCGCCGCTGCGCTCGGAGGCCGACCGTCAGGCGGTGATCGAGGGGCTGCGCGCGGGCGTGCTCGAGTGCATCGCCACCGACCACGCGCCGCACGCGCGGCACGAGAAGGAGAAGCCCTTCGAGGAGGCGCCGATGGGCACGACCGGGCTCGAGACGTCGTTCATGGCGGTCTACAGCGCGCTGGTCAAGCCCGGGGTGCTACCGCTGAGCCTGGTGATCGAGCGGATGACCGCCGGCGGTGCGCTCTACGGGCTGCCGATCCCACGGGTCGCCGTGGGCGAGCCCGCGAACGTGGTGCTCGTCGACCTCGAGCGCGAATGGGTTGTGGGGGAGGGCGGCTACGCCAGCCGGTCACAGAACTGTTGCTTCCACGGGCGCCGCCTCAACGGTGTGGTCGAGCTGACGGTTGCCGCGGGCAGTGTCGTGTTCGCCTCGCGCGGGTCCGGAATATCGATGCTGACGGAGGTTTCATGAGCCGCGACGCCTATGTGCTGCTGGAGGACGGGACCCGCTTCGACGGACTCGCCTGCGGCGCCGACACCGATGCCGTCGGAGAGATCGTGTTCACGACCTCGATGTCGGGCTATCAGGAGGCGATGACCGACCCCTCCTACGCGGGGCAGCTGATCACTTTCACCTACCCGCAGATCGGGAATTACGGGGTCAGCGAGTCGGCGATGGAGTCGAGCAGCATCCACGCGCGGGCCGCGATCATGCGCGCGGCCGTCGACTACAACGACGCACCGCAGGCTGATGGCGGTTGGCTCAGCTGGCTGACCGAGCACGGTGTGCCGGCGATCACCGAGCTCGACACGCGCGCGCTGGTGCGCCACATCCGCGACGAGGGCGCGATGCGCGGTGGGGTCTTCCCGGGCGCTGTGTCCGTGCGCAAGGCGCGCGAGCTGATCGCGGCCGAGCCGTCGATGGAGGGCCGCGACCTGGCGCGCGAGGTGAGTCCTGCCGCTCCCGTCCCGCTGGACGGGAGCGACGTCGAGGGCGTACAGAAGGTCCGCATCGCGATGATCGACACCGGCGTCAAGCGCTCGATCCTCGACCAGTTGCGGCAGCGCGGCGTCGAGCTGACGCTCTACCCCTGCAGCTACAGCTCCGAGCAGCTGCTGGCCGACGATCCCGACGCGGTGTTCCTCGCCAACGGTCCCGGTGACCCGGCCGCGCTCGACTACGTCGTCGATGCGGTTCGCGGTGTCGTCGGCAAGAAGCCGGTCTACGGCATCTGCCTCGGTCACCAGCTGCTCTGCCGGGCGGTCGGCCTGCAGACCTACAAGCTGCCGTTCGGCCACCACGGCGCCAACCACCCGGTCAAGGATCTCGCCACCGGGCTGACCGAGATCACGAGCCAGAACCACGGCTTCGCGGTGCTCGGTCCCGATGGCTCGGGACGGATCGAGGGCGACGAGCCGGTGCGCTGGGAGACGGACTTCGGCGCGGCCGAGCTCAGCCACGTGAATCTCTACGACCGCACCGTCGAGGGGCTGACCCTGCTCGACGTCCAGGGCGGAACGATCCAGTATCACCCCGAGGCCGGGCCCGGCCCGAACGACTCGCTGTACCTGTTTGACCGCTTTGTCAACGAAATCCGGACCGCAGGCTCCGCCTCCGGTCGAGCGATGCGGGACGCAGAGCATCGTTCTCAGAACGTGGGGCCGGAAGCCCCGCGGAGGTAGCTCGGTATGCCAAGACGTGAAGACATCCACAAGATCCTGCTGATCGGATCGGGGCCGATCGTGATCGGCCAGGCGGCCGAGTTCGACTACTCGGGCACGCAGGCCGCGCGCGTGCTGATGCAGGAGGGCTACCAGGTCGTGCTCGTCAACTCCAACCCGGCGACGATCATGACCGACCCCGAGGTCGCGACCACGACCTATGTCGAGCCGCTGCTGCCGGGGCCGCTGGAGAAGATCATCGAGCGCGAGCGTCCCGACGCGCTGCTCGCGACGCTCGGTGGCCAGACCGCCCTGAACCTCGCCAAGACGCTGCACGAGAACGGTGTGCTCGAGCGCTACGGGGTCGAGCTGATCGGCGCCAAGATCGATGCGATCGAGCGCGGGGAGGACCGTGACCTGTTCCGCGAGACGATGCACGAGGCCGGCCTGCGGGTCCCGCGCTCGGCGATCGCGCACACGCTCGAGGAGGCGCGTGCGGCGGTCGAGGAGATCGGCCTGCCGGTGATCATCCGCCCGGCGTTCACGCTCGGTGGTGCCGGCGGCGGTGTCCTCTACAAGCGCGAGGATCTCGATCGCGTGATCGGCCGTGGTCTTGACGCCTCGCCGATCAGCCAGATCCTGATCGACGAATCGGTGATCGGCTGGGGCGAGTTCGAGCTCGAGGTGATGCGCGACAAGACTGACAACGTCGTGATCGTCGCATCGATCGAGAACCTCGACCCGATGGGTGTGCACACGGGTGACAGCGTCTGCGTCGCTCCGCAGCAGACGCTGACCGACCGCCTCTACCAGCAGCTGCGCGACCAGGCGATCAAGGTGATCCGCGCGATCGGCGTCGAGACCGGCGGCTCGAACGTGCAGTTCGCCGTGAACCCGGCGACCGAGGAGATCATCGTCATCGAGATGAACCCGCGCGTGTCGCGCTCGAGCGCGCTCGCGTCGAAGGCCACCGGCTTCCCGATCGCCAAGATCGCGGCGCGGCTGGCGGTCGGCTACACGCTGCAGGAGATCTCGAACGACATCACGCGCGCGACGCCCGCGAGCTTCGAACCGGCGATCGACTACTGCGTGGTCAAGTGGCCGCGGTTCGCCTTCGAGAAGTTCCCGGGCGCCGAGCCCGAGCTCACCACGCATATGAAATCGGTGGGCGAGGCGATGGCGATCGGTCGCACGTTCAGGCAGGCGTTCGCCAAGGCGCTGCGCTCGCGCGAGCTCGATGCACGGCCGGTGTTTCCCGACGATGATCGCGAGCTGCTCGTGCTGGTCGCCCAGCCCGGGGCGGAGCGCTTCGACCACGTGCTCGAGGCGCTGCGCCGCGGCCACAGCGTCGAGCAGCTGGGGCGACTCACGAAGATCGACCCCTGGTTCCTGCGCGAGCTGCAGGCGGTCGCGCTCGCGCCCGAGGCGGTGTTCAGCGGCGAGCGTACGTTCAAGTCGGTCGACACCTGTGCCGCCGAGTTCGCCGCCTCGACGCCGTACTTCTACTCGGCCTGGGAGCGCCGGCGTCCGGTCGGGCCCGACGGCATGGTGTTGCCGGCGCATGAGGTTGAGCGCGGGTCGCGGCCGAGCGTCGTGATCCTCGGTTCGGGCCCGAACCGCATCGGCCAGGGAATCGAGTTCGACTACTGCTGTGTGCACGCCGCGCAGACGGTGCGCGAGTCCGGCCGCGACGCGGTGATGATCAACTGCAACCCGGAGACGGTCTCGACCGACTACGACACCTCGGACCGGCTCTACTTCGAACCGCTGACGCTCGACGACGTGCTCGGCGTCTGCGCGGTCGAGAAGCCCGAGGGTGTGATCGTGCAGTTCGGCGGCCAGACGCCGCTGAAGCTCGCCGCCGGTCTGCTCGCCGCCGGGATTCCGATCCTCGGGACGACGACCGACGCGATCGACCTCGCCGAGGACCGCGCGCGCTTCGGGCCGCTGCTCGACGAGCTCGGCTACAAGGCCCCGCCGTACGCGTCGGCGAGCACTCCCGAGGAGGCGCTGGAGCGCGCGCCCGAGGTCGGGTTCCCGCTGCTCGTGCGCCCGAGCTACGTGCTCGGCGGCCGTGCGATGGAGATCGTCTACAGCGTCGACGGCCTGCAGAACTACCTCGAGCGCGTCGGTGTGATCGGAGGATCGGATCCCACCCGCCCGAGCGGAAAGCCGCCGACGATCTACCTCGACCGCTTCCTCGAGGACTCGGTCGAGGTCGACGTCGACGCCTTGTGCGACGGTGAGGACGTCTGGATCGCGGGGATCATGCAGCACGTCGAGGAGGCCGGGATCCACTCCGGCGACTCGGCCTGTGTGCTGCCGCCGCACTCGCTCGGCGAGGAGATGCTCGACGAGATCCGCGCGCAGGCCACCGGCATCGCGAAGGCGCTCGGCGTCGTCGGGTTGCTCAACGTGCAGTTCGCGATCCACGCCGGCGAGGGCCTGCACGTGATCGAGGCCAACCCGCGCGCGTCGCGCACGGTGCCGTTCGTGTCCAAGGCGATCGGTCTGCCGGTCGCCAAGCTCGCCTGCCGGATCATGCTCGGCGAGAAGCTCGCCGACATGGGCCTGCCCGCCGAGGTCGCGACCGGCCACGTCTGCGTCAAGGAGGCGGTGTTGCCGTTCGACCGCTTTGCCGGCACCGATGTGCTGCTCGGTCCGGAGATGCGCTCGACCGGTGAGGTGATGGGGATCGCGCGCGACTTTCCGACCGCGTTCGCCAAGGCGCAGGCTGCGGCCGGCGCACGGCTGCCGTCGAGCGGGACGGTGTTCCTCTCGGTTGCCGACCGCGACAAGTCGGCCGCGACGGCGATCGCCACCCAGATCCACGACATGGGCTTCAAGCTGCTGGCGACCCGTGGCACCGCCACGGCACTGGCGCGGATGGGGATTCCGGCCAAGCCGATCAACAAGCTCAGCGAGGGCTCCCCGCATGTGGTCGAGGCGATCGGCCGCGGCGAGGTCGACCTGGTCATCAACACCCCGGTCGGCACCGGCGCGCGCTCCGACGGCTACGAGATCCGCGCCGCCGCGGTCGCCCATCGCATCCCCTGCATCACGACGATGTCGGGTGGGATCGCCGCCGTTCGTGCGATCGCATCGGCGGCGCACGGCGAGCCTGACGTGGTCTCGCTGCAGGAGCTTTACGCGGAGCCGGCGTCGGTGTCGTGAGCGGCGCTGGCGCAGTCCGCTGCGCCGTCCACGCGCCGCGGGATCCCGCGGCGCCGGGTACCAATTTCTTGACTCTTGGGTTGTGAATCGGGGAAGGTGGAAATCCTGAGTCCAAAAGGCTCAGGAGGCGAACGTTTTGCATACGTTTGCTGGTCGCCAAACGACACCCTGCATGCAAAAGATCTCCGCCTATCAGAGGCGTCATGTGGTATGGGCACCTGGTCAATGGTTTCCTCCATTTGGCCAGTAAAACTGCCTGCAAACGTGCTGGATTCCCGCAACCTTCCTCGACAATGCTCAAGCTGAGGTTGAGGTCTAGCTGAAATTGGGGGGTAAAGGTGTGATCGGCGCCTTTCAAGATGTATAGTCGCCCGCCATGCCGCCGGTCTCTGATTCCCCTACGAAAGCCATCGCAGCACCCGAGCGTTCGCTCGTGCAGCGCATGGAAGCGCTCCAACGCGCTAACGACATCCGCAGCCGTCGCGCCCAGCTCAAGCGCGACCTAAAGGCCGGCCGTCAGGCCATTCACGAGCTGCTCCTGGATCCGCCGGAATACCTCGAGACGGCCAAGGTCTTTGACCTGATGCTGGCCGTTCCGAAATACGGGCGGGTCAAGGTCAACAAGATTCTGTCGACGTGCAGGATCTCACCCTCGAAGACGATCGGCGGGCTGTCCCAGCGTCAGCGCACCGAGCTCGTCGAGATGATGCGCCGCCGCTAGGCGCGCGTCCCTGAACCGCGAGCCTCGCGTCAGCGAGCGTGGCCAAGGTGTTCGTGATCACGGGTCCCTCCGGTGTCGGAAAGGGGACCCTGATCCGATCTCTGCTCGATCGCGTGCCGGAGCTTCAGCTCTCGGTCTCGGCGACGACGCGCGCGCCGCGCCCGGGCGAGCAGGACGGCGTCGCCTATCACTTCCTCGAGCGTGCGGAGTTCGATCGCCGCGTCGCCGCCGGTGACTTCGTCGAGTGGGCCGAGTACTCGGGCAACCGCTACGGAACGCTGCGCTCAGAGCTCACCAGCACGCTCGAGCGGGGACGGCCGGTCGTACTCGAGATCGAGGTCCAGGGTGCCCGCCAGGTGCGCGAGAAGATGCCCGAGGCGATCCAGGTGTTCATCGCCCCGCCCTCACCCGAGACGTTGCGCACGCGCCTGATCGGGCGCGGCACCGACACGCCCGAGCAGGTCCAGCGCCGGCTCGAGACCGCTGCCGCCGAGCTCGGCGCCCAGCCCGAGTTCCCGCACGTCGTCGTCAACGACCGCCTCGAGGAGGCGCTCGACGCGCTCGTGACGATCGTGCAGGGCGAGCTCAGCGCCGCGGCTTAGGGTGTGGCGCGGCTCGGCTGCAGCGTTCGTTGTGAGTGGGGTTCGTCATGACGAACCAGATCAGCGGAGAACGCGCGGATCGGCGGGGCGCATCGGCCCGCGCGGGCGCTCCCGGAGGAGACCTGCGGCGCACCGGGTACTCTTGAAGGAAGAACTTGCAAACAGCAGAAAGACCTAGACCGTGATCTCTCCCCGCATCGACAAGCTTCTCGAGCACGTTGACTCCGACTACGCGAGCGTCGTGGTCGCCGCGCGCCGCGCACGTCAGATCAACTCGTACTACCACAACCTCGGTGAGGGCACGTTCGACGAGTTTCCGCCGCCGATGGTCGAGACCCGCTCGAAGAACTACCTGACGATCGCGCTCGAAGAGGTCGCCCAGGGCAAGCTGAAGTACCACTACCGGTAGGCAGGAAGGGTCCCGCCCGCCCACCTGTCTGCCGCCCCTTGAACTCTGAAGCGGAGGCCGAGGTTGAGACTCCTGATCGGTGTCAGCGGCGGGATCGCGGCCTACAAGGCGCTTGAGACGGCGCGGATCGCGGTCAAGGCGGGCCACGCCGTCCGCGTGGTCCAAACGCCGACCAGCGAGCGCTTTGTCGGCAGGGCGTCGTTCGCCGGCATCACCGGCGCGCCGGTGCTGAGCTCGGAGTTCGAGGCCGACCCGGCACGCGGGGCCTATCCCGGCGAGCCGGTGCCCGAGCGCGCCCCGATCAGCCACCTCGCGCTGGTCGAGCGCGCCGACGTCTATCTGATCGCGCCGGCCAGCGCCAACACGCTGGCCAAGCTCGCCGCAGGGCAGGCCGACAACCTCGTCACGACAGCGGCGCTCGCCGCCGCCTGTCCGGTCGTGGTCGCGCCGGCGATGAACAGCCGCATGTATCTGAACCCGGCGACGCAGGCGAACATCCGCACGCTCGAGCGGCGCGGCGTCACCGTGATCCCGCCCGGTGAGGGCGAGCTCGCGTCGCACGGCGAGAAGGGGGTCGGGCGGCTGCCCGAGCCGCAGCAGCTGCTCGCCGCGGTCGAGCGCCTGGCGCTGCGCGGCCCGGCGGTCGCGGCCGGCGACGCTCCGCCCGCCGCTACGCCACCGGCCGCCGACGGCGATCCAGCCGCCGACGCTCCGCCTGCCGTTGCGCAACCTTGCGCAACGCAACTTGACGTAACGGCGCCAGAGCCAACGCTTGCGGGCGTGCGCGTGCTCGTCACCGCCGGTGGGACGCGCGAGCCGATCGACAGCGTCCGCTACGTCGGCAACCGCTCATCCGGCCGGATGGGCATGGCGCTCGCGGCGGCCGCGGCCGCGCGTGGGGCGGAGGTGACGCTGGTGCTCGCCAACGTGACGCTGCCGGTCCCCGCCGGGGCGCGGGTGGTGCGGGTCGAGACCGCCGCCGAGCTCGCGGGCGCCTGCGCCGAGGAGTTCCCCGACTGCGACGTGCTGCTGATGGCGGCGGCCGTGGCCGACTTCCGCCCGGCCGCGCCGGTCGATCACAAGCTCAAGAAGACCGACCCGGGAACGGCCCGCCAGCTCGAGCTCGAACCGACCGAGGACATCATCAGCAGGCTCGCGACGCTGCGCAGCCATCAGCAGCTGCTGATCGGCTTCGCCGCCGAGCACGGTGACGGCGCCGTTGCCTACGGGCGCGACAAGCTCGAGCGCAAGGGCCTCGACGCGATCGTGATCAACGACATCTCACGTACCGACATCGGCTTCGATTCGGAGGACAACGAGGTGCTGATCATGACCCGCGACGGCCAGCAGCAGCACATCCCGCGCACGGCCAAGGGTGCCGTGGCGGCCGCCGTCCTGGACCAGGTCGGGCGGCTGCGCGAAGCCCCGGCGAGCGCGGCCTGAGCTGAGCCGCGACCCGCGATCGGCGTTTCAGCCGTCCGCGGCCGTCCTACACTGAGTGAAGCCATGGATGATGTGTATGAGCTATTCAGTCGTGGCTCGGCACTGCTGGCGGAAGGGCACTACCACCAGGCCGCCGTTCCGCTGCGACGCGCAAGCGTGCTCTCGCCCGACAGCACGTCGATCCGCGAGGCGCTCGGCCGTGCGCTGTTCCAGGCACAGCATTACAACGAGGCCGCGGATGAGTTCCGCGCGGTGGTCGAGCGCGCGCCGACCAATGACTACGCGCTGTTCTGCCTCGGTCGCAGCCTGCAGATGCTCGGACGCCACGCGGAGGCCCGCCAGCCACTGACGCTCGCGGCGACGATGAAGCCCGATCGCAGCGACTATCAGGATTACAGGGAGCGCGCCAGGGACGCCGCCGAGCGCGCGGCGTCACAGGACGACGACGCCGCTTAAGCTGTCTTGAGGCTCGGAAGTGGCGCCCACGCGGCGCCTTTGCGGTGCTAGGCTAGACACACAGCTTCTGTAATGCCGGAGCGAAACCGGTGGAAGTACAGGAAGTGGGCGCTCGCCCGCTTTTTTTATGACCTTGATGACCTTGCCCGGAGGGACGTTGACCGCACTCACTTCAGATATCGAAGCCCGGCTTGCTGCCGGTGCGCCCGATGTCGAGGTCGTGCTCGTCGAGGTTGCGGGCGAGACACTGCGACTGTTCATCGACCATCCCGACGGTGTCACCTTCGAGCACTGCGAACAGGTCACCCACCTGCTCGGTGACTATCGCGAGCAGTACGCGATCGAAGTGTCCTCGCCGGGTGAGGATCGTCCACTGACGAAGCCGCAGCACTTCCGTCGCTTCCTCGGGCAGCAGGCGCGCGTGCGCCTGCGCGAGGCACGCGACGGACACAAAAGCCTTACGGGCGAGCTGGTCGGCGCCTCCGATCAGGAGGTGACGATCGCTGCTGGTGACGGGGTCGTATCGATTCCGTACGAGCAGATCGTCCGCACAAACCTCGTACCTGGTGACTGAGAGGACCCATGTCAAAAGAGATCCTTGATGCCGTCCGCGGTCTGGCCGCCGAAAAGAACATCTCCGCTGAGAAGTTGATGGAGGCGCTGGAAGACGCGCTCCTCTCCGCATACAAGAAGACGCCGGGCTCGGCGCCGTACGCACGCGTCGAGATGGACCGCGAAACCGGTGACTTCACCGTCTGGGAGCTGAAGATCCCGGCCGAGCTCGAGGAGCAGCTGCTGATCGAGGCGACCACCGACCAGGAGCCGAGCGTCGACCCGGAGACCGGTGAGATGCGCGAGCCGCCGGCGCCCGAGATCGACCTCGAAAAGCTCAAGGAGTACGAGGACCAGATCGAGACCGAGGACGTCACGCCCGAGGACTTCGGACGGATCGCGGCGCAGACCGCCAAGCAGGTGATCCTGCAGCGCATCCGCGAGGCCGAGCGCGACATGATGTTCGAGGAGTACCGCGATCGCGTCGGCGAGCTGATCACCGGCATCGTCCAGCAGTCGGACTCCCGCTACACGCTCGTGCAGCTGCGTGAGCGCGTCGAGGCGCTGCTGCCGAAGTCCGAGCAGGTCGACGGCGAGCGCTACGACCACTCGCAGCGGATCAAGGCCGTGATCAAGGACGTGTCGAACTCGACCAAGGGTCCCTCGATCATCGTTTCGCGCCGCGACCCGGAGCTGATCAAGTCACTGTTCGAGCTCGAGGTGCCCGAGATCGCCGACGGGCTGGTGGAGATCACCGGCGTCGCCCGTGAGCCTGGCTACCGCTCGAAGATCGCCGTGGTCTCACACGTCGACGGCGTCGACCCCGTCGGTGCCTGCGTCGGCCCGCGCGGATCGCGCGTGCGCATGGTCGTGTCGGAGCTGCGTGGCGAGAAGATCGACATCATCCCCTACAACGACGAGCCCGCACGGTTCGTCGCCAAGGCGCTCTCGCCCGCGCGCGTGCGCGAGGTGCTGGTCGACGACGAGGCCAAGCAGGCGACGGTGATCGTTCCCGACGATCAGCTTTCACTTGCGATCGGTCGCGAGGGACAGAACGCACGCCTTGCGGCACGGCTCACGGGCTGGAGGATCGACATTCGCTCCGAGACCGAGTTTGCGGCCGAAGAGACCGACACCGGGTATGAGGAAGAGGAGACCAGCGGGCGCTGCCACGCGATCCTCACCAACGGACGGCGCTGCCCGAATGCGGCGCTGCCGGGTTCCCGCTACTGCGGTATCGATGCCCATCAGGCGCTCGAGGGAACCGGCTCAGACCAGGTTCCGTCGGACTCAGAGACCGGCGCCTAGCTCAGGCACACGGACGCGAGCGGGTCCGGCTGAAGCAACTCACACATCTACACTGGGAAACGTATGACCAAGTCCACCGAAGAAGCTCCGAAGCAGCGCAGCACGCCGAAGCCGGCAGCCGACGCTGCCAAGGCGCGCCCCGCGGCGGACAAGACACCGGCCGCCAAGGATGCTGCCGCCGGCAGCGCCGAGCAGGCGAAGCCGGCCGCCAAGAGCGCTCCCGCGGCCAAGCCCGCCGCAAAGACGCCGGCCAAGGCTGCCGCCGCCACGAAGCCCGCTGCCGCGGCAGCCAAGTCGGCCACGAAGGCTCCGGCCGGCGCGGGCTCCGGTCGCGCGGGCGCCGCCAAGGCCGACGCTGCTCCCGCCAAGGCCGACGCTGCTCCCGCCAAGGCCACTCCCGCCAGGGCCGCCGAGGCTCCCGCCAAGGCCGCTTCCGCCAAGGCCGCGGAGGCACCAGCGAAGCCGGCGGCCAAACCGGCCGCCCAGCAGGATGCGCCGGCCGGCACGGCACAGGCCGCGGCGGCCGCCAAGCCGGCCGCCGACGCCGCGCCCGCGAACGCAGCGGCCAAGCCGGCCGCGGACGCCGCGCCCGCGAACGCAGCGGCTCCCGCCGAGGGCGAGAATCGTCCCGCCGGCGGCGACGACCATCAGCACAAGCGCCCGACGCGCGACTCGCTGCAGGGCGAGCGTTCACCGGGCAACGCCGGCGGCCGCCGCCGCGTCGTGATCGACGCTCAGGCCTCGCGCCGCGCTCCCGGTCCTGGCGGACCGGGTGGCGGTCCCGCGCAGCCGCCACGGCGCCAGCGCCGAGGCCGCCGCCGTCGCGGCGTCTACGACGAAGAGGCCGAGTCGCGTCCGTCGCGCACCTCATTCGCGCCCGACGTGATCCGGATCAACTCCGGCTCGACCGTCAAGGACGTCGCCGAGTACTTCGACGTGCGCGTCCCGGACATCGTCAAGAAGCTGATGGAGCTGGGTGAGATGAAGACCCAGACCCAGACACTCTCCGACGACACGATCGAGCTGCTCGGCGTCGAGCTCGGCAAGGAGGTCGAGATCGTTCACGCGGAGGACGAGACCACCGCCGAGGTGATCTACGACGACGCCGAAGAGGAGCTCGTCGAGCGTGGCCCGGTCGTCACGATCATGGGCCACGTCGACCACGGCAAGACCTCGCTGCTCGATGCGATCCGCTCGACCGAGGTCGCGGCCGGAGAGGCCGGCGGCATCACCCAGCACATCGGCGCCTACCAGGTGCACCACGACGACAAGCTCGTGACATTCCTCGACACCCCCGGTCACGAGGCGTTCACCGCCATGCGTGCCCGCGGTGCGAAGGTCACCGATCTGGCCGTGATCGTGGTCGCCGCCGATGACGGCGTGAAGCCGCAGACGCAGGAGGCCGTCGATCACGCCAAGGCCGCCGAGGTACCGATGATCGTCGCGGTCAACAAGATCGACAAGGAGGGTGCGGACCCGACGCGCGTCCGCACCGAGATGACGCAGCTCGGACTGCAGCCCGTAGAGTGGGGTGGAGACATCGACTTCGTCGACGTCTCGGCCAAGACCCGCACCGGGCTCGACGACCTGCTCGACACGATCGTCGCGCAGGCCGAGATCATGGAGCTGCGCGCCAACCCCGAGGCTGCTGCCTCGGGCACGGTGATCGAGTCGAAGCTCGATCCGGGTCGCGGACCGGTGGTCACGATTCTCGTCATGCGCGGGACGCTCGAGGTCGGCGACGCACTGGTTGCGGGCGCCCACTGGGGCCGCGTGCGCGCGATGCACGACTTCACCGGTGCGCGTGTCACGCAGGCAACACCCGGCGAGCCGGTCGAGGTGCTCGGCTTCGACGGCGTTCCCGAGGCCGGCGAACGCTTCCGCGTCGTCGAACATGACCGCCGTGCGCGCCAGCTCGCGGGCGAGCGCGCCAACCGTCTCAAGACCGAGTCGCTGGCGCGCCAGCGCAGCAAGCGCGTGTCGCTGGAGGACATCTTCGGCAGCGGCCTGCAGGAGCTCAACCTGGTGATCAAGTCAGACGTCGCCGGCACGCTCGAGGCGATGGAGGACGAGATCTCAAAGCTCCCGCAGGACGAGGTCGCGGTCAACGTGATCCGCGGCGCCGTGGGCGGTGTGACCGAGTCCGACGTGATGTTTGCGGCCGCCTCCGACGCGGTGATCCTTGCCTTCAACGTCAGGCCGGTGGGCGATGCCCGCGCGGTGGCCGAGCGCGAGGGTGTCGAGATCCGCCACTACTCCGTGATCTATCGCGCGATCGAGGAGCTGCGCTCGGCGATGCAGGGCATGCTCAAGCCCGAAGAGGTCGAGGAGGCCGTCGGCAGCGCCGAGGTCCGCCAGATCTTCCGCGCATCGCGCGTCGGGACGATCGCCGGCTCGCACGTCACCGACGGCAAGCTCACCCGTGGCGGCAAGGTCCGGCTCGTGCGTGACGGCACCGTCATCTATGACGGCGAGATCCAATCGCTGCGCCGGATCAACGAGGACGTGCGCGAGGTGGCCGCCGGCTATGACTGCGGCATCGTGCTCCAGAACTACGCCGACGTGAAGGAGGGCGATGTGATGGAGGCATACACGACGCGGCAGGTCGAGCGCGAGCTCGCGTAGCGGTCCGTCGGAGCACAGCTCGGTCGAGCGGGGATAGGATGGCTGGATCACGGATGCGGCGCGTCGACGAGGCGATGCGTGCCGTACTCAGCGACGCCATTTCCAAGGACCTGCAGGACCCCCGCGTGGGATTCGTGACCGTCACCGGAGTCAAGACCAGCCCTGATCTGCGCCACGCACGCGTGTACGTGAGCGTGCTCGGCGACGACGCCGAGCGCGGCGCGAGCCTCGAGGCGTTGCAGGCGGCCCACGGCTTTCTGCAGGGCCGAGTCGCGCACTCGCTGCGGCTCAAGCACACCCCGGCGCTGACCTTCGGCTACGACGATTCTGTCGACCGCGGTATGCGCATCTCCGAACTGCTCGACGAGGCCGCCCCGCTCGAGGACGGCGAGGATGACTAGCGTGGGCGAGCCGGCCGGAGCGGTACAGGCCGGCCGCGCATCGGTGCTCGAGGAGTTGCGCGCGGCCCAGAAGACGATCGTCGTCACGCACGAGCACCCCGACGGCGACGCGCTCGGCTCACTGATCGCGATGCACCAGGTGCTGACGGCGCTTGACCACGACAGCTGCATGTTCATCGCCGAGAGCGACCTGCCGCTGCCCTACGAATACCGCTTCCTACCGCTCGACAACGTGATCTCCGAGGCCCCGTCGGACCTCGACGACCGTACCGTGATCTTCCTCGACTGCGGCAACATCGAGCGCAACCCCGCGGCCGAGCGGCTGCGCCCCGATTCGGGTTGGGGCCACATCCTCAACATCGACCACCACCACGACAACACCCGCTTCGGCGGGGTCAACTACGTCGATCCGCAGGCATCGTGCACGGCCGAGCTGGTCTGGGACCTCGCGCATGCGCTCGACGTCGAGCTCACGCCGGCGATCGCCAGTGCGCTGTACGTCGGCCTGATCACCGACACCGGTTGCTTCATGTACGAGAACACCAGCCCGCGCGCGCACGTCATGGCGGCCGAGCTGATCGCCGCCGGCGTCAACGTGCACGCGGTCTACCAGCAGGTCTACGAGGGCGTGCCGTTCCCGAAGCTGGCGCTGCTCGCACGCGGTCTGCTCAATGCCGAGCGCTATGACGAGGGCCGGCTCACGGCCTCGCAGCTCAGCGCTGAGGATTTTGCCGCCGCCGGAGCGGAGGAGAACTACAGCGAGGGCGTGATCGACCATCTGCGCGCGGTACGCGGTACCGCGATGGCGGCGCTCGCGCGCGATCGCCTCGGCGCCCCGGGCGAACCCGCCGACTGCGAGGACGGCGCACGCCTGCGCAAGGTCTCGCTGCGCGCCAGCGACATGCGCATCGACGTCTCCGCGATCGCACGCGCGCAGGGCGGCGGCGGTCACCGCGCGGCCGCCGGGTTCAGCACCTCGTTGCCCTGGGAGGAACTCGTGGCGTTCCTGCGCGAGCAGCTGGCAGCGCAGCTGGAAAACCTCCCGGCGAACGAGTGAGCGACTCGCCCGCAGACGCCGGGCTGCTGCTGTGTGACAAGGCCGCCGGCATCACCTCCCACGACGTCGTCGCGCAGACCCGCCGTCGCCTCGGCCGCGGGATCAAGGTCGGCCACGCCGGCACGCTCGACCCGTTCGCGACCGGCCTGCTGATCGTGCTCGTCGGCCGCGCCACGCGCATACAGCGCTTCGTGATGGCGCTGCCCAAGCGCTACGAGGTCACCGCTCGCTTCGGCGCGACCTCGACCACCGGCGACCCCGAGGGTGAGATCACGGTGACCGACCGGATCCCCGACGGCGACCTGCCACTGCCCACCGGCGTGATCCGCCAGCGCCCGCCCGCGTACTCGGCAATCAAGATCAACGGGCGCCGCGCCTACAAGCTCGCGCGCGCGGGAGAGACCTTCGAGATCCCCGAACGCGAGGTGACCGTGCACCGCTTCGAGGAGACACGCCGGGCCGGAGCCGAGCGCGACTACGTGATCGAATGCTCCTCCGGCACGTACGTGCGCTCGTTGATCGCCGACCTCGGTGACGCCTACTGCACAGCGCTCCGCCGCACCCGGATCGGTGAGTTCGACATCGCGAACGCGGATCCGGAGCGCCTGCTCCCGCTGGAGCTGGCGCTCCGCCACATCCCGCACAGCGACTAGCCTTCTTCACCCGATGCGCGTTGTCCCACTGAGCGAAGTCGAGCGGCGCCCGCGGCACGTTGCCGTGGGCGAGTTTGACGGGGTGCATCTCGGACACCGCGCGGTGATCTCCGGCAGCGACACGGTGCTGACATTCGAGCCGCATCCGGCGTCGGTCGTCAGGCCGGGCGGCGGTCCGAAGCTGCTGACCACGCTCGAGCTGAAGGCGGAGCTGATCGCCGAGCTCGACGTCGACGAGCTGGTGGTGGTGCCGTTCGACGAAAGCTTTGCCCACAAGCAGGCGTCGGAGTTCGTCGAGCGTGTGCTGGTCGAGAAGCTCGCCGCCACGCATGTCTCGGTCGGCCAGAACTTCCGCTTCGGGCACCGCGCCCGCGGCACCGCGGCGCTGCTCGCCGGAGACGGCCGCTTCGAGACCCGCGTGGTGCCACTGGTCGAGGTCGACGGAGTGACGGTGTCGTCGACGCGAATCCGCAACCTGCTGATCGGCGGCGAGGTCGAGGCGGCGGCGCGACTGCTGGGCTCCGCCTTCCGGATCCGCGGCGAGGTCGTCCCCGGGGAGCAGCGCGGCCGCGAGCTCGGCTTCCCGACCGCGAACCTCGTTCCCGACCCGAAGCTGGCGTGTCCGGGGCACGGTGTCTACGCCTGTCGCGTGGGCGAGCGCCCGGCCGCGGTCAACGTCGGCGTGCGCCCGACCTTCGGCAGCGATTTGCAGCTGCTTGTCGAGGCGTACGTGCTCGACTTCGAGGGCGACCTCTATGGCCAGCAGCTCACGATCGAGTTCGCCGCGCGACTGCGCGGCGAGCAGCGATTTGAGAGCCTCGACGAGCTGGTCGCGCAGATACATCGCGACGTCGAACGCACCCGCGAACTGCTACCGTCGGGGGTCGAATGAGTCTTACACAGGAAAAGAAAGCCGAGCTCATCGAGAAGTTCGGCGACACCCCGCAGGACACCGGTAAGCCCGAGGTCCAGATCGCGCTGCTGACAGCGCGCATCAACGAGCTTACGGATCATCTGCGCACACACAAGAAGGACCACCACTCGCGCCGCGGGCTGCTGATGCTC
Source organism: Solirubrobacteraceae bacterium (assembly GCA_036269095.1). Lineage (GTDB taxonomy): Bacteria > Actinomycetota > Thermoleophilia > Solirubrobacterales > Solirubrobacteraceae > Palsa-465. The sequence goes on from DATASU010000032.1 coordinate 30,481, forward strand.
GTCGGTCAGCGCCGTCGCTTTCTCAGGTATCTCGAGCGTTCCGACCTCGAGCGATATCGCTCGCTGGTCAAAGAGCTCGGCCTGCGCAAGTGAGCCCGCTGGAGGCCGGCTCTCCCGTACCGCCGTTCAGCCTCGCGCGGGCTGGAGACGCGACGTTCACGGAAGCCGACCTTCAGGGCAGGACCACGGTCCTGGTCTTCTACCCGTTCGCGTTCAGTCCGGTCTGTACCGACCAGCTGAGCCTGTACGACGACCTGCGCGAGGAGTTTGCGGCCCAGGGCGCGACGCTGTACGGCGTCTCGTGCGATGCCGTGTGGTCGCAGACGGCATTCAGGGAGCGGCTCGGCATCGAGATCGAGCAGCTCTCCGACTTCGAGCCGAAGGGCGCCGTCAGCCGGGCCTTCGGTGTCTATCACCCGGGCGGGTTCCCACAGCGGGCGTTGATCATCGTCGGGCCCGACGCCACGGTCAAGTGGAGCTACCAGGCCGATTCCCCGGGCGATCTGCCCGGCGCGAACCTGATCTTCGACGGCCTCCAGGCCACCTGACGCCGGGCCGGGCCGCCGAAGCACCGGCGAGGCGGCTCGCATGAGCGACCTACGTTCAGCTCCGGTGCCGCCGCTCTCGGCTGAGGATCACGTGCGCGGACCGGCGGACGCGCCACTGCTGATCGAGTACGGAGACCTCGAATGCGCGTTCTGCGCCGCGCTGCACGCGCGCCTCGAGCAGCTGCGCGCGAGTACGGCGCTGCGCGTCGTCTACAGGCACTTTCCCGTGCGCTCGTCGCACCCACGCGCGTGGCCGGCCGCCTGCGCGACCGAGGCGGCGGGACGGCAGGGCGCCTTCTGGGAGATGCACGACGCGATCCTCGCCGACCAGGGGCACATCGAGGACCCGCATCTGTGGGCCCTCGCCGAGCGACTCGGGCTCGACCTCGAGCGCTTCGAGCGCGATCGTCGCAGCGACGCGGTGGCGGCGCGCGTGCGCGCCGATTTCACCGGTGGCGTGCGCGCCGGGGTGGTCACGACACCCACCGTCTTCCGGGCCGGAGAGGCGTTCTCCGGTGCAAGTCTGCGTTCAATGGTTGCGAACTGGCTGCCGATATAGAAGGGCAATGTCGCCCTACGAGGAGCACATGTCGTGGTCGTGGTAGCCAGGGAGGAAGTGCGCGCGGGAGATCTGCGCGCCCCCAACAACGAGCTCAGTGACGAGCATGGTGGATGGCCGCTGGCGCAGCTTGCGCGGCGTGATGACGAGCTGGGATCGCTGAGCGGCGAATTCGCCGGCGCGATCGACGAGCTGGCGCTGGTCGTCGCCGACTTCTCATCAGGGGCCGCCAAGAGCTCCGTCTCGATCAAGGTCGTGAGCGACAAGGTCGAGCGGCTGAGTGCCCAGATCAAAGAGGTTGCCGAGCGCGTCGAGTCGCTGGGCCAGTCCTCGCGCCAGATGGCCGGCTCCGCCACCGAGGCGGCCGAGGCAGCCAACGAGCTCGACGCCGAGAGCGAGCGCGGCACCGAGGTGCTCGGGCGTCTGATCGACGCGATCGGTCACATCAACGCCGATTCGGGCCGCGTGCACGAGCTGCTCTCGAGCCTCGCCGCCAACGAGGTCGCGAGCATCGCGTCGTTCTCCGCGATCATCGAGGGGATCGCCAACCAGACCAAGCTGCTTGCGCTCAACGCCGCGATCGAAGCCGCGCGCGCCGGCGAGCACGGCCGCGGCTTCGCGGTCGTGGCCGAGGAGGTCAAGCGCCTGGCGACCGAGACGGCCGAGCAGACGACCCAGATTCGCGACACCGTGCTGCGCACCCGCGAACAGATGTCGGTGATCGAGGCGGCCGCGGGCAGCGCCCACGAGCTGGCCGAGCAGGGTGCGAGCGAGGCCGACTCAGGGCGCGAGGTGCTCGAGCGGATCGCCGCGCTCGTGCACCGCTCGACGGCATCGATGACTGACATCGCCGCGCTCTCGCAGGAGCAGATGGCCGACATCAGCATCGTCGAGACCCACGTCCACGAGATCGCCGACGCCAGCGGCGAGATCGACGAGCAGGCACGCGTCGAGACGCTGCGCCAGCAGGAGCTCGCCCGCGGAACCGAGCGTGCCTCCGGCCGCATCGCGCGTTACGACACCGGCAGCAGGCTCTCGAAGCTGCGCTCCGCCGCGCGGACGCTCTCAGAGCAGCTGCAGGGTGTGCTCGAGGAGGCCATCGACGGCCGCCTCGTGACGCTCGATCGTGTGCTGGCGCTCGACTACGAGGAGGCCAACACGCCCGAGAAGATCGCGCGCTTCGGCCGCCTGTTCGACGTCAGCCGGGCGGATCCCTCGGGCTTCGCGCCGGCCAAGTACCACACCGCCTACGACGCGCTGGTCGACAAGCAGATGATGCAGTTCATGGACGCGGTCACGGCCGCCGAGCCCGCGCTTGCGTTCGCGCTGCCACTCGATCTCAACGCCTATGCGTGCGCCCACAACACGTCGGTCTCACAGCCGATCACCGGCGATCCGGCCGTCGATTTGGCAAAGAACCGCACCAAGCGCTATTTCCTCGACTCCGGGCCGCTGACGCGCGCCGCGCGCATCGGTCTCGGTCTGCGCGAGCTCGAGCTGCGGCCCTACACGCGGGCGGAGCTCAAGGGGCTAGGAGCACAGCTCACGCGCGACCCGCGCACGGCTCCGCACAACGTGCTGATCCAGAGCTACCTGCGCGACACCGGCGCGGTGCTGACGACGCTGAGCGTGCCGCTCTACGTCAAGGATCAGCTCTACGGGGCTGTCAGCCTCGGGTTCGACCCGGAAAAGCTCTAGCTCCGGACTTTTGCAGGGTCCGGAACAGGGCTTCTCAGACTGGCAGCGGCGCCGGCTCGCCGCGCAGCGGCCGCGCGTACTCGGGCGTCGTCAGCGCGGCGCGAACGAGGTCCAGGTGCCGGATGATCACATCGGGCGGCAGCGGGCCCTGATTCATCGGGTCGAGCATGCACAGACCCTTGATCAGCATCATCAGGTCGGTGGCGGTCGCCTCCGGCCTGATCGCGCCGGCACGCCGGCCGCGTGCGAGCGTCGCGTTGAACAGCTCCATCAGCGCGGTGTGGGCCTTGGCCAGCTCCGGTGACTTGTGCATGAGCTCGTCTGACACCGACTGCAGCAGCGCCCGGTTTTCCTCCTGGCGCTGCACCAGCCCGGCGACGAACGTGAACGTCACCTCGGCGTCGTCGGGATCGTGCTCGAGCAGCTGACGGCCGAAGGTCAGCACCTCACCGAGGCGTTCGGCCAGGACGGCCGCGATCAGCTCATCCTTGTGGCTGAAGTTCCGGAACAGCGTCCCGCGGCCGACGCCGGCAGCGTCGGCGATTTCGCCGACGCTGACCTCGACGCCGTGCTCGCGGAACATGCGGTCCGCTGCCTCCAGCAGCCGCTCGCGGTTCGCTTGAGCATCCTTCCTCATGCGCGGGAGTCTCTCACGCGGCGGCAGCCATTGCTGACGGATCGAATTCAATGCCCGCGAGGTGCCGCTTGCGCAGCCACACGACGAGCAGCACCGCGCCGGCGGCCATCATGACCGCGGCCGCCAGGAAGGCGACGTGATAGCCCGACACGGTTGCCGCGACATGACCCGCGACGGTCTTGCCCGAGCCGCCCTTCAGCAGACTCGTGGTGTGGTCGACACTCAGCGTCGCCAGGATCGCGAGGCCGAGTGAGCCGCCGACCTGCTGGGCGCTGTTGAACAGACCCGAGGCGAGCCCCGCATCGTTGTTCTCGACACCGGAGGTGGCGAGCAGCGTCAGCGGCACGAACACCAGGCCCATGCCGATCGACATCGGCACGAAGCTGGCCAGCATGTCCGGAACGTAGGAGCCGTGGACCGGCACACGCGCGATCCAGAGGATGCCTGCGGTGGCGAGTGTCATCCCGAGCACCGAGACATTGCGGACCCCTAAGCGCGGGATGATCGCCTGTGAGATACCTGCGCCGATGACGATCCCCAGTGACAGCGGGAGGAAGGCGAAGCCGGCCCTCAGCGGGCTGTAGTGCAGCACGTCCTGGGCGTAGAGCGAGACGAAGAAGAACATCCCGAACAGTGCCGAGGCGACCAGCATCATCGCGACGTTGGCGGTCGCGATCGACCGGATACGGAAGATCGAGAGCTTCACCAGCGGAGCGGTCGAGCGCGACTCGAGCGCGACGAACGCGACCAGCAGCAGCGCGCCGATACCGAGTGCGCCGATCGTCTTGTCCGAGCCCCAGCCCCAGGTCTGGGCCTTGACGATGCCGAACACGATTGCCAGCAGGCCGGCGGTGACGGTGGTCGCGCCGACCGCATCGAAGCGACGGTGACCAAGGTCAGCACGCGACTCGGGCACGTAGCGGAGCGCGAGCATGACCGTCGCGATACCGACGGGGACGTTCACGAAGAAGTTCCAGCGCCATGAGATCAGGTCGGTGAGGATGCCGCCGAGCAGCAGGCCGAATGCGGCGCCACCGGCTGCGATCGCCGACCACACGCCCAGCGCCCGGGTGCGCTCAGCGTTGTCCTGGAAGGTGGTCATGATGATCGAGAGCGCGGCCGGGGACACCAGCGCGCCGCCGAGGCCCTGAAGGCCGCGGCCGACGATCAGCATCGTCGAGCTCTGCGCGAGGCCGTTGAGCAGTGAGGCGGATGCGAATAGCGCAACGCCGATCACGAACAACCGCCTGCGTCCGAGCAGGTCCGCCGCGCGGCCACCGAGCAGCAGGAAACCGCCGAAGATCAGCGTGTAGGCGTTGATCACCCACTGCAGGTTGGCGGGGGAGAAGTCGAGTCCGCGCTGCACCGAGGGCAGCGCAACGTTGACGATCGTGTTGTCCAACACGACCATGAACTGCGCAAGGCAGGCGATCACCAGCACGAGCCAGCGATTCGTTGTTGGTGAGTCAGAGCTCAAGAGAAGCCTCCGAGGTTGAAGTGGACTGCCTGGTCCGCATAACCTAGCACAAGCGGGACGATGGGTCCGGTTAATATTTTGTGACTTTCGCCACTGTGTCCATGGGGGTTGACGCCTGTGGCGCCTGCCTCGTGTCCATCTGGTGTAGCGGTTCCGGATGCTTGCGTCCGTTTTATGCCGGCTTTGCGGGAGGGCGTTGTTTTGGGCGCTCTCAGTTCTATGACGAGCGGGGACGCGGGAATGCGACAGGTCGCGTGCGACTTTCGCGTGTCGGGGCGTTTGGGCGGGGCGTTTTGGGCGGGACGTCTGGGCGGGGCGTGGCCGGGTTGCGCGGCAGCGTTACGTGGCGCTGCTGCGGCGGTTTTGTCCGCTTTCAGCGGTGTTTTCGCGGGGTGGCGGGGGTCAACGGAGGGGCGCTCGCGCCTCTACGGCCACGCGAACAGGTGAGGCGGATCAACGCGATCCTCGCGCGCCGCGAGTGAGCACCCGGGGCCCACCCCGAACCCGCCCATCACAAGCGCCTCACAAAGAGGCTGCATTGGCCCATACCCGCTACGATCCTCTGCATTCGGATAAGAGAAAGAAAAGCGAAGCACTCCGCCGACCGAAGGGCGGAGCAGAAGGGAATTACATATGTCTGACGCCGTGAAGCGCGTTAGTGTCGAGATCTCCGGCAAGGAGATTTCGTTCGAGACCGGCAAGCTTGCCAAGCAGGCCACCGGTGCTGTCGTCGTCCGCGCGGGCGACACCATGGTGCTCTGCACCGCCGTCGTCGGCAATCTCCGCGATGCCGACTTCCTGCCCCTCACCGTTGACGTTGAGGAGCGCATGTATGCCGCGGGCAAGATCCCCGGCTCATTCTTCAAGCGTGAGGGTCGCGCGGGCGAGAAGGGAACGCTCACCGCCCGCATGATCGATCGTCCGATCCGCCCGCTGTTCCCCAAGGGCTGGCGCTTTGAGACGCAGCTGGTCGCGATGCCGCTGTCGATTGACCACGTCAATCCCTACGACATCCTCGCGATCAACGGTGCCTCGACGGCTCTGCAGCTGTCCGGCGCGCCGGTCGCCCACGCCGTGGGTGCGGTCCGCATCGGCAAGGTCGACGGAAACTTCGTGGTCAACCCCAGCGAGGAGGACCTCCTCGACAACACCGACCTCGATCTGATCGTCGCCGGTACCGCCGAGGGCATCACGATGGTCGAGGCCGGCGCCAACGAGATCCCGGAAGCCGAGATCCTCGACGCGCTCGACATCGCGCACGACGCGATCAAGAAGCTGGTCGCGGTCCAGGTTGAGCTGAAAGGCCAGGCCGGCAAGCCGACGATCGAGTTCACCGCTCCGGGCGTTCCGGACGAGCTCTACAGCCAGGTTCAGGCCTCGCACGGCGCGGCGCTCGCAGCCGCCACGTCGGTTGAGGACAAGCTCGACCGCCAGAACGAGACCGAGGCCGTCAAGGCCGCGATCGTCGAGCAGTACTCCGGTGACCCGGAGAGCGAGATGTACGCCGAGGCGCACGGCAATGCACAGCGCGCCGCCGACAAGCTCGAGAAGACGCTGATTCGCGAGCGCATCGCGGTCCAGAAGATCCGCCCCGACGGCCGTGGCTCTGACGAGATCCGTCCGATTGACATCGAGGTCTCGGTCACGCCGCGTACGCACGGTTCGGCGCTCTTCACCCGTGGTCAGACGCAGGCGCTGTCAAGCGTCGCGCTCGGTACCACGCGTGAGGAGATGCGCCTGGACACGCTCGGTCTCGAGACCTCCAAGCGTTACTTCCACCACTACAACTTCCCGCCGTTCAGCGTTGGTGAGGCCGGACGTCTGGGTGGCCCCAAGCGCCGTGACATCGGCCACGGAGCGCTCGCCGAGCGTGCCCTGGTACCGATGATCCCGAGCCAGGAGGACTTCCCCTACACGATCCGCGTGGTCTCGGAGATCCTCGAGTCCAACGGCTCGAGCTCGATGGCGTCGGTCTGCGGGTCGAGCCTCAGCCTGATGGACGCCGGTGTGCCGCTGAAGAAGCCGGTCGCCGGTATTGCGATGGGCCTGATCAAGGAGGGCGATGAGTACATCGTCCTGACCGACATCGCCGGCGTCGAGGATCACCTCGGCGACATGGACTTCAAGGTCGCCGGTACGCACGAGGGCATCACCGCCCTGCAGATGGACATCAAGATCACGGGCGTGAGCTTCGAGATCATGCGCGACGCGCTGACTCAGGCCAAGAACGCGCGCGAGTTCATCCTCGGCAAGATGGAGGCGACGATCGACGCGCCGCGTGGCGAGCTCTCCAAGTACGCCCCGGGCATCTCGACGATCAAGATCGACCCCGAGAAGATCGGTCTGCTGATCGGCAAGGGCGGCGAGACGATCCGCGCGCTGCAGGAGGAGTTCGAGTCCCAGATCGACGTCAACGACGAGGGTCAGGTTCTGGTCTACGCCTCCAACCGCGAGCTGGGCGACGGTCTGATCGACCGCATCCGCTCGATGACCAAGGAGGTCGAGATCGGCGACGAGTTCACGGGCAAGGTCGTCAAGACGACCACGTTCGGCGCCTTCGTCGAGCTCGCCAAGGGCACCGACGGCCTGCTGCACATCTCCAACGTCGCCCCGGGCCGCCGGATCGCGACCGTCGAAGAGGTGCTCAACAAGGGCGACGAGCTCAACGTGCGCGTGGTCGAGGTCGACCGCGAGCGTGGCCGCATCGGCCTGCGCATCGCTGACGATCCCGAGATCGCCGGCAAGAGCGTCGAGGAGCTGGCAACGCTGGTCAAGAGCGACAACGGCGGCGGCGATCGTCCGCCGCGGGATCGCGACCGCCCTCGCGGCGGCGACCGTGGCGGCCGTGACCGCGACCGCGGTGGTGACCGCGGCCCGCGCGGCGGTCGCGTGCGCGACAGCGACCCTGACCGCGGCTGAGCCTCACACGGGCTATACGTCAGTGAAATTCGAGCATCGCCTAACGACGCTCGATTCGGGCATACGGATCGTGACGGAGCACATGCCCTCCGTCCGGTCCGTGTCGCTCGGGTTCTGGATCGGCACCGGCTCGCGCGGCGAGTCGGAGGCCGAGGCCGGGCTCTCACACCTGCTCGAGCACCTGCTGTTCAAGGGCAGCTCGAAGTACTCCTCGCTCGAGATCGACCAGATCTTCGACGGCATGGGCGCCGAGCTCAACGCCGGCACCGGCAAAGAGACGACCTCGGTCTACGCCCGCGTGATCGACGAGCACCTGCCGAAGGCCTTCGATGTCATCTCCGACATGGTCTTCCGCCCGTCGATCAATGACCTCGACGCCGAGCGCGCGGTGATCCTCGAGGAGATCGCGATGTACGAGGACGATCCCCAGGAGAAGGTCTTCGACGTGCTCGGCCATGCGATCTTCGCCGAGCATCCGCTGGGCCGCGCGATCATCGGCTACGCGCCGGTGATCGCCGACACCCCGGCCGCCGACATCGCGAAGTTCCACGGCAGCCGCTACCTGCCGCAGAACATCGTGATCGCGGCCGCCGGTGCGGTCGACCACGACGCCTTCGTCGAGTTCGCCACCGGTCACCTTCCGACAGATGTGGTCGCTGGCGGCCCCGCTGGGCCACCAGCAGTCACGCCCGCACCGCAGCACACGACTGCGGCCCGCCGCTTCGAGCGCAAGGACACCGAGCAGTTCCACGTCTGCGTCGGCGGACCGGGCCTCTCGCGCCATGACGACCGCCGCTTCGCGCTGCGCGTGCTCGACACGATTTTCGGCGGAACCTCGTCGTCGCGGCTGTTCCAGGAGGTGCGCGAGCGCCATGGGCTGGCCTACTCGGTGTACTCGTTCACGAGTGCCTACAGCGATGCCGGACAGGTCGGTCTGTACGTCGGCACTCGCGCCGACAACCTCGGTGCGGCGATGCGCGTGATCGACGATGAGCTCGCACACCTGCGCAGCGAGCCGGCGACCGCCGACGAGCTCGCGCGCGCCAAGGAGAACCTCAAGGGCCGAGTGCTGCTGGCGCTCGAATCCACAGGCGCACGCATGAGCCGGCTCGGCTCCGAGATCCTCGCCGAGGCGCCGCTCCTGGGCCTCGACGAGGTGGTCGAGCGGATCGACGCCGTCAGCCTCGCCGACCTCGAGGAACTCGCCACCGAGCTCTGGGATCCATCGCGACTGGCGGTGGCCGGCATCGGCCCCGACGAGAAGCGCTTTGAGGAGGCTCTGGCCGACGCACGCGCGGTGCCGGCGGCATGATCCGCGTCGCGGTCAGCGGCGCCAGCGGACGCATGGGCTCGACCACCTGCGCGGCGGTAGAGGGCGCGGAGGATATGGAGCTGGTCGCTCGTATCGACCCGTCGCTCGGGGTTGAGCTCGGGCCGGCGCTGAGCGAGCACCGCCCGGACGTACTCGTCGACTTCTCGATCCCGAGCTCGGCCGTCGCCAACATCCGCACCGCGGTCGCGGCCGGCGTGCACGTCGTCGTCGGCACGACCGGCTTCGATCGCGACGAGATTCGCGGCCTCGAGGGCGCCAACATCTTCATCGCCCCGAACTTCGCGATCGGTGCCGTGCTGATGATGCTGTTCGCCGCGCAGGCGACCAAGCACATGCGCGCGGCCGAGATCATCGAGTTGCACCACGACAGCAAGGTCGATGCCCCGAGCGGCACCGC
>DATASU010000033.1:0-5832 GCA_036269095.1 Solirubrobacteraceae bacterium
CGACAGCGGTGGTACCGGCGGGCGAGCAGCTGCTCGCGCCGCACCTGCGTCCCGAGCTCGAGACGGTGACCTTCGGCGACCACGGCGATGTGCGTTTCGTCTCGCAGAGCCCGACCCGGGTTGAGATCGACGCGCGGGGCGAGCGCGTCGAGCTCGAGCTCGAATTCAGCGCGCCACACCTGCGCCAGGATCTGCTGGCGGCCGTCGCGGCGGCCTGCGCGGTCGGCGTGACGCCGGGCGGGCAGCTCGCCTTCAAGCCGTCCGCCGGCCGCGGTCAACGGCGAGTGCTCGACGGTGGGGTGACGCTGATCGACGACGCCTACAACGCGAACCCGATGTCGATGCGGGCTGCGCTCGACGCGCTCGGCAGCAGCGCTCCTTCGGGACGCCGTGTCGCGGTCCTTGGGGACATGCTCGAGCTCGGCCCGAGTGCCGAGACCTACCATCGCGAGATCGGACGCTACGCGAGCACCCACGCCGAGGTTCTGGTCACCGTCGGCCCGCTGGCCGCCGCAATGGCCGAGGAATTCGACGGCCCCCGGCACGTGACCGCCGATGCCCAGGAAGCGGCGGAGCTGTTGCCCGGCGTGGTGCGATCCGGTGACACGGTACTGATCAAGGGGTCGCTCGGCGTCGGCCTGAAGCTCGTCTGCGAGACGCTCACGGCGGTGACCGCAGCGTGATCTTCGCCACCGCCAGCCGCGCCCTCGGTTCACAGGCCGGTCGTGTGCTGATCTCGGCCTCGGCGGCGCTGCTGATGTGCCTGTTCCTGAGCCCGAAGTTCATCGAGTTCCTGCGCAACCACGGGCTCGGCAAGAACATCCGCGAGGAGGGCCCGGAGGGGCACAAGGTCAAGGCAGGCACACCGATCATGGGCGGGATCATCATCGTGATCTCGTTCTCGGTCCCGTACCTGTGCCTTTCGACCCGGGACTGGGCGTCGATGGGCGTGTTCGGCGCCACGGTCGCGTGCGCGGCCGTCGGCTTCGCCGACGACTACATCCAGATCGTCAGACGGCGCTCACTCGGGTTGCGCGGCCGTACCAAGATGGTGCTGCTGCTGCTGATCTCGGTCGGCCTCTGGTGGGTCGCGACGCACAAGGCGCACATGTCGAACTACGTGTATCTGCGACCGTTCAGCGGCCGCGTCTACCTCGGCCCGGCGTACATCGTCTTCATCTACCTGGTGTTTGCCGGCACCACCAACGCCGTCAACCTCACCGACGGACTCGACGGGCTCGCCGCCGGCTGCGGCGCGATCGCGTTTCTGTCGTTCATGGGCATCACGTTCGTGACCGGGCAGAGCGACCACAATCTCGAACTGGTTGCCGGTTGCATGTGCGGAGCCTGCATCGGCTTTCTGTGGTTCAACGCATTCCCGGCGAGCGTCTTCATGGGTGACACCGGCTCGCTGGCGATCGGCGGCGCGATCGCCGCGTTGGCGGTGATGACCAACACCGAGATCCTGCTGATCGTGATCGGCGGGATCTTCGTGATCGAGGCGCTGTCGGTGCTGATCCAGGTGTTCTCGTTCCGCGTCTGGCACACGCGCGTGTTCAAGATGGCGCCGATTCATCACCACTTCGAGCTCGAGGCATGGTCGGAGACGAAGATCATGCTGCGCTTCTGGATCGTCGCCGCGGCCTGCGGAGCGATCGGCTTCACGCTGTACCAGATCTCCGAGCCGCCAAAGCCTCGCGCCAGGACGCAGGCCGCGTTCGTGCGGCCGGGCGCCGGCACGATCACGGCGAGCTCGGCGCGCGCGACAAAATAGGCTCGGCACGCCGCGGAGCCGCGGTCAAATCGGCTTTCAGACGGAGGCATTCGCCGGCCGGCGTAGAAGTAGTCGAAATGCCGCCGCATCCCGCCCAAGCCCGTACCTCGAGGCGGGTGGCACCTCCGCTCGAGCATCGGATCCTGCTGACGGCGACGCTGTGTCTGATCGCCTTTGGAGCGGTCATGGTCTACAGCGCATCCTCACCTGAGGGCGCGATCAACGGCGGCCTCGGCGCCAGCGAGTTCCTCATGTACCTGTTCGCGGCAGTCATCGGGCTGGTCGCGATGCGCCTGGCCGAGCAGTTCGGGCTCGGCTGGCTCACACCACAGGTCACGCGGCTGCTGCTCTACGGATCGTGTGGGCTGCTGCTCGCGGTTCTGATTCCGGGCATCGGTCGGGACATCCTCGGCGCGCGCCGCTGGTTTGCCGCGGGGCCGATTCAGTTTCAGCCGTCAGAGATCGCGAAATTCGCGCTGGTGCTCTACGCGGCGCGCTACCTGGCCGACAACCCGCGGCGGCTGCAGCGCGGCTTCAAGCCGGCGATCGCGCCGATCGCGGTCGCGATCGGGCCCGCCTGCCTGCTGATCGCGGTCGAGCCCGACCTCGGGACGACGCTCGTCTGTGTGCTGACGATCGTTTCGATGCTGGTCGTGGCCGGCGTTCCCGGCAGCTATCTGACGCGCATCTTCATGGTCGCCGCCCTCGGCGTCTGCCTGATGGTCGTGGTGCACCCGTACGAGATGACGCGCCTGACGTCGTTCCTGCACCCGTTTTCCGATAGCGCCAACGCCGGCTTCCAGTCGGCTCAGAGCCAGACGGCGATCGGCTCCGGCGGGCTCTCCGGCGTCGGTCTCGGCCAGTCGGTGGGCAAGGACATGTGGCTGCCCGAGGCCCAGACAGACTTCATTCTCGCGGTCGTCGGTGAGGAGCTGGGCGTGATCGGGATCCTCGTCGTCGTCAGCCTCTACGGAATGATCGCCTACGCTGGGATGCGCACCGCCAGGCGTGCCGCCACCCGGTACACAAAGCTGCTCGCAAGCGGCCTGACCTCGCTGATTCTGTGCCAAGGGATCCTCAACATCTTCGTCGTGCTCGGGATCGCGCCGCTGACCGGCGTCCCGCTGCCATTCATCTCCTATGCGCCAACGAACCTGATCGTGATGCTCGTCTCGATCGGGGTCCTGCTGGGCATCGCACGTCCCGCCGCTCGCGAGCTGCGGCTCGTCGACGGCCACGAGCAACGGCGCACATCGGCGGTGGCGTATGACGGCTCCCCGGATACTGATCGCGACCGGCGGCACCGCCGGGCACGTGGTACCGGCGCTGGCCGTAGCCGACGCGCTGCGAGCTAACGGCGCCGACGTCGATTTCGTCGGCTCGGATCGCGCCGAGGCCGAGCTGGTGCCGGCGGCGGGCTACGAGTTCCATCAGCTCAACGTGGTGTCGCTGCCGCGCCGCTCGCCCGTGGGCGCGGCCCGAGCGGTCGCGATCGACACTGCCGCGATGGCATTGGCCACCGCACTGGTGGCGCGCCTGCGACCACGCGCCGTGTTCGGCGGCGGCGGCTACGTCGCCGGGCCGGTCGGGCTTGCGGCGGCGATGCTGCGTACGCCACTGGTGATCGCCGAGATCGACGGTCATCTGGGGCTCACCAACCGGATGCTCGCGCCGCTGGCACGGCGTGTGTGCACGGCGCTGCCGCTGCCGGGGCACAACTCACCCAAGTTCGTGATCACGGGCCGCCCGATCCCGCCGATTCCCACGGACCGCATCGCGGCCCGTGCGCGCTTCGGCGTTGGGCCCGACGAGACGCTCGTGCTCGTGTTCGGCGGCTCGCTCGGTGCGCGCTCGATCAATCAGGCGGCCGTCACCGCGTTTTCGCACAGCAGCTTCCGGGTGCTCCATGCCTGCGGTGAACGCGACCTGCCCGGCCTCGAGGCGCCACGCCCGGGCTACGACCTGCGCGGCTACATCTCTGGGCTGATGGACGCGATCGTTGCCTGCGACCTCGCCATCGCTCGCTCGGGGGGCTCGATCTGGGAGCTTGCCGCCGCCGGGCGCCCATCGATCCTGATCCCGTACCCGCACGCCACCGGCGACCACCAGACCGTCAACGCCCGCTATCTCGCCGACGCCGGTGCGGCGGTCGTGATCCCGGACGCGGAGCTGACTGGTGAACGTCTGCGTACCGAAAGCGAGAGATTGCTCGCCGATCCGCTGCGGCTCGAGGACATGGGCCGTGCCGCACTCGGCCTGGCGCGGCCGCATGCCGCTGCCGTGATCGCCTCCGAGGTGTTGAGCGCGGCCGGCGTTCAAAGCGTCGTCGCCGGCAACCACGCGGGTGAGCTCGAGCCATGAGCGACACGGGGATCGCGGACGGCCCCTGGGCAGGACGACTCCTGCACTTCGTCGGGATCGGCGGCGCCGGGATGAGCGGACTTGCGTTGATCGCGGCAAAGCTAGGGGCCGCTGTCAGTGGTTCCGATCAAAGTACGTCACCGTACATGGAACCGCTGCGAGCGCTGGGGATCGAGCCCGTGATCGGCCACGCGGCAGCGAACGTTCCGGCTGGGGCAGAGGTCGTCTATTCGAGCGCCGTCGCGCCGGAGAACCCCGAGCGGGCGGGCGCCGAGGTACTGCTGCACCGCTCGGAGTTGCTCGCTCAGATCGCGCGCCTGAAGCGTTGCCTGGCGGTCTCGGGAGCTGCGGGCAAGACCACGACGACCGGCATGATCGTTCATGTGCTCCAGGGTTGCGGGACCGACCCGGCCTACGCCGTCGGCGGTGAGCTGCGCTCTACCGGGCTCAACGCGGACTGGGGGACGGGCGAATGGATTGTGATCGAGGCCGACGAATCCGATCGCTCGCTGCTGAATTACGAGCCTGAGATCGCGGTGCTGACAAACTCCGAGCTCGACCATCACTCAACCTACAGCTCACGCTTAGATCTCGAGGCGACGTTCGCTGAGTTCGTCGGCCGGGCACGGACCGCGGTTGTCTGGGATCGGCCCGACCTGCTGGCGATCGCCGCCGGTGCCGGAGAGGTCGTTGCCTATGACGCCGAGCTGCCCGAGCTGACGCCGGCCGGTGCCCGCTTCAGCTGGCGCGGCCGGCGCGTGCAGCTCGCGGTTCCGGGCCTGCACAACGCGGTCAACGCCGCCGGCGCGCTCAGCGCCTGTGCCGCCGCCGGCGCCGATCCCGATCAGGCGGTGGCGGCGATCGCCGGCTTCCAAGGAGCCCGCAGGCGCATGCAACGGCTCGGGGAGACCCGAGCCGGCGCCTGGGTCTATGACGACTACGCCCACCACCCGATGAAGGTCGCGGCGGCGATCGCGGGGGCGCGATCGCTGCAGCCGCGGCGCCTGATCGTGGTGTTCCAGCCGCACCTTTACTCGCGCACGCGCGCGCTCGCGCGGGACTTCGGTGTCGCGCTGGCCGCGGCCGACATCTCCGTCGTGGTCGACGTCTATCCCGCGCGTGAGCGCGCCGCGGACTTCCCCGGCGTCGACGGCCGTCTGATCGCGAGCGCCGCCGCGCAGGCCGGCGCCGGCCGCACCGTCGCGTGGTTGCCCGCCTTCGCCGACGCCGAGCAGTGGCTCGACGCGAACCTGCGCGCGGGCGACCTCTGCCTGGTGATGGGTGCCGGCAACATCGACGCGCTCGGCCGCGCGCTGATCGACGCCTGATCGCCGCCGCGCAAGCTCGCGGCCGCGCTATCGCTCTAGACAGAAGATGCGCTCCACGATCTCGCGGCGCACACCATCGGCATAGGCGGTCTCGCGGCCAACCTCGACAAAGCCTGCCTTGGCGAGGACTCTGCGTGACGCGATGTTGTGCTCGGCGACGCGGCCGACCAGCGGACGGACCGGCTCGACCTCAAGGAACGCATGCAGCGCTGCGCTCGCGAGTCCCTGCCCCCAACTCGTGGGGTCGATCCAGTGCGCGACCGACCGCGAACCCTCCATCGTGAAGCTCCCGATCGTTCCGACAAGAACGCCATCATGCTCGATCGCGAGCAGCCTCAGGTCAGGATCGGCACGGACACGGCGGTAATG
>DATASU010000034.1:0-41058 GCA_036269095.1 Solirubrobacteraceae bacterium
ACAATTACCACGTGGACTACGACCCACCCAAGCACGAGGGCTTCTGCGATCAGGACGGGACGGCCCTGGTCCAGCGCGACGACGACCGGCCCGAGGTCGTGCAGAAGCGCCTCAGCGTGTATCACGAGCAGACGGCGCCGCTGGTCGAGTTCTACGACGAGCGCGGACTGCTGCGTCGTGTCGACGGCACGCGCACTCCGGCCGAGGTGCACGATCACATCCGCGCGCTGATCGCCACCCTGCGGCTCGAGGACTCGCTCTAACGGAGTGCCACTCGGCCCCGGTCGACCACTACGCTTACTGAAGTACTTATGGCGATCGTCAAGAAGAGCCCAGAGCAGATCGAGCAGATGGCGGCGGCCGGCGATGTGCTGGTCAAGACCATGAGCCTGCTCGCGTCGAAGATCCGCCCGGGCGTGACCACGCTCGAGCTCGATCAGGCGGCTGAGAAGTTCATCCGGTCGCAGGGCTGCGAGCCGGCGTTCAAGGGTTACCGCGGTTTCCCCGGGTCGATCTGCGCGTCACCGAACTCGATGGTCGTCCACGGCATCCCGGGCGCCTACACGCTTGAGCGCGGAGACATCATCTCCGTCGACATCGGTGTCGTGAAGGACGGCTGGGTCGCGGACGCAGCGCGTACCTTCCCGGTTGGCCCGATCTCACCGATCGCACAGAAGCTGCTGGCGGTGACCGAGGAGTCGCTGCACCTCGCGGTTCCACAGTGCGTCCCGGGCAACCACCTGGGCGACATCGGTCACGCGATCCAGCATTACGTCGAGGACGAGAACGGCTTCTCGATCGTGCGCACGCTTGTCGGCCACGGCATCGGCCGGGAGATGCACGAGGATCCACAGATCCCCAACTACGGCAAGGCCGGGAGCGGCGTGTTGCTCGAGGAGGGGATGGTGCTGGCCGTCGAACCGATGGTCAACGTCGGCAAGCACCAGGTGCGGATGGCCGACGACAACTGGTCGATCTTCTCCGACGACGGCACACTCGCGGCGCACTTCGAGTTCACGATCGCGGTGACCGCCGACGGGCCGCGTATTCTCACCCCGTGGCATGAGGCGAAGGGCGGCCGGGCAGCAGCCTGACCTCCCGCGTCAAGCCTCCTGCCCGACACGAACAGGACTTCTCCTGCGGGCTAGGACGCGCGATCGCGCGTTGTTGCTACTATCCGCTTTTGCGCTTGCAACGCATCTATTGCGCTGCGCGCGACTCCCGCCTTTGGTAGCGGCGACCGTCCCGGTCGCCAGAGCCGCAGGCGAGGCCCAGAGTAAATAACTCACGACGAGAGCGAAGCGACGTGAAAGTACGACCGTCGGTCAAGCCGATGTGCGAAAAATGCAAGATTATCCGCCGGCATGGACGTGTGCTGGTGATCTGCTCTAACCCGCGGCATAAGCAGCGGCAGGGCTAAATGGCGCGTATCTCCGGGGTCAACATCCCCCTCAACAAACGCGTCGAGATCGGCCTGACCTATATCTACGGAATTGGTCGCTCCACGTCCAACAGGCTGCTTTCCGAACTCGGGATCGAGCAGGACCGCAAGGTCCGCGATCTGACCGAGGAAGAGGTTGTCAAGCTCCGCGATCTGATCGACAACAGCGTTGTTGTCGAGGGTGATCTGCGGCGCGAGCGCTCGCAGAACATCAAGCGCCTGCAGGAGATCGGCTGCTATCGCGGCCTGCGCCACCGGCGCGGTCTGCCTGTGCGCGGCCAGAAGACCAAGACCAACGCGCGCACGCGCAAGGGCCCCAAGCGCATGCAGGTGGCCGGGAAGAAGAAGGCAGGTAAGAAGTAATCCATGAGCCCCGCTCCTCGTAGGCCCCAGCGTGGCCGCCGCCGGGTCCGTAAGAACATCCCGATCGGCCAGGCGCACATCAAGACTTCTTTCAACAACACGATCGTTTCGCTCACTGATCGCGAGGGCAACGTGATCGCCTGGGAGTCCGCCGGCGGAGCCGGTTTCAAGGGCTCCCGCAAGTCGACCCCGTTTGCCGCGCAGGTGACTGCCGACGCGGCCGCGCGCAAGGGCATCGAGCACGGCCTGCAGAAGGTCGAGGTGTTCGTCAAGGGTCCAGGCTCCGGCCGCGAGACCGCGATCCGTTCGCTTCAGGCAGCCGGCCTCGAGGTGACGGGCGTCAAGGACGTCACGCCGCAGGCGCACAACGGTTGCCGTCCGCGTAAGCGGAGGAGGGTGTAACCATGGCTCGTGACACTGGACCACAGTGCAAGCAGTGCCGCCGCGAGGGTCAGAAGCTGTTCCTCAAGGGCGAGCGCTGCCTGACCGACAAGTGCGGCGTCGAGCGCCGTGGCTACCCGCCCGGAGAGCATGGGCGCGGCCGCCAGAAGCAGAGCGAGTACCGCCTGCAGCTGCGCGAGAAGCAGAAGGCCAAGCGCTATTACGGCGTGCTCGAGCGGCAGTTCCGGATCTACTACGAGAAGGCCTCGCGTCAGCCGGGCATCACGGGTGAGAACCTGCTGCGCACGCTCGAGTGCCGCTTTGACAACGTGCTGGTCCGTCTGGGCTTCGCCGCCTCGCGCCGTCAGGCCCGGCAGCTGATCCTGCACGGCCACTGGACCGTCAACGGCCGCCGCGTCAACATCCCCAGCTATCAGCTGCGGGACAACGACGTGATCGCGATCTCCTCAAAGTCCACTGCGACTCAGGTGATCCGCGACGCGACCGAGCTGACCGGCCAGGTTCCCGCGTGGCTCCAGGCTGACCACGACTCGCTTACGGCGAAGGTGCTCCGCAAGCCAGAACGGCGTGAGATCGCCGCTCCGGTGCAGGAGCAGCTAATCGTCGAGCTTTACTCGAAGTAGACCAATTTGCTCGCCGCGCGCTGCTGGGGCGGACCCATCGCGCGCGGCCATGAAACGCCGGAGGGGACCCGCCCACCCGGCGCCCGAAACCACGATGTTAGGAACGTGCGATGCTTGACTTTCAAGTCCCCCGAATCACCAGCGAGTCCGTAGAGGAAAACCGCGGTTCGTTCACGATCGAGCCTCTCGATCGCGGTTTCGGATACACGTTTGGCAACTCGCTACGGCGCGTGCTGCTGTCCTCGCTGGCCGGCGCGGCCGTCACAAGCGTCCGCATCGAGGGCGTCGCGCATGAGTTCTCGACGATCAAGGGCGTCAAGGAGGACGTCACCGACATCGTTCTGAACCTCAAGGGCATCGTCTGCCGCATGCACTCCGACGCGACCGAGGTCGAGGCCCCGCTGGTCGTCTCCGGACCGGGTGAGATCACCGCCAAGGACATCGACCTGCCGTCCGGCGTCGAGATCCTCAACCCGGACGCGCACATCGCGACGCTCGA
The DNA here is from genome assembly GCA_036269095.1 of Solirubrobacteraceae bacterium. Classification (GTDB taxonomy): domain Bacteria; phylum Actinomycetota; class Thermoleophilia; order Solirubrobacterales; family Solirubrobacteraceae; genus Palsa-465. The sequence goes on from DATASU010000034.1 coordinate 3,329, forward strand.
GAAGCAGACCAAGCTCGAGGTGTATCTGACGATCGGCCGTGGCCGCGGTTACCGCCCCGCCGAGGAGAACAAGTCCTCGGACCAGCCGATCGGCGTGATCCCGATCGACTCGATCTTCTCGCCGGTGCGCCGTGTGGCCTACAACGTCGAGCAGGCCCGTGTCGGTCAGAAGACCGACTACGACAAGCTGACGCTCGATATCGAGACCGACGGCTCGATCGACCCGCACGCCGCGCTGCGTGAGGCTGCCGAGATCCTGATCTCGCAGCTGGCGATCTTCACCGACGCCGACCGCGTGATCGAGCTGCGCGACACCCACACCGGCGGCATCCTCGATGCCGGCCTGGTCGGTGCCGACGCGGGTCGTGGCGCGACCGCCGGCGGCCGTGCCCCGAACGCGATGGACGACATCCTGATCGAGGAGCTCGAGCTCGGTGTGCGTTCATACAACTGCCTGAAGCGCGCGGGCATCCAGACGGTCGGCGACCTCGTTGCCAAGAGCGAGGGAGAGCTCAACGCGATCCCGAACTTCGGCAAGAAGTCGATCGACGAGGTGATCGAAACCTTGCACGCGCGTGGCCTCGCGCTCCGCGAGGGCTAAGCTTCTTCCGTCCCGAGGACTCAAAGACCATGCGCCATCAACGTAACCGCTATCAGCTCTCCCGCAGCTCCTCGCACCGCAAGGCGCTGCTGATGAACCTCTCCAAGGAGGTCATCGAGCACGAGCGCATCCAGACGACCGAGACCAAGGCCAAGGCAGTCAAGCCCGAGCTCGAGAAGCTGATCACGCTCGCCAAGCGCGGCGATCTGCACGCCCGCCGTCAGGCCCTCGCGGCCCTCGGCCAGGACAAGTTCGCCGTGTACAAGCTGTTCGAGGAGGTCGCTCCCCGCTACAGCGCTCGTGAGGGCGGCTACACCCGCATCCTCAAGCTCGGTCCGCGTCGCTCCGACTCGACCGAGATGGTTCTACTCGAGCTCGTCTAGTCAGACGCCGTCTCAGGTGACGGCGCGCCTGACGCTCGAGTACGACGGCACCGACTTCTCCGGTTGGGCGGTCCAGCCGGGGGAGCGCACCGTCCAGGGTGAGCTCGAAGCCGCGCTGGCCACGGTGCTGCGGCGCCCGGTGGCGCTGACCGTCGCCGGCCGCACCGACGCCGGCGTGCACGCCTGGGCGCAGGTCGCCTCGCACGAGGGGGAGGCTGCCCAGCGGGGCAGCCTCAATGCGCTGCTGCCGGCCGATGTCGCGGTCACGGCTTCGGAGAACGTCGATGGCGGCTTCAACGCTCGCCACGACTGCACCTCGCGCGCCTACTGCTACCGCGTGCTGGCGCGGCCCGCGCGCTCGGCGCTCGGCCGCGGGCACGCGCTGCACTGGACCTACGACGCTGATCTCGACCTGCTCAGCGCGTGCGCCGCGCTGCTCGTCGGCACCCACGACTTCACCGCCTTCACCCCGACCGAGACCTACCACGTGCGCTTTGATCGCGACGTGTACGCCGCGCATTGGCGGGCGCGCGAGCACGACCTGCTCGAGTTCTGGATCGAGGCCGACACGTTCATGCGCCACATGAACCGCACGCTCGTCGGCACGATGCTGGAGGTCGCCCGCGGGCGGCGCTCGGTCGCCGACTTCGCGCGGCTGCTCGGCGGCGTGCCACGCAGCGAGGCCGGACCGACCGCGCCCGCGCACGGCCTGCACTTCGCCGGCGCGGGCTATCGCGGTGAGCGGCTGCTGGTCAGTCCCCGGGACTGAGCGCGGTCTGCATCGCCTTCAGCTCGGTCACGTGCGATTTGTCGATTGAGACCAGGCAGTTGGCGTATGCGACGGGCTGGATGCTGCCGCCGCTGTAGATCGAGGCCTCGGTCGTGCAGGCCTCGTTGCGATAGGTCACCCACGCGGTGTTGGTCTTGATGAACGCCGCACGCCCGGATTTGCCGAGCTTGGTGAAGATCGTGGCGTTGCGCGCGTCGATCTCCTGATCGGTCTCGAGCACCTTGTGCTCGGCACAGCCTTCGATCTGCACGGTGGTCCTGGGCTTGCTCGGGCAGGGCAGCACCGTGAAGCTCTCGTGGATCACGGGGGCGGAAGTGGTGGAGGCGGCGCCGGCCAACGCCGTCAGGCCGGAGCCGAGCGCGAGGGCCGCCGCGGTGCAGCCGGTCATGAGGAATCGATTAGGTCGCATGCTCTCCGTATATCAGCTGTGCTGGCATGCGCTCCCGGAGCCATCGTGCTCAGGCGACCGGCGCCGGATCGGGGCGCACGACCACCGTGTCGACAATGCTCACGATCTCGTCGACCGGCAGCTCGGCGCAGCGCGCGTGTTCACGGATCGCTTCCGGGCTCGAAGCCTCGTAGATGCACAGGGTGCCGAGCGTTCCGTCCTGCTCGCTGAGCACGTAGCTGCGGATCCAGCGGATGTCGTTGGGCAGCTGGTCGTCGGCGACCCGCGTCGATCGCGCGGCGGCCGCTTCCAGATCGGGCCCGCTTGAGAAACCACTGCGGCGGATGATTGCGTAGAGCTGCATGTGCCACTCCCGGTTGGGGCTTTCAGTGAGCCCCCAACCTATGGCCGGCCGGCCCCTGCCACATCGGCATTACTGCCTATCTTGCCCCGATCCCGAGCGTGGCCGCCTTGATCACCGCCTCGGTACGCGAGCGCGCGTCGAGCTTGGACATGATCGCCGCGACGTGGTGGGCCACGGTGCGCTCCGACAGAACCAGCAAGGCGGCGATCTCGGCGTTGCGCAGGCCCTGGCCGAGCAGCTCCAACACCTCCTGCTCGCGGCCGGTGAGCGCTGCCGCATTCGCCCGCGCGGCGGGGCGGGGGCCGCGCGGCACCCCGGTCAGGCCGGCCTCGCGCAGCTGCGCGGCCGCGCGGCGGGCGGCTGCGGTCGCGCCGAGCGACAGCAGCTGGGCGTGAGCTTCGCGCATCAGCGCGGGTTCGCCGCTGCGCAGCTGGTCGAGCGCCGCCCAGTACGGGCTGGGCTCGCCGAGCTGTGGCTCGGGCAGAAACCCGTCGTCCTCGCCGGCGAGCCAACGAAGCTCTCGCTGCGCCATCTGCACGGGCTCGATCCGCTGGCGCTCCCCGGTCGCCTTCGCCAGCGCCGCCGCCTCGTCCAGCGGCCGCGATGGATCCGGATCTCCACGGCGCGCACGCAGCAGCGCGACCACCACCAAAGCCGAGATGCGGCTCGGAGCGCTGGCTCCGCGTGCCAGCACCATCTGGGCGGCGCGCTCGGCCGCCTCGAAATCCCCCTGCTCGAGAGCCAGCCGCGCCTGCCAGCTCGTCATATAGATCTCCCAGGAGCCGAGGTCCTGCTCAACGCAGTAACCGATGCCGAGGGCAAAGATCTCGGCCGCCTCCCGGCGGCGGCCGGCGATGAACAGCTCGCAGCCCAGATTTGTATAGGCGCGGGCCGCATGCTCGTGGAACCCGCCCGCGAGAGCCAGGTCGAGGCTGCGACGCAGCTTCGGCTCACCGGCGGGATCGCCGACGTCGAACTCGGCGGTTCCAACGTTGGTGAGCGCGTGAATCAGGGTGTCCTCGTCACCAAGTTGCTGTGCGAGCTCGATCGCGCGGCCACCCCAGTCACGGGCGCCGTCGACGTCGCCGGAGAGCGCCCGTAGCTGCGCCACGTTGCTCAGCGCCATCGCGAACTCGTGTCCGGCAGGCAGGGCGGCGAGGAGCTCAACCGCTGCGTGGGCCTCGGTCTCAGCGCTGGCGTTGTCGCCCACGTACCAGCAGAGGCGCGACAGCCAGCGGTGCGCGTCTCCCTCATGCAGCCGCCGGCCGGCGGCTGCATGTCCGCCCAGCGCCGCCCGCCGGGCCCGAATCGCCTCGTCGAACTGGCTGGTCAGGTAGCACTCGTACGAGCGCTTCTCGTATAGCTCACAGCGCACGAGCTCGGGCAGTGCCTCGCCGAAGCCCAACGCCGACGCATAGTGCGCCGCTGCCTCGCGGTGGGCACCGGCAGCGGCCGCACGATCGCCGGCCGCCGGCGCGTAACGCAGCACCGCGGCGGCGTCGCCGAGCGCCACGGCGTGATGGGCGAGCCGGGCCGGCGCCGGGCCGGGGCTGCGCGTCTCCAGCTGTACGAGTGCGGCAGCGTGGAGCGACAGCATGCGGTCGCCGGGGAGCGTGGCGATGATCGCCTCGCGCGCGAGCTCGTGCCGGAAGCTGACGGTCGCGGCCGCCTGCTGCAGCATTCCCGCGGCAACGCACTCCTCCAGATGTGCCAGATCGGAACCCGCGAGCTCGGCGAGCAGCCACAGCTCTGTCTGCTGCGGACTGATCGCCACCGCATCGAGCAGCCGCCGAGCGTGCGGGCTCAAACGTGCAACGCGGGCCAGCACGGCGTCGCGTACGGCCGCTGGGAGTGTGTCGCCGGCGCCCGCCAGCAGCTCTGTCACAAAGAACGGGTTGCCGCCGGTCACCACGTGGATGCGCTCGGCCTGCTCGACCCCCAGTTCCCCGAGCTCACCCACCGCCGTGGCGGACAGCGGTCGTGGCGAGATCCTGCGCGCCGATCCCGGGGGCAGCTCGCCGATCGTGACCAGCAGCGGATGCGACCGCTCGAGCTGGTCCCGGTAAGTGGCGACGATCAACGCCGGAACGTCCGTCAGCCGGCGCGCAAGCAGCCTGACGGTGTCAAGCGTGCTGCCATCGGCCCAGTGGAGGTCCTCGAGCACGACGACAGTCGGCCGGCGCAGCTCGCGCAGCAGTGGCGAGATCAACGCGACCGCCGGCGCACCCTCGTTCGCGAGCTTCGCCAGCTCCCCGCCGGTCTGAGCCGCGACGTCAAGGATCGGTCCGGCGGCGCGCGGGGTTTCCAACGCGTCGCACGCGCCGCGCAGCACGCGAGCTGCGCCCGCTACCCGCCGGCAGAACTCCTCGACCAGCGCGCTCTTGCCGATCCCCGGCTCGCCGGTGATCAGCACGATCCGTCCGCGACGGGCGCGTTCGACCGCCCGGAGCTCGTCTTCGAGCACCGCGAGGTCCTGTTCTCGCTCGAGCAGCGGCCCGCGCATACCCGGGCATTCTCCCACCGGTGCGGGCTCTAGCATCACGGCCATGCGCGTGCTGCTCACCAACGACGACGGGATCCGGGCAGATGGCCTGCAGACGCTGCGGCGCGCGCTGCTGAGCGTGCCGGGCATCGACCTGCGCGTCGTCGCCCCCGACGGCAACCGCTCGGCGATGGCGCGCTCGATCACGACCCGGCGACCGCTGTGGGTGGAGCAGGTCGACTTCGGCGACGGCACCGTCGGCTACGCGACCGACGGTACGCCCGTGGATTGCGTGCGGCTCGCGCACCTCGGGCTGATCGATGGCTGGTCGACCGAGATGGTCGTGTCGGGCATCAACCACGGGACCAACATCGGTGATGACATCACCTACTCGGGCACGGTCGCGGCCGCGCTCGAGGCGATCATCCTCGGCCTTCCCGGCATCGCCGTTTCGCAGCAGTCGAGCGCGCTCGAGTTCGATTTCCGCAAGCCCAGCGCGTTCGATTTCAACTCCGCCGCCAACTTCACCGCGCGACTCGTCGCCGACCTCGAGAGCGTGCCGCTGCCCGAGGCGACGCTGATCAACATCAACTTCCCGGGCTGCGAGCCCGAGGGCGTCACGGTCGCGCGGCTCGGCCGCCGCTACTACCGCGATCAGCTCGAGCTCGTGGAGACCGATCCGAGCAGCCCCCATCGGCGCCTGTATCGGGTCTACGGCGAGGAGGCATTCGGCGACGAGGACGAGCGCAACACCGACGTCACCACACTCGCCGACCGGCGTGTGGCGGTCACGCCGCTGCACTTCGACCTCACCCACCACGAGGGAGTGAGGGCACTGGCCGAGCACGACCTCGATCGGCTGTTGGGCGACGCCTAGCGATGAGCGGCAGCGACCCCCAACCGCGGATCGAGGAGCTGCGCCGGCTCATCGACTACCACTCGCACCGCTACCACGTGCTCGACGATCCGGAGATCGGCGACGCCGAGTACGACGCGCTCTACAACGAGCTGAAGGCACTCGAGGAGGCCAACCCCGAGCTGGTCACGCCGGAGTCGCCGACGCAGCGCGTCGGTGAGGAGCCCGTTTCTGACCTCGTCAAGGTCAGGCACCTGCAGCGGATGCTGTCGCTCGCCAACGCGCGCACGGCCGAGGAGCTGCGCGCCTGGATCCAGCGGATGCGCAACTTCCTGGCGCGCGAGGGAATCGAGAATCCCGAGTTCGAGTTCGTCGCCGAGCCGAAGATCGACGGCCTCGCGATGTCGCTGATCTACGAGGACGGCGTGCTGGTACGCGGCGTGACGCGCGGAAACGGCGAGGTCGGTGAGGACGTCACCCACAACCTGCGCACGATCCCCCAGGTGCCGCTGCGGCTCAACATCGAGCAGCCACCGCCGCTGCTCGAGGTGCGCGGCGAGGTCTACATGTCGCTCCCGGACTTCCAGGCGCTCAACGAGCGCCGCGCCGCCGCCGGCGAATCGACCTTCATGAACCCGCGCAACTCCGCGGCCGGCACCGTGCGTCAGCTCGACCCGCGGCTCGCGGCCGGTCGTCCGCTGTCGTTCTGGGCCTACCAGGTCGGCGTCGCCTCCGAGGGTGTCTCGTTCACGACCCAGTACGAGGGCCTGCAGTGGCTGCATCAGCTCGGCTTCCCGGTGAATCCCGACATCCGCGTGCTCGAGACCGAAGACGGCGTGGTCTCGCAGTGCGAGAGCTGGCAGGAGCGGCGCGGGTCGCTCGACTTCGAGATCGACGGCGTCGTCGTCAAGGTCAACGACCTCGAGCTGCAGCGCCGGCTCGGGATCGTCGGCCGCGAGCCGCGCTGGGCGATCGCCTGGAAGTTCCCGCCGACGACCGCGGTCACGACGCTGCTCGATATCGGTTGGAACCCGGGCAAGTTCGGCGATCTGCACCCTTACGCGATGCTCGAGCCCGTGCACGTCGGCGGCGTCACCGTCAAGCAGGCGACGCTGCACAACGAGGAGGACCTCGAGCGCAAGGACCTGCGGATCGGCGAGCAGGTGATCGTGCTGCGCGCGGGCGACGTGATCCCGCAGGTCGTGGCGCCGGCGCCGCACGTCGCCGAGCGCCCCGACCGGCCACCGAAGCCGCACGCGCCCGAGCGCTGCCCGGTGTGTGACACGCCGACCGTCAAGCCCGAGGAGTCGGTGTTCACGATGTGCCCGAACCTCGCCTGCCCGGGCCGCCGCATCCAGCTGCTGACGCACTTCGTCTACGCGATGGACATCGACGGGCTCGGCGAGAAGCTGGTGCTGACGTTCATGGAGCACGGCTGGCTGCAGACCGCCGCCGACATCTATCGCCTGCGCGAGCGCGAGGACGAGCTGCTGGCACTCGACGGCTTCGGCGAGATCTCGATCCGCAAGCTGTTTGACGCGATCGAGGTGTCAAAGCGCCAGCCGTTCGGACGCGTGCTGTTCGGGATCGGGATCCCCGAGGTCGGCGACGTCACCGGCCGCGCGCTCGCCCAGCAGTTCCGCACCGTCGACGCGCTGCTGGCAGCGGACCCCGAGGCGCTCGAGCAGACTCAAGGGGTCGGCCCGAAGATGGCCAAGGTGATCCACGCCCAGCTCGCCGACGAGTCGATGCGCCGGCTGATCGCTGACCTGCGCGGCTCCGGGCTGACCTTCGAGGAGGAGGGCCCACCCCCGGGCGAGGGCCCGCTCGCCGGCAAGACCTTCGTGCTCACCGGCACGCTCCCGGACCTCACCCGCGAGCAGGCCAGTGAGCGGATCATGGCCGCCGGTGGCAAGGTCACCGGCTCGGTCTCGAAGAAGACTGATTACGTCGTCGCCGGTGAGAGCGCCGGCTCGAAGCTCGCGAACGCCGAGCGCCTCGGCGTGCCGGTGCTCGACGAGGCCGGCCTGCTCGAGCTACTCGACGACGGCGGACCCGCAAGCGCGTGAGCCGGGCGGGGGTCCAGCGGGACCACCGCCCTGAGGCGATCGGTCCATCAACTAGAGAATCGTGTGGTAGCTGACGTTATGGTGGCTAATTGAAAGGTAGCGAATCATTTGCTACCTTTTGATCCATGGATTCCACAGACACCGTGGCCGCTGAGACGGCGGCAGACCCCAACAAGATCCCGCGCCAGGTGTGGATCATCTCCGGCGTCGCGATGCTCGGCGCCGTCATGTCGATCCTCGATACGACGATCGTCAACGTCGCGCTCGCGACGCTCGGGAAGGATCTGCACTCGAACCTCTCCCACATCCAGTGGGTCGTCACGGCCTACATGCTCGCCCTCGCCGCGGTGATTCCCGTCACCGGCTGGGCCTCGCGCCGCTTCGGCGCCAAACCACTCTTCCTGATCTCGCTGACGCTGTTCACGATCGGCTCGCTGTTGTGCGGCCTCGCGACAACGGACACCGAACTGATCCTGTTCCGCGTGCTGCAGGGCATCGGCGGCGGCATGATCATGCCGCTCGCGCAGATCATCATGGCCAACGCCGCCGGCCCCAAGCGCATGGGCCGCGTGATGGCACTCGTCGCGGTGCCGATGATGCTCGCGCCGACGCTCGGCCCGCTGGTCGGCGGGGTGCTCATCCAGGGTCTCAGCTGGCACTGGATCTTCTTCGTGAACATCATCGTCGGCGCGTTCGCGATCCCGCTCGCCTACCGCCTGCTGCCCGCGACCTCCAGCGACGGGCAGGCGGCCGGCTCGCTTGACTTCATCGGCCTCGTGCTGATGTCCAGCGGCCTGGTCGGGATCACCTACGGGCTCGCCGAGGCCGGCACCTACTCGACCTTCAGCAACTCGCACGTGTGGGTCCCGGTCGCGGTCGGCGCGCTGCTGGTCGCGGGCTTCGTCATCCGCGCGCTGCGGATCCCCAACCCGCTGCTCGACCTGCGGCTCTACCGCCGCTGGCACTTCTCGGCGGCGTCGATCGTGATGTTCGCGCTCGGCGCGGCGGTGTTTGGCGCGATGATCCTGATGCCGCTCTACTGGCAGGAGCTGCGTGGCTACAACGTGATCGACACCGGCCTGCTGACCGGTCCGCAGGGTCTCGGCATGGCGCTGACGATGCCGCTGGCCGGCCGCATGTCCGACCGCTACGGCGGCGGCCCGGTCGCGTTCGTCGGTGTCGTCGCCACCGCGCTGCTGACGATCCCGTTCGCGCTGATCGGCGCGCACACCTCGGTGCTGCTGCTGGCGATCGCGATGTTCTTCCGCGGCGCCGCGATGGGCTCGAGCTTCATGCCCGCGATGACCGCCGCCTTCGCCGCGCTCGAGCGCAGCGAGGTCAGCCACGCGACCCCGCAGCTCAACGTGCTCAACCGCATCGGCGGCTCGGTCGGGACGACCGTGCTGGCGGTCGTGCTCGCCAACGCCGAGCGTGGCGCGCACAGCGCCAACGGTGTCGCCCACGCCTACGGGACCGCGTTCTGGTGGTCGGCCGCGATGGCCGCGCTCGCCGTGATCCCGTGCATCGTGCTGATGCGGGCCGAGAAGAACGCGCGCACCGCCGCGGCCGCGATCTCCGCTGAGGATCCCGACATAGTCGCGATCGAGAGCGGCGCTGTCGCCGAGGCGCTCGCATGACCACGACCGAGTCGGACGCGAGTCTTCCTGCCGGTGGCCCCGCTGGGCCACCGGCGGACCGCAGCTCGTTCTACGACGGCTCGACCCCGACCGGCCAGGTGGGCATCGCGTTCAAGCGCGCGATGGTCGCCGTGCGTCGGCTGCGGGGACGCGAGACGCAGCGCATCGGCCAGCTGAGCTACGCCCAGTACGGGCTGCTGCACGGGCTGTCGGAGCGCTGCGAGTGCTCGGCACGTGATCTCGCCGAGCACTCGAATCTGTCGCCGGCGACGGTCACGCAGATGCTCGAGCACCTCGAGGCGGGCGGCTTCGTCACGCGCACGCGCTCCGAGCAGGACCGTCGTGTCGTGCTGTCGGTGCTGACCGATCGCGGGGCCGCGATCGTCGCCGAGCGCCAGCTCGAGATGGAGGCACGCTGGACCAACGCGCTCGACGAGCTCTCCGATGACGATCTGGCGGCCGCCGTCAAGGTACTGAACCGGGTCGCCGATCTGTTCGAGTCGCTCGGCGCCGGCGCCCCCGACGCCCCCGGCGCCCCCGCGCCCGGCGGGGAGTAGTCAGCCGCGATAGCGCGCGAGCGCCTCGGCGTCGAGGTCCTCGAGCTGGTGCCCGGCGGTCGAGTCGGTCAGCCCGTTCATCATCAACGCGAAGATGATGCGGTCGCCATTGGCGGCGCGGCAGTAGCCGACGAGGTTGGCGACGTCGTGCAGCGTGCCGGTCTTGCCGCGGCAGTTGTTCGCGCCGGGCGTGTGGCGCATCTCCTTGACCATCGTGCCGCGCACGCCGGCGATCGCGAGCGAGTTCCAGAAGGCGCGCTGGTCCTGCAGCTCGCGCAGCAGCAGCACGATCTGGCGCGCGTTGGTGAGGTCGTAGCGGGACAGCCCCGAGCCGTCGTCGAGCCGCGGGTGCAGCCCGAGGTCCTTGCCGATCACGCCGCGCACGACCGCGGCGCCGCTGACGGTGCTGCCGCCGGCGCCGAACTGCGCGCCGAGGTCCTTGAGCAGCGTTTCGGCGAAGAAATTGTCGGATGGGCTGTCGGTCAGGCGGATCAGCGTCGCCAGTGTCGGCGAGCGCTCGCTGGTCAGCAGCGTGGCCGACTGCGGCGTGATGCCGGTCGTGACGCTGGTGGTCGAGGGGACGCTGACGCCCGCGCGCTGGAGTGCGGAGGCGAACGCCTGCGTCGCGACGAGCGGTGGGTCGGCGTCGAGCTCGTCCTCGTGCAGGTTGGTGAAGCCGGCGTCGTAGACGAGCGCGCTGAGTGAGCCCTCGGTCTCGATGTTGGCCTGGTAGTGAGTGTCGGGCCCGCCGCGCAGCGAGTCGAGGTAGGACGAGTCGCCGATGATCGCGCCCTCGATGCGCCTGACTCCGTCGCGCTTGAGCGCCGCGGCGAGCCAGCCCATCGTCGAGCCCGAGCCGCCGTAGTTGATCCTGTCGAAGGTGCTCGAGCCGAGCGACGGGTCGCCGCCGCCGCGCAGGTAGAGCGTGCCGATGAAGGTGCCCGCGGCGGTGAGCGTGCCGTCGCCGAGCACCTGCGTCTGGAAGGTCGCATTGGGGCCGAGCTCGAGCAGCGCCGCGGTGGTCGTGTAGAGCTTCTCGACCGACGCCGGCAGCCGCCCGACGGTGCTGTTGTAGTCCCACAGCGTGCGACCGGTGGTCTCGTCGACGACAAGTGCGCTGTTGTTGCCGCCCTGCCGGTTGAGGTCGCCGGCGAGCGTCCGCTGCAGCTTTGTCAGCGCCGCCGACGCCGGCGCCATCGGCGGAGGTACGTCGGACGCCGGGCGGATGCCGTAGGGCAGCTTGCGCGTGGTTGCCACGGCGCGCTTGGCTGCCGGGGCGCGCTTGGCTGCTCCGGCGCCCCTGGTCGCTCCGGCGCCCCCGGTCGCTCCGGCGCCCCCGGCCGCTCCGGCGCTGGGCGCGGTAGATGCCGCGCAAGCGATCAGCGCACACGCGATCCCGGCGGTGCGGAGCAGGCGTCTCCTCGCGAGTGGCACATTGCAAAGAAAACAACGGCGGCGCAAAAGGTGCGCCGCCGCGATCGAACATTGGTTGAACATCATGCGCCGCCTGGGAGGGAGCCTGCGTCTGAGACGCACTTGTGACGGCTCCCTTCTGAACCAGGCGGCGCCGCGCCCCTGGCTGGGGCGCCTAAGCGCTCTGGGGGCTGCGCGGCCCGCCCGCGCAAAGATCGTTTCTCGTCCGAGCAGGTTCCCCTGTGCTGCTCTCAGACGCTGACCGCCTGCTGGGAGCTCAGATCGGTGAACTCCTGCCAGGTCGACTTGAAGAGGGTTTTGTCGATCTTGCCGTTGAAGATCGGGACGCCCCACTCGACGCACTTAACGATGACATCCCTGCGTTCGAGTCCGGACTCTTTCGCAAGCTCGCTAGGCGTCAGGTGATTAGACATTGGCCCTGCCCTCCTTGTGACGATCATTACATGCCGACCAGTATTGCGCGACCCCAGGACAGACGCAAATCAACATAAACACAACATTGACGCAACACCCGCACAGCCGTTTATGGGTCGTGTCGGCGAATTCCCAGCACCCGTGCCACAATGATCGGACTCGGGGCGTGGCGCAGCCTGGTAGCGCGCACCGTTCGGGTCGGTGAGGTCCCCGGTTCAAATCCGGGCGCCCCGATACCGTCGCTCCGGCCCGCAGCACCATCTCCACCAGGCGGAGAGCCTTCGTTGCTGCGGGCCGGGCCGACGCTCCTTGCCTCGGTGTCACAGTCCGGGTGTCTGTTCGGTCATGTCTTGTATGCGAAAGACAACGATCCAGGCGGTGGTGAATGAGCGCGCGTGAACAGCTCTTGGAGGAGCTCCGACCGGTCTCCTTTCGGATTGCCTACCGGATGCTCGGTAGCGTCACCGAGGCCGAGGATGTGGTCCAGGAGGCACTGATACGGGTGCATCAGACACTCGATCGCGGCGAGGATCTCTGCTCGCCACAGGCGTTCGTCGCCACGGTCACGACCCGGCTTGCGATCAACGAGCTGCGCTCGGCGCGCGTCCGGCGTGAGAACTACATCGGGGAGTGGCTGCCTGAGCCGATCGTCACCGACAGCAGCGCTGACCCGGTGCGCGAGGCGGAGATGGCGGATTCGCTTTCGATCTCGATGCTGGTGCTGCTCGAGAGCCTCTCGCCCGAGCAGCGCGCGGTCTTCCTGCTCCACGACGTGTTCGACTACCCGTACGCGGAGATCGCGACGATCGTCAGCAAGAGCGAGAGCAACGTCAGGCAGCTCGCGACTCGCGCCAGGCGCCACGTCGAGGACCGGCGCCCGCGGTTTCAGACCACCAGCGAGCGGCAGCAGGAGCTCGCCACGCGGTTCTTCCAGGCCGCGCGCCACGGCGATCTCGCCGCACTCGAGACGCTGCTGGCGGCGGACGTGGAGTTGACCGGTGACGGCGGCGGCAAGGTCCCCGCGCTCGCGCAATCGCTCTACGGACGCAGCCGCGTGGCGCAAACGTTGATCGAATGGAGCCAGTTCGGGCCGGCGCGCCGGCCAGAGGTGTCGTTCCGTGCCGTTCAGGTCAACGGAGCCCCCGGCGCGATGCTGCTCGACGGGGAGCAGCGGCTGTTGAGCGTCGTCGCGCTGGAGATTCTCGACGGACAGGTCACCCGCATCAGCTCGATCGTCAACCCGGACAAGCTGGCGCACCTCGGACCGGTCGGTGACTTCGCGGCGCTCGTGACCGTGCCGGACGCGGGATGGCAGGACCTGGCCGGCGACGCGCAGGAAGGGAGCATCTGATGACCAGCCCGATCAATCCCGCGGAGGCAGCGACCCGGCCTACCTTCGCGGATGGCACCTGGCGCCTGAATCTGGAGCACAGCGAGCTGGGATTCGCGGCGAAGTCGATCTGGGGACTGGTGACCGTCCGCGGCGGCTTCGGTGTGTACGACGCGGTCGTGCGGGTGCAGTCCGGGGAGGTCGCGGGTGAGCTCACGATCGACGCGACGAGTGTCGACACGAGGAACGCGAAGCGCGACCGGCATCTGCGCTCGGCTGACTTCCTGGACGCCGCGCAGCACCCGCAGATCGTCTTCAGGCGGGCACGGATCATCTCGGTTGAGGGCGGATTCACGGCAGCCGGCGAGCTGTTGGTCGGCGCTCACCGCGCCGAGCTCGAACTCCCGCTGCGGGTTGAGTGGGCCGCCGACGGCGCGCTGCGCCTGGACGGCGAGGCGACGTTCTCCCGCGCCCTGGTGGGGATCACCTGGAACTGGCTCGGCTCGGTCGGGGATCAGGTCCAGGTGCACGCCGGCCTCACCCTGAGGCGGCAACCGTGAGCGAAATCGCATCCCCGTTAGAGTCAGGGCGATGACCGAAATGCGCACCTCCGCTGCTACCACCAACAGCCCGGCAGATGAGGGCCTGAGCCGCGACATCCTCGTTGTGGCGGGCGTCGTGATGCTCGGCGCGATCATGTCGATCCTCGACACGACCGTCGTCAACGTTGCGATCGACCACCTGGCCGTCGCCTTCAATTCGACGCTGCCGACGATCCAATGGGTCGTGACCGGATACACGCTCGCGCTGTGCGCCGTGATCCCGGTCACCGGTTGGGCCGCCGATCGCTTCGGCACCAAGCGCATCTACACGGCTTCGCTGGTCCTGTTCACGCTCGGGTCGGCCGCTTCCGGCCTGTCCTGGAGCGCCGGCTCGATGATCGGCTTCCGCATCCTTCAGGGGATCGGCGGCGGCATGATCATGCCGTCGGTGATGACGATCCTGACCAAGAAGGCCGGGCCTCACCGGATGGGTCGCGTGATGGGGATCATCGGAGTGCCGATGCTGCTGGCGCCGATCCTCGGTCCGATCCTCGGCGGCTGGCTCGTCGACGACGTCTCCTGGCGTTGGATCTTCTTCATCAACCTGCCGATCGGCGTGATCGCGTTCGTCCTCGCCCAGCGGGTGCTCGAGCCCGACACCTCGCAGCCTGGACACCAGTTCGACTGGCTCGGGATGGCGATGCTCTCGCCGGGCCTGGCGGTCTTCATCTATGGCCTGGCCGAATCGGCGACGCATGGTTTCGGGGATATCCGCTCATGGGGCCCGACGCTCGTCGGCGTGCTGCTGATTGCCGGATTCTTCCGTCACAGCTTCAGGGCCAAGGCGCCGCTGATCGATGTGCGGTTGTTCATCCGCAGCCCCGCAGGCGCCGCCGCCGGCACGTTCCTGCTGTTTGCGATCGCCGTGTTCGGCTCGATGCTGATGACGCCGCTCTATTACCAGACGGTGCGCGGCGCCTCGGCGCTCACCGCCGGTCTACTGATGGCTCCGGGCGGCGTTGGCGCGATGCTGCTGATGCCGATCTCAGGGCGACTGACCGATACCTACGGGCCGACCTGGATGCCGGTCGCGGGCTTGCCGCTGATCGTCCTCGGGCTGATTCCGTTCGCGTTCGTCGGGCCCGACACCTCCTACGTGATTCTCTGCGCCGGAAACTTCGTGCAGGGGATCGGGATGGGAATCGCGATGATGCCGACGATGACGGCCGCGATGCAGGCGGTGCCGCTGAGCGCGATCGCGCGCACCAGCACGGCGATGAACATCATCCGCCAGGGTGGTGCATCGATCGGAACGGCCGTGCTGTCGGTGATCCTCGCGACCGAGATCAAGGACAACATCAGCGTCCACAGCGCGGCCCACGGCGGCTCGACGCTGTCATCGCTCCAGCATGTGCCGCCAGCGGCGCGCGCTCACATTCTGGCGCCGCTCGCGCAGGCGTTCAGCAACACGTTCGTGTGGGCGGTGGTACTCGTGGCCGTCGCGCTTGTCCCCGCGCTCACGCTTGCGCTCCTGCGTCGCCGCGAGGCGGCCGCGGAATCGGGTGCAGGCGAGGGGCGCATGCCGGTCGCGTTCGAGTAGCCGCGGCAGCGCGGAGCCTTGCGCCAGATCAAGCGGATCCAGCGCCGTGGCCGGCGAGGAGTCGTGAGTGGCGGCGCGCGCAGACCATGATCGAGATCCTCGCTTTGACACAGCGTCGACGGTCCTTGTAGATCGATGGTTGCCGGATCCCTTCGGCAACACCCGATGCCGGAGATGAAACGTTTCCGCGGCTGAGCGGACTGAAGTACAAGAGCCCGGAAAGGAATGTCACCATGAACCGACCGGGAACTTTTGGGCCAGGCCCGGATGGCGGGCCGGGACCCGACGCCAACACGCCGGTCTAGGAGGAACGCAATGGAGCATCCGCTTGAGGACAGGACGGTGCTCGTCATCGGGCGCGGGAGCGGCATCGCCCGAGCCGTCACGCTCGCCGTGCGTGACGCGGGCGCGCATGTCGCCGTCGCTGGCCGGGATCCGCAGCGACTTGCGCGCGACTACGAGGGCGAGGCGGGGATCACAGCTGAGCGGCTCGACATCACCGACGACGCGTCGATCGCCGCGCTGGCCGCGAAGCTTGGTCCGATCGACCACGTCGTATCCACCGCCTCGGCGCGCGCCCGTGGCCTCGTGGGAGAGCTCGATCGCGAGAAGGTCCGACAGTCGTTCGACACCAAGGTGATCGGTCCGCTGATGCTGGCCAAGCACTTCGCACCCAAGATCCGTGACGGCGGCTCGTTCGTGATCTTTGCCGGCGTCGCTGCGAACAAGATCGCGGTCGGAACGCTCGCAGTAGCGATCACCAACGGCGCTGCCGAGATCCTCGCCAAGTCGCTGGCTCTCGAGCTTGCGCCGATTCGCGTCAACGCCATCGCCCCGGGCGTCATTGACACCGGCGCCTGGGATGCCTTCGGCGAACGGGGCAAGGCAGAGTACTTCGCCGAGATCAGGTCGCGGAACCCGGTCGGGCGGATCGGCACCGTCGATGACATCGCCCGGGGCGTTCTGTTCGCTCTGACCAACGAGTTCCTGACCGGCCAGACCCTGCACATCGACGGTGGCGAGCAACTGGGATGAGGAGGACGTGATGACAAGTGCACTGAGCGACATCCGCGCCGGCGTGACCCGCGACGACGTGCTGCGGGCGGTTGAGGAATACGACCGCCTTGGGCCCGAGGACTTCTTCGCGACCCACGGCTATGGCCCGTCACGAAGCTATGAGCTGGCGGTCGGTGACCGCCGCTACCCGCACAAGGCGATTCTCGGTACGGCCTACGAGCTCGCCACCGGGAAACGCCTCGAGCCGAGTGAGTTCGAGGGCGGGAAGGCCGGTGCGGTGGCCGTGCTGGAAGCGCTCGGATTCGAGCTCGAGCCCAAGGCCTGAATCCCCGGACCGAGGCTGAGGCCGGCGCCGACGACCACGTGCGACCGGCAGCCTGGCGTCCAACCTGCGGTGACCCCCCAAGGTCTCCGCATGGAGCCGGCTGCGCACGCTGACGCCGCGACGCTGTCTCCGCATGGAGCCGGCGGCGTACGCTGACGCCGCGACGCCGACGGTTCGTCATGAATCCTCCTGGTTGTCACACGCAAGTCCATGCGCGACAGGAGCGAATCGGCACGGCTGTCTCGCTGACCGGCCGCTACGGGGTCGTGGGGCGTCTGAAAGCTACTTTTGAATCGATATCGCCAGCTATATCGCTGCGATATCGATTCAGAAGTGGCTCTTTTGGAAGGGCTAACCCCCGCCTGCCAGCGTCCCCTGCGTGCTGAGCCGGAACGTGCTGAGCCGGAAGTCTCAATCAACCCGGCTTGGCTGTTGCCCGGCCCGCATCCCTCCGTGCCCCTCCGGAGTCCGTGCCGCGTCCGCCCCGCCCGCGACGCGACCACGCCCGGGCAGGACCCGTCAGACCTTCGAGTAGATCGTCTCGCTGGTGCGGCGCGTCAGACCGGCCCAGCTCTTCGCGATCGCCGTGAAGGTGATCGTGTCGAGGGTCGATGTGCGCTTCACCGTGGTGACGACCCTGCAGGACGCGATGCCTGAGATCGGATCGGTTGCGGCGCAGCTGACCGGCGGCCTGCTGCCGTGGTAGAGCGCGCGGTCGCGCACGCCGACGATCTCGACCTTGGGCTTCTTCAGATCGATCTTGAGGCCGCGCAGCTCAACCGTGGCCGAGCTGCCCTTCACCGTGCGAATCGTCCTGATCACAGTCACGTCGGCGCCGCTGCGGGTGAGCACGAGCGCGCGGGGGCAGCCGCCGATGATGGTCGAGCCGGCGCCATCGCAGGAGAAGTGGACCTTGACCTTGGTGTGCCACCAGCCGCGGGCGTTCTTGGGGGCGGCGCTCGTGACGCGCGCTGCGATCGTCGGCTTGGCGACGAAGGTCGGCTCGATGTCGAGCCCGTTGGCGGTGACCGTGGCGCTCGAAGTGGTGTAGTCGGCAGCACCCTGGTAGCCGGCGAGGATCGCCTCGGTGACGTTCGCCGGAACGGTGTAGGGGAGGGTCGCGATGCCGTTGACCAGAGTGGCGGTTCCGAGCGTCTTGCCGCCGACGCTGAACAACACGGTGCCGGTTGCGGTGCCGCTTCCAGGTGCGCTGGTCGAGACCGTTGCCGTGAGCACGCTGGTGCCGATAACGAGGCTCGTCGAGGTGCTGGCGGGGGCGACGGTGATGGTCTGCTGCGCGGGGGTCGCGCTCAGGTCTGTAGGAACGGAGGCATCGATCACGCAGGTGCCGGCATGCTCAAAGGTGACGGTCGCGCCGGTGACCACGCAGGCCGCGTTCGTCGTAGCGGCATCGACGCTGAAGCTGACGGCCTCGCTGGAGTCGACGGCGATGGCCGCGTAGGTTGCGCCCACGACATTGTCGGGCGCCGTCGGCACCACGGACGTGAAGCTCACGACGTCGGATGAGGACCCGAACGGCGTGGCGCGGGCGACAGAGGCCTGCGCGGCCGTGGCTCCGCTCGCTAGCCACACGGCCAACGCGAGCGCAAAGACTCCACCTGAATACTTCAATCGCTGCATCGAGGGACTTCTCCTTTGCCGCCCGGGGTGCGGCCCTGGATACCACTGAGCTAAGCGCTCGGCCCTAAGAATCGGCCATAGGCACCCAAAAGTTGAGATGCGGCGCCCAAGCTTTAAGGAGGGCAACAAAATCCGCACGGCTCGCTACGTGAGCTGACGGTCGCCGCGATTGGAAGCCACACGACTCTGGCGGCCACCGGGAGTCGACCCGAAGGCCGCGCGGAACGCCTCGATGAACGCGCTGGTGCTGCGGTAGCCGCAGGCTTGGGCGGTGCCGGTCACGGACTCGCCCCCGGCCAACAGCAGCTGTGCCTGATGCAGCCGCAGCTGCCCGCGCCACTGTGGGAAGGACATCCCGGTCTCGCTCCGGAACAGGCGGCTCAGTGTGCGCTCACCGGCGCCGACCTCGCGTCCCAGCTGCGCCAGTGTGCGCCGGTCCGAGGGATCGCTCGAGAGCTGCTCGACGATCCGCACGAGGCGGTCATCACGCGGGTGTGGCAATGCGAGCGGCAGGATCCTCACGCGCTGGAGTTGATCGAGTGCGACCTGACGCAGCAGTCGCCGGGTCGCGGCGGACAGATCGCCGCCGCCGGTCAGCTCGAGCACCACCTCGCGCAGCAGCGGCGAGACGTCGACCACCACCGGTCCGCGCTCGCCGAACGGCGCGACCGAAGCGGCGAAGCCGACCGAGAGCAGATCGGTGCGACCACGCGCGCGGTGAGCGTGGGCGACGCCCGCCGGGATCCAGACGCCGCGCAGCGGCGGCACGATCCAGGAACCGCCCTCGGTGAAGACCTGCAGCACACCCATGCCGGGGTAGATCAGCTGTGCGCGATCGTGGAAGTGCCACTCGATGCGCTCGTCTGCCCGCAGCGCCCGCCGAATCTCGCTCGGGAGCTCATGGCGGACAGCCGACATAACAAGGCAGAATATCGGTAGTCAGACGCGAGCATGAGCGGCTAGCTTGGGGCTGCGATGTCCAACTGGTCCCGCATGCGTGTCTGGGCGACTGCTCACACGGCGATCGACTTCTTCCAGGGAGCCGTGCCCGCGGCGATCCCGTATTTCGTGCTGGACCGCCACTACAGCTACCTGCAGGCCTCCGGCCTGAGCCTCGCGGCGACGCTCGGCGCGGCGGTGCCGCAGCCGCTGTTCGGACTGTTGGTCGACCGCCGCGACCGCCCCTGGCAGGTCTACAGCGGGATCGCGCTGGCGGCCGCCGCGGCGGCCGGTGCGGGCATCGCTCACGCGTACGCACTGACCTGGGTGCTGCTGGTCGTCTGCGGCCTCGGCGTGGCGATGTTCCACCCCGCCGCCGGCCGTCTCGCGCGACGCAGCGCCGGCAACAGCGCCGCCGCGATGAGCGTCTTCGCGACCGGCGGCAACGTCGGCTTCGTGCTGGCGCCGGTGCTGCTGACGCCGGTGCTCGCAGCGGTCGGTCTCTGGGGCCTCGCGTGGTTCGTGCTTCCCGCCTGGTTGGTCGCGGCGGTGACATGGCGCAGCGCCGGGCGCCTCGTGATCGATCACGCCACAGCCGCGGCCGTGCACCATGGCCGTGATCACTGGGGGCCGTTCATGTCGCTCGCGGCGGTCGAGATCTGCCGCTCGGTCATGTTCTTCGGGGCCAGCACCTTCATCGAGCTGCACTGGCTGCGCGACCTGCACGCCGGCAAGGCGGTGGCCGGCGCCGCGCTCGGATGCCTGCTTGGCGGCGGTGTGATCGGGACGATGATCGGCGGACGCATCGCCGACCGCTTCGGGATGGTGCGCACGACGCAGATCGGAGCGCTCGTGTGCCTGCCGGCGATGATCCTGCTGCGGGTCTGCTCGCAACCGGAGCTCGGCCTGGCCTGCTCCCTGTTCGCAGGACTCGCGCTGCGGATCCCGTTCTCGGTGCTGATCAAGCTCGGTCAGGACTATCTGCCCAACCGTCCCGGGACCGCCTCGGCGGTGACGCTCGGCTTGGCGGTCAGCGCCGGCGGGGTGAGCGCTCCGGTCCTCGGCGCGGTCGCTGACGCCCACGGCGTCCACGGCGCAGCGGCCGTGCTGACGATCCTCTGCTTCGTCCCGATCGTGACCTTCCTGCTCGGCGTGCGGCTGGTCGAGCCGCACACGCTCGCGCCGTCAGCGCCGCTCGCCGAGCCCCCGCTCACCGAGGCGCAGCTCGCCGAGGCACCGCTCAGAACACGTTGAAGCAGCCGTAGACCACGAACAGCGGGTTGGTCACCTGGCGCCCGGCGGCGTTGCGCATCGTCTGGCCGCCGATGAAGGACGGCGGCGAGGAGGCCTTCCAGCAGCCGTTGTATTGCACGCTGACGTCGTACTCGACGTTGGTCTGCTGGAACGGCACCGACTTCGGCTGGGGGATGTAGACGTAGAGCGTGCAGAGCCAATCGCCCGGTCCCTCGTCGGCGGCTCCGCGCTTGTTGCAGTTGGGCAGCACCCGCAGGTGTGCGCTCGCCGGCGCGTAGCGGCCGATCAGCGCCTGCTGCAGCAACGTGACGTTGTTGAAGGTCGCGCCGACCGATGCGGCCACGCGGTAGCCGCTGACCGAACCGGGGCCGAGGTTCGATCCGAGCGCCAGTGCGCCGATCACGACGATCGTCAGCGCCACGGTCCGCAGCGGCACGGCCCAGCTCGGACCGCTGGTCGCGGTCACGAAGTCACGGCGGCGCAGCAGCAGCCACGACCCCGTCAGGCTGGCCGCGATCCAGGCCAGGCAGACGAGCGCCGAGACCGCCATCGGGCCAAGGAACGGATGTGCGACGAACAACCCGTGCCAGCCGTCGAAGCCCGAGCCGATCAGCAGCGTGTGCACGATCACGCCGCGCCCGATCAGGTCGAGCAGCTGCGTGACCAGTGCCAGCACCAGCGGCGCGAGCACGCCGAGGATGCCGTTGCGGGTTGCGACCGAGACCAGGATCGCGACGCTCATGTAGGCGAGCGCGGGCAGCAGGCAGTAGGCCCAACTCACGATCGTGAGCACGAGCATCTGCCCGGTCGAGGTCAGTTGCCCGCTGAGATCGACGAATGGGTGCAGGCCGACGAGCACGCTGCCGGCGACGAGGCTCGAGGCGGCCAGCAGCAGCGTGACCAGGGCGCCGGCGGTTCCGGCGGCCAGCACCTTGCCGACGAACACATCCTCACGGCTGCACGAGCGCGTCAGGATCGTCTTCCAGGTGCCGTAGCGATCCTCGGAGGAGAAGAGGTCACCGGCCAGCGCTCCGACGATGATCGGAAAGCCCCAGTTGCCGGCGAAACCCAGGACCACGAGCGAGATCGCGAACCCCGAGGTGTGCACCCAGGCCCCGAACAGCGCATCCGACGGCGTCCCATTCTGCACCTTGAGCAGCACCGCGAAGGCGAACGGCCCGAGCACCGCGAGCAACGCCAGCAGCCGGGTCGTCAGCTGCGCACGCAACTTCGTCAGCTCGGTCACGTAGACGTCGAGCACGCCTGTCGCGCGATCGCGCTTGGCGCCGGCCATCCCCGCCGGTGAGGCGACGGCCGTCATCTGCTCGCCAGCACCCGCGCGGCGAACTCGTCGGGCTCGAGCTCGTCGAGTCGCGGCTCGTCGGACATCAGCGCGAAGAACATGCTCTCGAGCGGACTGACGCGCAGCTCCAGGCGCCGCACCGCGATGCGGGCGTCGCCGAGCGCCAGCACGAAGCCGTCGAGGACACCGGGGCGCACGGTCAGCACGATTCCGCCGCGCATCGCGAGCTGCGCCCGCAGACCATCGTGCTCGGCGGCGATCCGCAGCGCGGCCGCGTCGTCGCTGGTCGCCAGCTCAAAGGCGGAGGCCGGCGCCTGCGCCTCGAGCTCGGCGGCCGTGCCGTCCCAGACCACCCGACCCTCGCGCAGAAACGAGAACCCGGTGCAGATGCGCTCGAGCTCGCCGATCTGATGGCTCGAGAGCAGCACCGCGACACCGTCGGCGGCGAGCTCGCGCACGAGCGTCGCGACGGCGCGCGCGCCGGCGGGGTCGAGCCCGCTCGTCGGCTCGTCGAGCAGCAGCAGCCGCGGTGAGCGCAGCAGCGCAGCGGCGATCCCAAGTCGCTGGCGCATCCCGGTCGAGTAGCCGCCC
Source organism: Solirubrobacteraceae bacterium (assembly GCA_036269095.1). GTDB lineage: Bacteria > Actinomycetota > Thermoleophilia > Solirubrobacterales > Solirubrobacteraceae > Palsa-465. The sequence continues at coordinate 25,846 of DATASU010000034.1, forward strand.
ACGCGGTGATCGCCGCGCTGCTCGAGCCCGACACGTGTCAGCGCTGCGTCGATCGCGGCCTCGAGCCCGCGATCGGAGCCATCCACGCGCCCGGCGCCGTCGAGCCGCGCCAGCAGCCGCAGGTTCACGCGCCCACTCAGGTACGGATAGAACGCCGGGTCCTCGACGAAGCCGCCGACACCGTGCAGCGCCACCGACCCAGATCCCTCGAGCGGCTGGCCGAGCAGCTCGATCTCGCCCGCGTCGGGACGGATCAGACCGAGCAGCATCCGCAGCAGCGTCGTCTTGCCGGCGCCGTTGGGTCCGAGCAGGCCGCGCACCTCTCCGGCTTCGAGCATCAGGTCCACCTCGTTCACGGCAACTGTCGCGTCGAAGCGTTTGACGAGCCGGCGGGTGTGGATGGCGCTCACGGCGCGAATATATCCCCGCCGCACGGCCGCCGGTAAACGTCCCGTGAACGTTCCCGCCAGCCGTCCACAGCGCCGTCAACTCCCGCTGACATGGGCAAAAAGTCACAGGTCGATGCCGAACCGTTAACACCCCGACGCGTCATCCAGGTAAGAGTTTCCGAAGAGCCCGCCGGCCATAGGCTCGCCGACCCAATGCGGCACCAATACGAAGCGGAGGTAGTTGTGAGCATTCTCCCGTTGCCTTACGCCAGGAAGCGAAACCCGGCTCGAGCACCGAGACGCGCCCGCCGGGTGCTGTTGCTCGCGATCCTCAGTTGCTTCGTGATCGTCGGCGCCGCGACCGCGACGATCGTCGCGTTCGATCCGTTCGGCACCGAGCAGGTCGAGGGCACCTACGCCAACGGCGTGCTGTTGCCCACCAACCAGTGGGTCTCACCGCTCGGCACGCGCCTGTTCCAGGACAACGCACGACTGCTGACCAGCTCGATCAGCCCCAACGGCGAGTACCTGGCAGCGCTCACGTGGAAGGACTACGACACCACGTTGACGATCTGGAATCTCGAGACCAAGACGCTCGCGTCATCGGCCTCGATCGGCAACGGCGCGTATGACACCAGCCTGAGCGACCCCTACGCCAACGACGACGCCAGCGTGTCCCCGGACGGTCCGCTGTGGTCGGCCGACGGAAGCACGATCTGGGTACCCCAGACCGATTACGTCGACAAGTTCAGCTTCAACGCGGGCACCGCGACCCAGACCAACGACCTGTTCCTCTGCGGGGAGGGCGGCACCAACCCGTTGGCCGCTGGGCCGGACTGCGACAGCTACGGCCCGGGCACCGCCGACGGCTCCTACATCCCCTCGGGCATGGCGCTCTCACCCGACGGCAGCAAGCTCTACGTCGCGTTCAACGGCGCCAACACGCTCGGCGTGATCGACACCGCGACCGACACGCTCGTCAACCAGATCAAGGTCGGAAACGCGCCGCGACAGGTCGTCATCTCCGCCAACGGCAACACCGCCTACGTTTCCAACGAGGGTGGCCGCCCGGCCAACAGGACCGACTTCACCAACCTCTCCGACGGCACTCCGATCGTGTCGAGCGACGTCACCGGCGCCGCGACCACCGGCACCGTCTCCGTGGTCAACCTCACCAGCGGCCATGAGATCAAGGAGATCCCGGTCGGCCTGCAGCCGACGGCGCTCTACCAGGATGGCTCGGCGCTGTTCGTCGCCAACTCCAACGACGACTCGATGTCGGTGATCAACGAGCGGACCGACAGCGTTGCCCAGACCGTCACCACCAACCCGGTTCCGGGCGCGACCGTCGGCAGCTACGCGAACGCGATCAGCATGTCGGATGCGAACACCGTGCTCGTCAGCATCGGCCGCGACAATGCGATCGCCGTCTACCGCTACGGTGGCCTCAATCAGCGGCTGCGCTTCGAGGGCCTGCTGCCGACCGACTGGTACCCGGTGCAGGTGCAGCCCGACCCGGCACTCGGTGCCGGCAAGGTCGTCGTCACCAACGACAAGGGCATCGGCGCCTCCGGTCCAGAGTCGTCGATCAACGAGGGCGCGGACACCTCCAAGGCGACCGGCCACAACACCTACGACGACACCGGCAGCATCACCGAGTTCACGATGCCGAACAACGGCGTCAAGCTCGCCCAGGCCACCAGCACCGTCTTCCGCAACAACGCCTGGAATCAGATCAAGCCGATCGACCAGGGCGCCTACGACACCGTTCCCTCGGTGATCCCGAAGCGCCTCGGTCAGCCCTCGCCGATCAAGCACATCGTCGTGATCGTCAAGGAGAATCGCAGCTACGACCAGGTGCTCGGCGACCTCGACGAAGGCAACGGCGACGCGGCGCTGGCGCAGTTCGGCCAGGAGGTGACCCCCAACGCGCACGCCCTGGCGACGCGGTTCGGCGACCTCGACAACTTCTACGACGAGGGCACGCTCTCGGCCGACGGTCACAACTGGATCGTTCAGGCCGAGGCCAACGACTACCTCGAGAAGGAGTTCGGCGCCTTCTATCGCTCGTATCCGTCGCAGGGCGGCGACGCACTCGCCTACCAGCGCGATGGGTTCCTCTGGAACGCGGCCGAGAAGGCCGGCGTCAGCGTCCAGAACTTCGGTGAGTACATCTTCAACCCCTACAACCTGCCGGCCGACTCCCCGGACTGGAGCACCTGGTACGCCGAGTCGCAGTGGCTCGAGGACGGGCATCAGGGAACCGAGCCGATCAGCGACCCGTGTCAGTACACGAAGGTGCAATCTGACATCCCCTCGCTGCAGGCGATCTCGGCCCCGTGCTTCCCGAACTTCCAGCTCACGATCCCGGATCAGTACCGCGTCGATCAGTGGCTGCCGTACTTCCAGCACGACGAGCAGACCGGGCAGATGCCGCAGCTGACGTTCATGTGGCTGATGACCGACCACACGACCGGCAGCGGCACCCCGGACCCGGTCGCACAGGTCGCCGACAACGACCTCGCCGTCGGGCGGGTCGTCGACGAGATCTCGCACAGCAAGTTCTGGAAGAGCACCGCGATCTTCGTCGACGAGGACGACACCCAGAACGGCGTCGATCATGTCGATGGCCACCGCGCACCGACGCTCGTGATCAGCCCCTACTCGCAGACGGGTGTCGACGACCAGTACTACTCACAGCTCAACATGGTCAGGACGGTCGAGCAGATCCTCGGGATCAAGCCGATGAACCAGGAGGACGGTTCGGCGGAACCGATGTACTCGGCGTTCACCAAGCAGCCGGACCTCGCGCCGTACAACCTGGTGCAGAACATCGTCCCGCTCAACCTCGGAGCGCCGGGCGGACCGACGACGTTCACGCCATCGACCACCCAGGCGAGCGCGATCACCAAGGCCGACCCGAAGTCGACGGTCAGCACCGAGGGCGTGATTCCCGCCGCCGCCAAGCCGCTCTACGACGCCTGGAAGGCGTGGCTCGCCAAGCAGGCCGCCGCGGGCCGCTTCAACGGCCCCGACCGCATCAACGCCGAGCAGCTCAACCGCTACGACTGGTACTCGGCCCACGATTGGAGCGTCGCCTATCCGGGTGACCGCGAGATCTTCCTGCCCGACCAGGTGCCGGGCCACAGCCTGCCGGCTGCGCTGATCGGCAACTAGCAAGCGTTGATGGCTGACGGCCGTGTCCCGCTGGACACGGCCGTTGGCTGCAGCGCGCAGCAGTCGGGCAGCGCAGCGGAGATCTGGATTGCGTAAGAGCCGCTCAAGCCTTTCGCGTCAAAAGCCGATGACTTCCTCAGTTTCTCGGAGTGATGACCGGGATGTCCACGAAGCGTGGAACGGATATGGATGGATGGATATGGCTTTGGCTGAGATCAGCCGCAGAACGCAATTGCCTGCGTCTCTGCCGGCGAGAACATGGATATTGGCGCTCGGGGACGGAACCTCGGCCCTCGGCCTCGCGGCTATGGCCGCGGCACCGCTGAGCTCGTCTGCCCCGACCAGTCAGTACGCGGCATGCGGCTGCCTGTTGGCAGTGATCGCGGCCGGTCTGATGATGTTTGGCGCCCACGTCGGGCGTCGCGGACTGCTGGCACTCGCCGGCCTGCGCGTTGCCGTTGTCGCGCTGACGCTCTCCCACACCGTCAGTGGCGGCTCGACTCTGGTCGGCGGTGCCGGCCTGATCTGGGTGGCGCTGTGGGTCACGGCGTTCTACCCGATGCGCAACGTGCTGTGGACGTTCGCCGCCGAGGTGGCGGCCGTCGCGTTCGCCGCGACGCTGAACCCTGACCACCTGCGTACCGCCGTCGACGTGATGCCGATGCTCACCGGGGCGGTCGTGCTCTCGATGCTGCTCTCGCAGGTCCTGGGTGGGCTGCGCCACGAGGCGCGTCACGACGAGCTCACCGGGCTGATGAACCGCCGCGGTCTCGACCAGGCGATGAGCGAGCTCTCCAGCGGACGCCGGTTCGCGGCATCCGCACACAGTCTTGTCGTGATCGACCTCGACGGGCTCAAGCTCGTCAACGATCACGCCGGTCACCTCGCGGGCGACCAGATGCTCGTCACCTTCGCAACCGAGCTGCAGACAGCTGCCCGCGGGGTCGACCTCACCGGCCGCATCGGCGGCGATGAGTTCATCGCAATCCTGCCGGGACTGACGGCGGGCGAGGCGATCAAGTGGGCTGAGCGCATGCACGAGGCGAGTGGCGTGGCCTGGTCATACGGCGTCGCCGAGCGCGACCCGGGCGAGCAACTGGAGGCCTGGCTGAACCGTGCCGACAAGCTGATGTACGCGGCCAAGACCGCCACCCGCGACGCACGCGCCCGCGCGAAGGCGGCCGCTGTCACGGCCGCGACGCCGGCCTGAGCGCAGGACCGGCGATGCTGCGGCGGCCCTAGTGGCCGGCCGTGTGCTCGAGGATCGGATCGCAGATCTCGGGCCACAGCGGCGTCGGCCGGTCGTGGCCCATGTCGGTGATGATCACGAGCCTCGCGCCGGGAACCAGCTCGGCGGTGCGCTCACCGCCGCTCGGCGTGATCAGCGTGTCGTCGGTGCCGTGGATCACGAGCGTCGGTACGCGCAGCCGCTCGAGTCCTTCGACGCGCGGGCCGCTGGCGAGGATCGCCGCGAGCTGGCGCATCGTCCCCTGCGGGTGGTGGCCGCGGTCGTAGGTCTCGGCGGCGAGCACGCGGGCCTCCTCGAGCTCGGGGTAGCGGCGCGAGTGCCACAGCATCCAGCTCGACGCTGACTCGATGTACTGCTCGCGACTGGTGGCCGCGGGCGCGAGCAGCGCCTCGAGCGCCTCCGGTGTCGACTGCCCGACCTCGGGCTCGCCGGTGGTCGACATCATCGAGATCAGCGTCAGCACGCGCTCGGGGTGCTCGATCGCCATCGTCTGGGCGATCATCCCGCCCATCGAGGCGCCGAGCACGTGCGCGCGCTCGATCCCGAGCGCGCTCAGCAGCGCGAAGCCGTCGTCGGCAAGGTCGCTGAGCGTGTAGGGCGCCAGCGCCCGCGCCTTCTCGAAATCGCCCGACGCTGCCGCCAGGTGCACGGCCTCGATCTGCGCGTCGACACCGTCGAGCTTGGTCGAGCGCCCGCAGTCGCGGTTGTCGAAGCTGATCACGTAGCGCCCGCCGGCGGCGAGTCGCCTAGAGAAGTCACGCGGCCATGCGACCAGCTGGGCGCCGAAGCCCATCACCATCAGCAGCGGCGGATCGCTGCTGTCGCCGTAGGTCTCGTACTCGAGCGCCAAGCCGCTGGGAATCGTGATCTGCGGCATCGGCAGCGGCCATGCTACGGGATCGCGCGCGAGCTAAATGCCAGGGGTGGGAGCCGGTGGCAGCGGTCCGGGGTCCGGCCGCGGGACCGGCGGCGCCGGGTCGGGCGGCAGCGGTGGCCCCGGCGGACCGGGAGGCGCTGGCGGCGGGCCGGGCATCGGCGGTGGCGGAGCGGGCGCCGGTGGGTCGAGCATCGTGATCGGCATCACCTTCAGCCTTACCGCCCACCCACGCGCCCAAACACGCCGGTGCACCGGATCGGGGAAGGGTTTTGGGTCCTGGGGACCCAAAACCCTTCCCGCATTCAGAGCGTCGGCGCGGCCGCGGTCGCGACGGCGCCCGCGAAGCCGGCGGGCGCGTCGATGTTGGTGACGTGCCAGCCGGGCGTGCGCTCGAGGCTCGAGATGTAGCCCTCGGTACTGTCGTGCGCGAGGCCGACGCCCAGCCCCTTCAGGTAGGCCTCCTTGCGACACCAGAGGCGCGTGAACAGCGTGCGCTGCGCCTCCTCGGGCGCGCTCAGGATCCGCACCTGCTCGCGCGGGTGCAGCAGCGCCGTGAGCTGCTGGCACATCGATGCTTCGGGCAGCGCCTCGATGTCGACGCCGACCGGCGTCGGCGCGATCGCGAGCAGTCCCTGGCTGCCGCTGTGGGAGAGCGAGAAGTGCAGCTCGGCCCGGCGAGCAAGCGAGCCGCCGGGCCGCAGAACGATCGGCCGGCCGTGCGGGCCGCCGCAGCTGCTGCAGGGATCGCGCGTGAACTCGAGCTCGGCGGGGTCAGCCTCGAGACGCTCGCCGAGCTCGCGCCGCAGCGCCGTGTGCGCGGCGACGAACCGGCGCCGGTCGAGCTCGAGATGGAGTCGATCGGCGCGGCGTTTCTCGCGCGCGTCGAGCACCGAGATGTCGGCGGGCAGCTCGTCGAGCGCACACAGCACGATGTCCAGGTCCGGGGGCGGGGACATGCGTCCATGCTCGCGCACCGGCGCGTACGTGCGGAGCTTTTTCCTCGCTACCAGTACTCGGGCGCGAAGTGCACGAAGGTGTTTCCGCGCTGCAGCGTCCACAGCTGGAAGGCCTGCGCGTCGCTCATCGTGACCCGATTGAGCGTGCCGCAGTGGGGGCAGCGCGAGGTCGCGGAGCGCTCACCGGGCAGACCCTTGAGCGAGATCAGGTCCGCAGTCGCGAGGCACATCCGGCAGGCAAACGAGGCGAGCACCACGGCGGCGCAGTCGTCTTCACAGAACCTCGCCTGATCCTGAATCGTCGTGCTCATCGCCTAATCCGGGACCCTAACACCAATCGCTGGCAAATCTGAGAAAACTTTTAGCGCTTGACAAGCATAACTATGACTAGATATATCTCGGAACATGACTAACTGGCCGCCGACGCGACCTTCTCGTGACGTGCACCTCACCGTCGCCGAGGTCACCGATCAGATCGCCCGCCGCAGCCGGGCGACGCGCCGCGCTTACCTCGATCGCATCGACAGCCGCATCGAGCAGGATCGGCGCGACGGCCGCCCACGCGCCCACTCCGGCTGCGCCAACCTCGCGCACGGCGTCGCCGCGTGCGGCGCCGAGGAGAAGGACCTGCTCGCGCACAAGCAGGTGCCGAATATTGCGCTGATCTCGGCCTATAACGACATGCTCTCGGCGCATCAGCCGCTCGACCGCTACCCGGCGCTGCTCAAGAAGGAGATCCTGCGCGCCGGTGGCGTCGCCCAGTTCGCCGGCGGCGTGCCCGCGATGTGTGACGGCGTCACCCAGGGGCGCCCCGGGATGGAGCTGTCGCTGTTCAGCCGTGACGTCGTCGCTCTGGCGACGGCGGTCGCGCTTGCGCACGACATGTTTGACGCGGCGCTGCTGCTCGGCGTCTGCGACAAGATCGTCCCCGGCCTGGTCGCCGGCGCGCTCAGCTTCGGCCACCTGCCGTGCATCTTCGTCCCCGGAGGGCCGATGCCGTCGGGCATCCCGAACTCCGAGAAGGCGCACGCGCGCGAGCTCCACGCCCAGGGCCAGATCGACGCCGTCGCGCTGCTCGAATCGGAGCTCGAGTCCTACCACGCGCCCGGAACCTGCACCTTCTACGGCACCGCCAACACCAACCAGCTGGTGATGGAGGCGCTCGGCCTGCATCTCCCGGGCGCGAGCTTCGTGACCTCCGGCACAACGCTGCGGCGCGAGCTGACGGCGGCCGCCGGGCGCCGGATCGTCGAGCTGACCAACCCCGACGAGCTCGCCCCGATCGGCCGCGTCGTCGACGAGCGCGCGGTCGTCAACGCGATCGTCGCGCTGCTCGCCACCGGCGGATCGACCAACCACACGATGCACCTGGTTGCGATGGCGGCCGCCGCCGGCATCCAGCTCACCTGGCGTGACTTCGCCGAGCTGTCGCAGGTGGTGCCGCTGCTCGCGCGGATCTACCCCAACGGCAGCGCCGACATCAACCAGTTCCACGCGGCCGGCGGCACCGCCAGCCTGTTCGGCGCGCTGCTCGAGGTCGGTCTGCTGCACGAGGACGTGCTGACGGTCGCAGGCGTTGGGCTCAGCCGCTACACGCATGAGCCCGAGCTGGTCGACGGTGAGCTCGTCTATGGCCCCGCGCCCGCAGCCGGGTCGGTCGACCCGGCGGTGCTGCGCTCGCCCGACCATCCGTTCGCCGATGACGGTGGCATCCGCGTGCTCGAGGGCACGCTCGGACGCGGCGTGATCAAGGTTTCGGCGGTCGCGAGCGAGAATCGCATCATCGAGGCGCCCGCGCGCGTGTTCGACGACCAGGAGCACTTCCTCGACGCGTTCGCCGAGGGTGACTGCGACCACGACGTCGTGGTCGTGGTGCGCTTCCAGGGCCCGAGGGCCAACGGGATGCCCGAGCTGCACCGGCTGACGCCGGCGCTCGGTGTGCTCCAGGGCCGCGGTCACCGCGTCGCGCTGGTCACTGACGGCCGCATGTCCGGCGCGTCGGGCAAGGTGCCCGCCGCGATCCACTGCACGCCCGAGGCCGCCGACGGCGGACCGCTCGCGCGGATCCGGGACGGCGACCTGATCCGCATCGACACGCGCGCCGCGAGCTTCGACGTGCTCGGTGTCGACCTCGACGAGCGCGAGCCCGCGCCGGCCCCGCATGCCGGCGACATCGGCACCGGCCGCGAGCTGTTCCGGCTGTTCCGCGGTGCAGTCTCGAGCGCCGACACCGGGGCCACGATCTTCGCGAGCCTCGCCGCCGACGTCGACGACACGGTTGCCGCGGCGCTCGCACGCGCGTGACAGAGTGAGGACATGAGCATGAGCTTCGCGGCGCTGCTCGGCGCCACCCGCGTGGTGCCCGTGATCACGATCAAGGACGCCGAGACGGCGGTGCCGCTGGCCGACGCGCTCGTTGCCGGCGGCCTGCAGGTGCTCGAGGTGACGCTGCGCACCGACGCCGGACTCGAGTCGATCAGCCGGATCGCCGCCGAGGTTCCGGGCGCGGTGGTCGGCGCCGGGACCGTGACCACGGCGCAGCAGCTGCTCGACGCGCGCAACGCGGGCGCGCAGTTCATCGTCGCGCCCGGCTGCACCGATGCGCTGGCGAGCGCCGCGGTCGACGCCGGGATCGTGTTCCTGCCCGGGGCGGTCACCGCCAGCGAGGTGCTGCGCCTGCTCGAGCACGGGATCTCGCTGATGAAGTTCTTCCCGGCCGAGTCCAGCGGCGGCGTCGCCGCGCTCAAGGCACTCGGCGCGCCGTTCCCGCAGGTCAGCTTCTGCCCGACCGGTGGCATCGACATCGAGCGTGCGTCGAGCTACCTCGCGCTGCCCAACGTCGTCTGCATCGGCGGCTCCTGGATGGTGCCGCTCGACCTGATCGAGCGCGGCGAGTGGGCCGCGATCACGGCGCTCGCCGCCGTCGCCTCGGCGGCCACGCGGCTGCCCGATCCCGACACCGCAGCGCTTTAGTAGTGCCCTGATTCGGAAATTCGCGGCCGCCTCGCGGTGCAAACACGCGTGCATGCGTCCACAAACCGGTCAGCAATGTTGATTGGTGCGCCGGGACGGCCGAAGGGGTTCTCAGCGAACGAGACCTTGAGGAGCCTGCGGATGCGATCGAGCCGGAGTCTGTTACTGGTAATGGTGGGGGTTGTGGCGCTCGCGCTCGCCGGCGCGCCCAGCGCGTTCGCCGCCGGCGGGTACTCGATGACGATCTCGAGCGCGGCCACGAGCAACATGTTCTGCGTCGGGACGACGTGTTATCCGACAGCCGACGGCGCGAACCTCAACGTCAGCGATCTCGAGAACGACATGAACGCCGCCAACTACAACGGCTTCACGGTTGGTGACCCCGGTGGCGAGACCGGCAACATCACGATCGAGAGCTCGATCAGCGACCAGTGGGCGCTGACGCTCGAGTCCGCAAGCGGCGACGTCGTGATCGACGACACCACCGACGCGAATCACACCGCGACGATCGATGTCGACGGGCTGACCGTGTTGGCGCCGATCTCGGGTCCGGCGAGCGGCAGCTCATCACTGACGGTGAGCGGCGGCAGCGCGTCGCTCTACGACGGCACCACCGGCACGACACTCGGCAGCCTCGACTTCGAGGACGGTGCGGAGCTCGTCTGGGGCAGCGGTGCCCTGAGCGCGAACAGCATTGAAATCGACGGCAACCTCTACGGCGCGGGGAGCACGGCGGTCACCTTCGATGCTCCCGACGGCACGACCCTCGACGACGCCGGCGCCGGCTTCGGGAACATCGCGCAGATGACGGTCGATGGCCCGGCAACGCTCGATGGCACATTCAACACCGCGGGAGGCGCGGGCCCCCAGACCTACGAGGGCGCGGTCACGCTCAGCGGCGACACGACGATCGACGCGACAAGCGCGACCTTCGACTCGACGATCGATGGCGGGTCGGGGAACAACAGTCTCACCCTGACCGGCAGTGCGGTGCTCGACGGCGTGGTCGGGTCGGTGCAGAAGCTGGGGTCGCTGAGCAGTGCGACGACCACGATCGACACCACGGCGGTGAGCACGCTCGAGGGGCAGGGCTACGGTGCCGTCACGCTCGACGCTTCGCCGACGCTGTCGGGCTCGACGGTCACGTTCAACTCGACGGTGAACGGCCCCGAGACACTGACGGTCGACGACTCCGTGCAGGCGGTGTTCGACGGTGCGGTGGGCGGCGGTGTTCCGCTCGCCGGGCTCGATTTGGAACACGCGGTCGGCAACACAACCGAGCTGTCCGCGGGTGTCACCACCGGCGGCGTACAGGAGTACGACCAGCCGGTGACGGTCGAAACGGCGCTGACGCTCAGCGGCGGCACGATCGCCTTCGACTATGGGCTCAGCGGCAGCCATCCGCTGACCGTGGCCGACGGCACGCTCGAGCTCAACAGTGGCGACGGCACGTTCAGCGCGGGCGGCGGTGTCGAGGTCGGGAGCAGCGCGACCCTGGAGTTCGTCGCCGGAGCGCTCAGCACCGGCACGGTCACGCTCGACGGCGGGACGCTCGTCTGGGACGCCGGCAACACGAGTGCGCCAAACGCGATCGACGTGGAGAGCGGGGGCACGCTCGACATCGGTGCCAACGACGTCACGCTCGATTCCGGCACCGTCGGCGCCAACGCCGGCACGCTGTTCAAGGCCGGGAGCGGCGAGCTCACGCTGGCGGCCGGTTCGGGCGCCAGTTACGGCGGCACGCTCGAGGTCTCCTCGGGCCCGGTCAGTGTCACGGGCTCCATCGTCACGCCGGTGATCGTCGAATCCGGGACCTCGCTGAGCTGCGACGGCGGGACGCTCAGCGGTGGCGTCACCAACGCGGGCGGCACGCTGACCGGTGCGCCGTCGGCTCCGACCGCGGTGACGGCGACCGACGACGACGGTGTCGCCGACGTCGCCTTCACCCCCGGGGCCAGCGACTGCCAGCCGCTCTGGTACACGTCCAATGACGTCGGCGGCTCGGACAGCGATTTCGGCGCCGGCAGCCCGCTGGACTTCAGCGGTCTGGCGCTCGGTCAGTCCTACAGCTTCACCGTGACCGAGACCAACCCGCTCGGGTCGGCCACCTCGAACGCCTCGAGCGCGCTGTTCCTGGCGGTCGCGCCGAAGGCTTCGATCAGCTCGCCCGCGGCCGGCTCCTACACCCAGGGGCAGGTCGTCGATGCCGCCTACAGCTGCACCGAGGCCAGCGGCGGACCGGGGATCGCCACGTGCGCCGGTCCGGTTGCCGCCGGCGCGGCGCTCGACACGAGCAGCGTCGGCAGCCATACGTTCACCGTGACAGCCACCTCGCTCGATGGCGAGACCTCCAGCGACAGCGTCACCTACACGGTCGTGGCCCCACCCGCGGCGCCGTCCGCCGGGGGGACGCCGACCGCGGGCGGCGACTCGACGGCTGCAGGCCCGACGCACTCCGGGGGCGGCTCGGCCGGCAGCGTCTCGAACGTGTTCAGCGTCAAGAAGCTGACCGGCTCGGCCGCCGGCGCGCTCAAGCTCACGCTCTCACTGCCGGGCGCGGGCTCGGTCAAGCTGACCGAGACGATCGCCGGCGTCGGCAGCGTGACCGTCAGCGCGCATGAGCGCCACGGCGGCAGCGCGAAGCTCACGACCGCGCTCAGCAAGAAGCTTCAGAAACTGCTCAAGCGCAAGCACGTCAAGCGCGCGACGCTCAGGATCGCGTTCACGCCGGCGGGCGGCAGCACGCGCACCGTCTCGAAGACCGTGAAGCTCTAAGTCCGGGCCGCGCGTGCCGGTTGCGCGCGCCGGGCCGCGGCTTCAGGCGGCCTGGCCGGGCGAGCGGCGCTCGACGAGCCCCTCGACCCGTTCCGGCTCGAGCACGTAGTCGATCACCATGTGCGCGGCGCCGATGATCCCGGCCATGTGGCCGAGCTCGGTGATCACGATCTCAAGGTGGCGCGAGGCGACCGGCGTGGCGTGCCGGTAGACGACCTCGCGCACGGCCGCGAACACCTGCTCATCGGCCTCGGCGAGCTTGCCGCCGATCACGACCGACGTCGGATTCAGCAGATTCACCGCGTCCGCGACCGCGGCACCGACCATGCGCCCGCTGCGGCGCACCTGGCCCGTGGCCTCGGGATGGCCCTCGCGCGCGAGCCGCACGACGTCGGGCGGTGTCGGCGCGATGTCGCCCATGCGGTGCGCGATCGCCCAGCCGCCCGCGACGGCATCGAGGCAGCCGACGTTGCCGCAGCGGCAGATCTCGGTTGCGTTGGGGTCGACGACGATGTGGCCGATGTCGCCGGCGGCACCGCGCTCACCGCGCAGCACCTGGCCGTAGGCGATCAGCCCGGCGCCGATGCCGCTGCCGATCTTGACGAAGATCATGTGTTTGTCGTCACGGCGCGCGGCGCGATGCTCGCCGAGCGCCATGATCCGCGCGTCGTTGTCAGCCAGCACCGGTGAGTCGGTGACGTCGGCGAACATGCTCGGAACGTCGACCCCGTCCCAGCCGGGCATCGCCGGCGGGCTGACGGGACGACCGGTATTGAAGTCCACCGGGCCCGGCAGGCCGATGCCGACACCGAGCACGTCCTCCCAGCTGCGCCCGACCCCATCGAGCAGCTCGGTGAAGCGCTGCTTGACCCAGGCGAGCACCGTCTCGGGACCCTGGTCGATCTGCAGTGAGGCCGTCAGCTCGTTCAGTGGGCGCGCGGCGAGATCACAGACGGCGAGGTGGCAGCCGGTCTGACCGAGGTCGCCGACGACGACCACGCCGGCGTTCTCGTCGAACGCGAAGATCGACGCCGGCCGCCCCCCGCTCGACTGGGCGTCGCCGGCGAGCCGCACGAGCCCGGCGTCACTGAGCACGCCGAGTCGCTGCACAACGGTCGAGCGCGCGACCGAGAGGCGCTCGGCGAGCTCGTTGCGGGTGGTCGCCTCACCGGAACGGATGAGGGCCAGCACGGTTCCTGGTGAAGCGGGCTCAGCGATTCCGGACACGTTAGCCGGTGTGCCGTCCTGAAACGCTTACGAAACGCCCGCGCGCCGTTACGCGGCGCCGCGACGGATGCGCTCGGGCAGCCAGTGAACCGGCTCGTTGCGGCCGCGGCGCAGCAGCAGGAACGCGATCGTGCCCCAGGTCGCCGGGATCCACAGCGAGATCGCGTGGTAGACGATCGTCGCCGACGTCGCGAGCGTGTCGTTGATGCCGTAGAGCACGAACATCCCGACCAGGCTGCCGTCGAGCACGCCGATTCCGCCCGGGATCGGGATCAGGTTCGAGAGGTAGCCGATCTGGTAGGCGAGCACCAGGTCGGCGACCGGCGGGGTCTGGCCGAGCGCCCTGAAGCAGACCCACAGCACCGCGATGTCGAACCACAGATAGCCCCACGCGCCGAGCAGCCGCCAGTCGAACTGGAACAGCTCGCGGCGGGTCGTGCGGATCGTGCCGCCGGTCGCGCACGCCCATTTCGCGACACGGCCCTCGAAGCGGTCGACGATCAGGTGCTCGGCCAGCCAGGGCAGCATCAGGAAGGCGACGAACACGACCACCCCGACGGCGCCGGGCACGAGGCTCAGCAGCAGGTTGTGCTTACCCGGCAGAATCCCGAGCCACAGCCCGATACCGGCGGCGGCGAGCGTGATCAGGTTGATCGCGCTGGTCAGCAGGAACAGCACCGCCGAGCGCTCGGCGACCTTGCCGGGACGCGCGCCGCGCTCGATCAGCAGCCAGGCGCCGACCGCGACGCTGCCGGCGCCGCCGAGCGCGACCGCCGCGCCGAACGCCAGCTCGCTCAGCGCCACGCGCGCGCCCAACCTCCGGGGCGCGCGTCTGAACACCATCAGGAAGATCACGACGTAGCCAACGCACGAGAGGATCTCCAACCCGATCGCGATCAGCACCCAGCCGATCCCCATCCGCAGGATGTTGTGGGCGACGTCGTGCAGGCTCGGCACGGCCAGGAACAGGCCGACCGCCATCGCGATCAGCACCGCGAGCGAGATCAGGCCGTGCTTGAGATTGCGGGTGGCCTTCTCGTCGTCGAGTTCCAGGACCCTCGGCTCGGTGTCAGTGGCCACAGACTCATCCTGTCATCCTCCCGCCATGGGCAGACTCGAGCTCCCCGGACACGACGCCGTCGGCATCCGCGCGGCCAACCCGGGACCGCTGACCCTGACCGGCACCAACACCTGGATCTACGGGCGCGAGCCCGCCTGGCTGATCGATCCCGGCCCGGCGCTGACCGCGCACATCGACGCGGTCAGCGAGGAGATCGACGCTCGCGGCGGCCTCGGCGCGGTGCTGCTGACCCACGACCACCCCGACCACGCCGAGGCGGTCCCCGAGATCGTCACGCGCTTTTCCCCTGTTCCGCTCGCCGCTGCTCGCGGAACCGTCACCACGCTGCTCGAGGATGGTCAGCGCTACGGGCCGTTCGAGGTGATCGCCTCACCGGGCCACGCCGAGGACCACCTCGCGTTCGTTGCCGGCGACCTCGCGTTCACCGGCGACGCCGTGCTCGGCGAGGGCAGCGTGTTCGTCTCCGGCCAGCTCGGCGAGTACCTCGGCGCGCTGCGGGTGCTGCAGGC
>DATASU010000035.1:0-22376 GCA_036269095.1 Solirubrobacteraceae bacterium
GACCACTTCCGCCAGCGCTGCGCGCGAACAGACTAGCCTCCACGCGCACAATCTACCGCCTGCGGGAAACACTCAGGCCCGGGGTGCATGGAGACCATCTGGCTTCGGCACACCATTACGCGCCGAGACCTGCATCGTTGTTGGTGGGTGCATGTCCAAGTCTGAGACCCAGACCCTCCTTCGCGCGTGATGTTCCGCCGTTGGGAGTGGGGTCAGCCGCTGTGCTGCGCGCGCTGAGCGACTCGGCTCAGCTTCTTATCGAGCGTGTGGAGAATCGCGTCGTTGACCAATGCTGTGGCGAGGGACATCGCGTCCGGGAGCCGTAGCGCTCGGTGGTCTGCGCGAAGGCGCGCAGCTCGGTGAGCGATCCCACGATCCACGGGCACGAACCGAACCCCAGCCGCGTCTAGGAAACCATCGACCGTCGCTTCGTTCTGTTGCTGCAGCGGCCGGAGGATCACCTCGGCATAGACGGTCGCTCCGATGAGCAGCTCATCTCCGGCTCTCAGACGCGGACGCAATTCAGTCACGGCGCGCTCGTGCTGCGCATCCCCGGGATCGAGGAACGCGATCAGCAGATCTGCGTCGAGCGCTACGCGCGCCACTCGTCGCGGAGCTGGTTCAGGTAGCCAGGCGGATAAGTCCCCGACGGCAGGCTCCCGGCGTAGCGATCGATTACGTCCTCGGCCCGCTCCACCTCGATTCGACCACGGCCGACAACGCGGATTACGACCTCATCGCCGGCCTCCAGGCCCGCGTCTTCGAGAACTCGGACCGGCAGTGTCACCTGATGCTTGCTAGACACTTTGCTCATCGCTTTACGATTCTACCATTGAGTAAAGCGATGAGCCCTACTCCGGCTTTTCCATCGCCAGCAGTCGTGTCGGCTGACGGGCGTTAGATGCGAAAGCGCGTGATCGGTGAATCCGCCGTTCCCGTCATGTAACCGGGCAGCGGCTACCACTCAGCGATGCTCGGAATCCCTCATGAGCTTGCCACTGGGCTGGCGCGTTGCACGATCGCTCTCGCCCTCGTCGGCTGCGTGGTCATTCTCGCCGCGTGCGGATCCTCAACCGGACCGCGCGCGCAGTCCGCAAACGGCCACACGCTCGGGGTCAAGTTCTCGACCTGCATGCGCGGCCACGGCGTTTCCAACTTCCCCGACCCACAAACCGCCGCCGGGCCCCAGATTCCCATCGCTCTGACCAAGAATCCCTCGCCAGCGTTCACCGCCGCGATGGACGCGTGCAAGCACTTCTTTACGGCGGCCGACCCACATCCACCGGCCGCATCCGCCAGCCAGAAGGCCGCTGCGGTCAAGCTGGCCCAGTGCATGCGAGAGCACGGCGTTCCCAACTATCCCGACCCGACCTACAAGGACGGGCAGCTGCTGCCGCCGTCTATCGCGGACCCCGCGATCAACCCTGCCTCGCCAGCGTTCTCAGACGCGTCCAAGAAGTGCCAGTCATCGTGATCGGCGATTCGAGTGATGCCACGCGTCTCGGTCTACGGACGATCGCAATTGCTCGCACGACCAACGGCGGCCCGCGAGTCCAACGCCACGAGCTGAATCACGCCGCAACGGCCTGCTTCCGCTTCCTGATCGACGCCGACGGC
Organism: Solirubrobacteraceae bacterium; assembly: GCA_036269095.1. Lineage (GTDB taxonomy): Bacteria > Actinomycetota > Thermoleophilia > Solirubrobacterales > Solirubrobacteraceae > Palsa-465. The sequence continues at coordinate 1,618 of DATASU010000035.1, forward strand.
AAGATCAGCCATGTCTGCCGCAGGGTCAAACCGGTCGAGCGTGACGAGCAGATACTCGCGGCCCTAGTGGCCTGAGCAGGCGTCCAGCGACGAGGCGGTCGCTCGTCAGAGCCGGCTGCCCGTCAGAAGCCGGTGACCCGCTAACCGCGGGTCGCCTCTTCCAGTGCCTCGAGGATGTGGCGGTATGGCTTTCCCGTGGCCCGCGTCATGCCGAGCTCGCAGGTGCGGTTGGCCGAGACGTACAGGTCGGCATCGGATCCGCGGAGGGCAGCGGCCTCAGCCGCGGTCGCGGACGCGGTGAGCTCTGGGTACAGCAGCCCGCGGTCGCCTGCGAACGCGCAGCAGCCCCAGTCGTCGGGGATGATCACCGTCTCGGCGATCGCGTCGGCGATCGCGGTGACGGCGTCGTTGGCGCCCAGCGCGGTGGTCGCGCAGGTGTGGTGAACAACGACGGTGCGCACCTTGCGGGGAGTCGGCAACCGAGCCATCACCATCTCATGCACGAATTGCGTGGCGTCAATCAACCGCAGCCGGCCCGCGCCCGCCGCGGCCCCAGCGCCGGCAGCGGCCCCAGCGCCGGCAGCGGTCCCGGCGCGCGCCGCGACTCCAGCGCCCACCCCGACCCCGGCCCCAACCGCATCGAGCATCGCTACGAGACCCTCCGTGCACGAGGCGGCGTCACACACGATCGGAAGTTCGCCGTCACGGCTCGCGGCCCGCAGCGCGGCCAGTGTCTTCGCGCGCATCACCTGGTAGCCGTCGAGGTACCCCTTCGACTTCCAGGGCGTGCCGCAGCACAGCGAGTCGATGCCGTCCGGTGTGATCGGCACCAGTCCCGCGCGCCGCACGAGTGCGATGAACGCGGCGCTGACGCCGGGGGAGTCGCGCTCGGGACCGAAGATGCTGCCGATACAGGCGGCGAAGTAGACGAAGTCACCGGTCTCCCGTGACCAACCAGTCTCCGCCGACCGACGCGTCTCGGCCGACCGACGCGTCTCCACCGACTCACGCTTCTCCCCGGACCTGCGCCTCCCCACGCGCCCACCACCGCCGCGGCGCGTCCCGCCGCCGGGAATCTGCGGGTCATACAGCGGTACCGATCCGTCCCCGAGCACAGCACGGGCGCCACGGGAGGCGGCCACGACGACCGGCTCCGGCAACCGGCCGGCCAGGTCGAGGGCCCGGCGCCCCGCGCGCGTTGCGACCGACCAGCGCGAGGCCGCGGCTCGCCAGGCCCCGGCCGCGACCGGCCGCGCGCTCTCGGCTCGCAGCCGGCGAACAAGGTCACCGGTGTTGATCTGCACGGGGCATGTCGTCTGACAGAGGCCATCGACCGCGCAGGTCTCGACGCCCGCGTATTGGTAATCCCGGCGCAGCTCGGCGGCCAGCCGTGTGTCGCCGGCGGCGTCGGCGGCCGCGATCTCCCGCCGCAGCACGATCCGCTGGCGCGGGGTCAGGGTCAGGTCCCTGCTCGGGCAGACCGGTTCGCAGTAGCCGCACTCGACACAGCGATCGACCTCCGCTTCGACCGCGGGCACCACCTTCAGCGCGCGCAGGTAGGAGTCGGGCTGATCGCAGAGCAGGACCCCGGGACTCAGCAGGCCGCCGGGGTCGAACAGACGCTTGATGTCCCACATCAGCGCATGCAGCTCGTCGCCGTACTGACGACGCACGAACGGGGCCATGATCCGGCCGGTGCCGTGCTCCGCTTTGAGTGTTCCGCCCTGCTCCAGAACGAGGTCGACGAGGTCCTCGGTGAACCGCTGGTAGCGCGCGAGGCTCCGGGGATCGTCGAAGCGCTCGTTGAGCATGAAGTGAAGGTTGCCGTCCTTGGCGTGCCCAAATATCACGGAGCCCTCGTAACCGTGCACGTCCAGCAGCGTGGTCAGCTGCTCACAGGTCACGCACAGGCGCTCGACCGGGACCGCGATGTCCTCAAGCAGCGCCGTGGTGCCCGCTGGTCGGTTGCCCGCGACGGCCGTATAGAGGCCCTTGCGCAGCTGCCAGAGCGCCGCGCGGCGCTTGTCGTCGCTCGTCATCTGGGCCGCCGCCGTCAGCGGCAACTCGTCGAACAGTGCGCCTGCCCGCCGCTCCGATTCCACCAGCTCCTCACGGGTCCGGGACTGGAGCTCGACAAGCAGCGCCGCGTGCCGGTCGACCGCCAGTGCGGCCAGGTCCGCAGGGGCGCCGGGCGCGGCCTGCGCCACGCGCAGCGAGCCGGCATCCATCAATTCGATCGCTGCGAAGCCGATCTCGACCAGCTGCGGCAACGCAGCCGTTGCCGCCCGGAGGTCGTCGAACACGAGCAGGCTCGTCGAGGCCTCGGGCAGCACTTCGACCGCGTCGAAGCGTGCCTCCGACACGAACGCGAGCGTGCCCTCGCTGCCCACGAGAATGTGGGTGAGGATGTCCACAGCGCGCTCGAAGTCGAGCAGCGCGTTGACGCCATAGCCCATCGTGTTCTTCATCCCGAACAACCGCCTAACGGTCGCGACATCGTCCGGGGAGGCCAACAGGCGTTCGCGTAGCTCGAGCAGGCCGGCATGCAGAGCCGGCTCGCGGTGGCACAGTTCCTGATCCGCATCGGGCGCGCCGGTGTCGAGGATCGTGCCGCTCGGGAGCACCAGTCGCAGTGAGCGGATGGTGCGGTATGCGTTCTGCGTGATGCCGCAGCACATGCCGCTCGAGTTGTTCGCGATGATCCCGCCGATCGTGCAGGCGACGCTGCTCGCCGGATCGGGGCCGAGCTTGCGCCCATAGCGGGCGAGCCGCCGGTTGGCGTGCTCGGCGGTCACGCCGGGACCGGTGATGATCACGCGGCCCGCGTCCTCGATCCCAACCTGACGGAAGTGCCGGCGCGTGTCCGCGAGCAGCTCGCCGGTGACGCCCTGACCCGAGAGGCTCGTCCCACCGGAACGGAACGTGACGGCGGTTCCGTGCGCGGCGGCGATCGTCAGCATCCGCGATACCGACTCCTCGCTCGTTGGCGTGGCCACAAGCTGCGGGATCGCGTGGTAGTGCGAGGCGTCGTGCGCCAGTGCGTAGCGGTCCAGGGCGCGGCAGCTGGCGGGAACCCCGGCGGCGGTCAGCGCCGCGACGAGCGGATCTTGCCGCTGTTCGTCGCGCGGCTCGGCGCGCCGGCCGGAGCCGTGTCGGTCGGAGGCGTATCGGCCGGAGGCGTGCCGGCCGGAGGCGTGCCGGCCCGAGACGATCCGGCCGGAGACGATCCGGACCATCAGGCGGAGGGCCCGCCGTCCTGCAACGCCGCCCGGAGCACGCCGGAGCTCGCGTCCAGCCGTCGCTTGGCCTCGCTGGCGTTGACGCCCGCCAGCAGCATCAGCGTCGCGACCTTGGCGGAACCCCGCGCCTCGGCGAGCGCGTCGGCGGCCTCTGCCGGTCCGCATCCGGTGACCGCCATCACCGTGCGCTGAGCCCTGGCATGGAGCTTCTCATTGGTCGCCTGCAGGTCGATCATGATGTTCCCGTAGGTCTTCCCCAGGCGCACCATCGTGAGCGTCGAGAGCATGTTCAGCACGAGCTTCTGCGCGGTCCCAGACTTGAGGCGAGTGGAGCCGGCGATGAACTCCGGGCCGACGACCACCTCGATCTTGATATCGGCGATCTTGCCGATCGCGGAATCAGCGTTGCAGGCGAGTGCGATCGTGAGACATCCGCAATCAAACGCCTGCTGCAGCGCACCGATCACGAACGGGGTGCGGCCGGACGCCGCGATGCCGACGACGGTGTCGTAGGGCCCGAGGTCCAGCTCGGCCATCGCCCTGCGGCCATTGCCGGTCGCGTCCTCGGCGGCCTCGACGGCGCCCCGCAGAGCGCTGTCGCCGCCGGCGAGCACGCCGACGACGAGGCCCGGCTCGACACCGAAGGTCGGAGGACACTCACTGGCGTCAAGCACCCCGAGCCGGCCGGAGGTGCCGGCACCGACGTAGATCAGGCGTCCGCCACGGCGCATGCGTGCGGCGATCCGGTCGACGGCCTCCGCGATCTCCGGTGCGGCAACGGCGACCTGCTTGGGAACGATCGCGTCCTGCGCGTTCATCGCCTGGACGAGATCCCTGGTCGGGCGCAGGTCGAGGTCGTCCATGTACGGGCCCACAGCCTCCGTGGTCAGGTTGCCGAGCTCATCGCGCAGCGGTGCGAGCGGGTCATCACCGTCGAGCGAATTCATCATCCGCTCGCCGGCCGGCACGGGAAACCGGCGGTGATCGGGTTCCGTCGGCGCATGGCAATAATTTACCGATAGAACTGCTTCGACGCACATCATTGACATAAACTGGCGCGACCGTGAGCACCCAGACAGACATCCAGTCGCGGCTCGATTCCTACCCGCCGTCGATCCGGCGGGTTGCCGAAGCGGTTCTGGCGAGGCCGCAGGTGGTTCTCGAGCTGACGATCACGCAGCTGGCGCACTCGTGCAGCACGTCCGAGGCGACCGTCGTGCGGTTCTGCCGAACGTTGGGATTCTCCGGCTTCAGCCCGTTCAAGCTTCAGGTCGCAGCCGAGCTTGCGACCGAGTCGGTGAGGCAGGAGGGCGGTTCGCTCGACGGGACCGACGTCCTTGCCGGCGACGGTCTCGCCGCCGTGGTCGCCAAGGTCAGCGCCGGGGAGATGCTCGCGTTACGCGAGACCGCCTCCGGACTTGACCTCGGAGCATTGGCAGAGGTGGTCAAACGCATCGTTTCGGCATCGACGATCGTGCTGCACGGGGTCGGCGCGAGCGGGCTCGGCGCCGACGATCTGGCGCACAAGCTTCAGCGCATCGGTCACCAGGCGCTATGTGATCACGACGCGCACAACTCGATCGCGCTGGCCGCGCTGCTCGGACAACACGGGGTCGCGATCGGCTTCTCGCACAGCGGCCGCACCCGTGAGACCGTGGAGTTTCTTCGCGTGGCACGCACGGCCGGGGCCACGGCCGTTGCGATCACCAACGGCAAGCGCTCGCCGATCACGGCGAACGCTGATCTCGTGCTGCGCACGGCCGTACGCGAGACCGCGCTGCGACCGGGTGCGATGGCCAGCCGGATCGCGCAGCTCAGCCTCGTCGACTACATCTTCGTTGGGGTCGCGCAGGCGCGCTACGACGCGAGCGTCGAAGCGCTGAAGCTGAGCCGCGCGAGCCTCAGCCGGCTGCGCGCGAAGCCGTAGAGCGCGCATGCGGAGGCAACGCGCGACGGTACTGGCGACGTTCTTCTCGCAGGGCGCGATGTTCGCGTCCTGGGCGGCGCACATCCCGGAGGTCAAGCTGCGCATCGGAGTCTCCGACGGGCTGCTCGGGACGATCCTGCTGGCGACGCCGGTCGGCGCTGCCGTTGCGATGCTGATCACCGGCCGCCTGCTGACGCGCTTCGGCAGCGAGCGGCTGATCCGGCCCTGCATGATCGGCTACTGCGTCGCCGCGGTGCTCGTCGGCGAGACCCGCTCCGCCTGGGCGCTCGCCGCGGTGCTGCTGGCGTGGGGCGCGTTTGGCGGATCGCTCGACGTGTCGGTGAACACCCAGGCCGTCGCCGTCGAGCACGCGCAGCAGCGGCGGCTGATGCCGCTGTTTCACGGCGGCTGGAGCATCGGCGCGCTGACCGGCGCCGGGACCGGCAGCGCTGCGGTCGCGCTGCACATTTCACTTGTCGCGCAGATGCTGGTGATGGCGATACCCGTGCTGGTCGCCAACCAGCTGCTGAGCCGCGCGATGCTCGATGACCGCGCCGATCGCGCCGATCGCGCCGACGCACGAGCCGACGCCCCAACCGGCGAGCCACTGCGCCGGCGTATCCAGATTCCGCGGGCGGTGCTGTTCCTCGGTCTGATCGCGCTCGCGACGATGCTGTGCGAGGGCGCGGCGCTCGACTGGTCCGCCGTCTACATCCGCGGACTCCAGCACGGCTCGGCCGGCATCAGCGGCCTCGGCTACGTGGCCTTCGCGGTGGCGATGGCGAGCGTGCGAGTCGGTGGATCAAAGCTGCTCGACAGGATCCCGGCTCGGCGGTTTCTGCCCGGCCTGGCGGCTCTGGCCACCGTCGCGGTGGCGGCCGCGCTGGCCAGCGGCCACGCCTGGGCCGCGATCGTCGGGTTCGGCTGCCTCGGCGCCGGCACCGGGCTGGTGATCCCGACGGTCTTTACGGCCGCGGGCAGGATCACCGGCCTCGCGCCCGGGGGCGCGATCACGGCCGTCTCGGCCTGCGGCTGGATCGGCTACATGGGCGGGCCGCCGCTGATCGGGCAGCTGGCACAACTCGGCAGTCTGCGATCCGCGCTCCTGATCATCCCCGCGTTCACCGTGCTGATCGCACTCGGCGCCGCGCGACTGACGGCCACGACCCAGGCCACCACCCCGCCCGAGACCCAGGCCACCACCCCGCCCGAGACCCAGGCCACCACCCCGCCCGCGGCCCCGCCAGAGCCTGAGCTCCGCTGACCCGCGGGCGCCGGCGCCAACCCACCCGCCGCTAACCCGCGGGCGCCGGCGCGACACCCGCCTCGGCCGCGGCGACATGGCACGCGGCCTGATGGTTCGGCGTCAACGTGAGCAGCGGCGGCAACACCGTCGCGCAGACCGCGATCGCGAGCGGGCAGCGCGGCTGGTAGGGACACCCGACCTCCGGTGGCTGCTCGAGCACGACCTCCTTCCTGGCCGCCTGGCGGAAGTCGGCAGCGGTGCGCGCATCGGGGTCGGGAACCGGCACCGCGGCGGTGAGTGCGCGTGTGTAGGGGTGCAGCGGGTTGTCGAGCACGTCCCGGTAGGACCCGTCCTCGACCACCCGGCCGACGTACATGACGACGATCTCATCGCTCATGTGCCGGACCATCGAGATGTCGTGACTGACGAACACGTAGGACAGCCCGAGCTCGTCTTGGAGTCTCACCAGCAGGTTCATCACCTCAGCGCGGACGGACACATCGAGCGCCGAGGTCGGCTCGTCGAGCACCAGGATCCGCGGCTCGACCGCCAGCGCGCGTGCGACCGCGACGCGTTGCGCCTGCCCGCCCGAGAGCTCGTGCGGGTAGCGCGGCGCGAACCGCTCCGGCAGCGCGACCATCGACAGCAGCTCGGTCACGCGCGTGCGCACCGTGTCGCCGCTCGCGAGCCCGTGCACCTTCAGCACCTCGCCGATCGCATCCCGCACCGTCAACCGCGGATTCAGCGAGGAGAACGGGTCCTGGAACACCATCTGGATCAGCCGCGCGAGGTCGCGCGGCTTCGGACGCGTCTTGGCCGTCACCGTCTGACCGGCGAGCGTGATCGTCCCCGCGGTCGGCGTCTCGAGCCCGACGAGCTGGCGCGCGAGCGTCGATTTGCCCGAGCCGCTCTCACCGACGATCCCGAGGGTCTTCCCGGCCTCGAGCTCGACCGACACTCCGCGCAGCGCCTGAACAGGCGCGCCGCGGCGTGAGCCCGGATAGGTCTTGATGATGTCCCGCGCCTCGAGGATCAGCTCTGCCATAGCTCCGGTTCCCTCCAGCAGGCGGCGAGCTGCCCCGCTCCGCGATCCAGGAGCGCGGGCTCCTCCTCGGCGCAGCGATCGATCGCATACGGGCAGCGCGCCCTGAACGGGCAGCCGGCCTCGAGCTGCAGCGGGTCGGGCGGCGAGCCTCCGATCTGCTCGAGCTGCCCGCGATGCTCCGCGTCCGGGCGCGGCAGCGAGCCGAGCAGCGCGGCCGTGTACGGGTGCGCGGGGCGCTCGAAGATCGCACGCGTCGGCGCCTGCTCGACGATCCGCCCGGCGTACATGACGGCCACGCGGTCGACCAGCTGCGCGACCACACCGAGGTCGTGGGTGACCCAGACGACGGCCATCCCGGTGTCGGCCTGAATCTCCGCGACCAGATCGAGTATCTGCTGCTGAATCGTGACGTCGAGCGCGGTGGTCGGCTCGTCGGCGATCAGCACCTTGGGTGATGTCGCCAGCGCCATGGCGATCATCGCGCGCTGCAGCATGCCACCGGAGAGCTGATGCGGATAGGACTCCGAAACCCTCGCCGTGTCGCTGAGTCCGACCTGCCGCAGCACCTGTTCGGTGCGCCTGCGCGCGGGCTCGGTCTCGACCCCGTGCGCGCGCAGCGTCTCGACGATCTGGTAGCCGATCCGCAGCAGCGGATTCAGCGAGCGCATCGGGTCCTGATAGACCATCGCGATCTCACCGCCGCGAACCTCGCGCAGCCGCTCGCTCGAGGCCTGCATCAGATCCTCGCCGGCGTACTCGATCTGCCCTTCGAGGATCGTCAGCTGGGCCGGGAGCAACTGCAGCACTGACAGCGTGGTAAGCGACTTGCCGGATCCGCTCTCACCGACGATCCCGAGCTTCGCGTGCGGAGCGACCTCGAGGCTGACGCCGCGAACGATCGCCCGGTCATCGCGGCGTTTGCCGCTGATCCCGACCTTGAGGTCGTGGATCGCGAGGATCGGCTCGGTGACGCTCATGAGCCCTCGGCGAGCGGGGTGCGGACCCGCATCCGGACCGGGGACACGGCGCCGGCATCGAGCTGCAGCGGCCGCTCGCCGGGCACCACCGAGCCGAGCACCACGCGGCGCCCGGCGCCGGTGCACGATGGGACGGTGCCGGGCAGCCCGTGGACGGTCAGGAATCCGATCACGCCCATCACCAGCGCCTCCTTGGCGGCCTCCGCGACACCGTAGGCGTCGATCTGCGTGAGCGCCGCGGCGGGGGTGCGCTTGGCGATCTCGACCATCAGGAACGGGTTGCGCGTGCCACCGCCCGAGGCCACGATCTCGGTCACGCCGAAACGGTTGAGCTCGGCGGCGACGACCTCGGCGCTGAGCACCGTCAGCGTCGCCAGCAGATCGTCGGTCGAGAGCTCGCGCGCGCCCAGATGCGCGCGGATGTAGTCGAGGTGGAACAGCTCCTTGCCGGTCGACTTCGGCGGCTCGAGCCGGTAGTACGGCTCATCGAGCAGGCTCGCGAGCAACTGCGCGTCGACGGTTCCGCCGGTGGCCCGCTGGCCACCGGCGTCGAAGCTCTCGCGCCCCTCTGTCCGCCACGCGATCGCGGCGTCGATCAGCGCGTTGGCGGGACCGGTGTCGTAGGCGATCGGCTCGCGGCCCGGTCCGACGACCGTGACGTTCGCGATTCCGCCGAGGTTCAGCGCGCCGCGCACGCGCTCGCTGCCGTCGCTCAACAGCAGCACGTCGAGCAGGCTCGCGAGCGGCGCGCCCTGACCGCCGGCGACGATGTCACGGATCCGCAGGTCATGCACGACGGTCGCGCCGGTCCGCGCGGCGATGAACGCCGGCTGGCCGATCTGCAGGGTTGAGATCGCGCGCGGGCCCTCGACCCAGTGGAACACGGTCTGCCCGTGTGAGCTGACGACGTCGGCCGCCGATCCGAACCCGAGCTCCGACACGGCCTGCGCGGCGTCGGCGAAGCAGCGGCCGATCTCCGCGTCGATCCTGCAGACCTGCTCGAGCGTCACCGCCGCCGGCGGCATCATCGTCGCGATCCCGTCGCGCACCGCCGCCGGATACGGCGTCGAAGTGTGTGCGCGCAGATCGGCGACGAGCGTGTCACCGTCGAGCGACAGCTCGGCGGCCACCGCCTCGATCGCGTCGTACGAGGTGCCCGAGATCATCCCGACAACCTTCAGCATCAGCTTCTCCTGCTCCGCGGGTCGGTGGCGTCACGCAGCCCGTCACCGATGAAGTTGAATCCCAGCACCGCGATCACGATCGCGAGCGACGGCCCGGCCAGCGTCCACCACGCGAAGCTCGCGAAGTTCGTGGAGCTGTAGACCATCTGCCCGAGCGATGCGGTCGGCGGCGGTGGCCCCAGCCCGAGGAAGCTGAGACCGGCCTCGGCGAGGATCGCCCAGGCCAGCGACAGGCTCGCCTGCACGGCCACCGTGCCGTAGACGTTGGGGAGGATGTGGCGCAGCAGCACGCGGGTGCGCGAGTAGCCGAGCACGCGCGTCGCGCTGACGAAGTCGGTGCGGTTCAGCGACAGCACCGGAGCGCGGACGACGCGCACCACGATCGGGATGTAGCCGACGCCGATCGCCAGCGAGCTGTCGACCACGCCGGGCCCGAGCGCGGCGACGATCGCGAGCGCCAGCAGGATGGCCGGGATCGCGAACATGATGTCGGAGGCGCGCATGATCACCGTCGAGGTGAAGCCGCCGAGGTAGCCGGCGGCGATTCCGCCGAGCGAGCCGACGACCGTCGCGATCAGCGTCGCCAGTCCCGCGATCTCGAGTGACACGCCCATCGCCTGCATCACCTGGGCGAGGACGTCACGCCCGAACTGATCGGTGCCCATCAGGTGGTTGAGGCTGATGCCCTTGAGCGTCGCGTGGAGATCCTCTTCCTGCGGCGGATGCGGCGTCAGTCCGATCCAGCTGAGGATCGCCGCCAGCAGAACGACGCCCACGAGGATCAGGCCGGCCTTGCCTGACCGGGTGCGCCATAGCTGGCGCAGCACCTGAGGTTGCAGCGAGCGGGGTTGCGTCGAGACGACCGCCGGAGGAGTTGCGGAGACCCAGGACATCAGTTGTCTCGCTGGCGCGGGTCGATCAACGCGCAGATCGCGTCCGTGAGCAGGTTCAGCACCACGAAGCAGGCGGCGAACAGCAGCGTGACGCTCTGCACGACCGGATAGTCGTGGTTGTTGATCGAGGTCACGAGCAGCCGGCCGAGACCGGGCAGCACGAAGATCTGCTCGATGATCACGGTGCCGCCGAGCAGGTATCCGAGCTGGATGCCGGACATCGTCACGACCGGCACCAGCGCGTTGAGGAACAGGTGCCGCCAGATCACGGCCTGCCCGCGCAGTCCCTTGCCGCGGGCGGTGCGGATGAAGTTCTGGGTGCTGACGTCGAGCACGGCGGTGCGGGTCGTGCGCATGATCGCGGCGCCGATGCCGATGCTGAGCACCAGCGCCGGGAAGAAGAGCTGCTGCAGGTTCAGCCAGGGATCGCTGAACAGGCCGGCGTAGGTCTGCGACGACGGGAAGTAGCCGAACCCCGAGGACATGATCGTGACGGCCGCGGTTCCGAGCACGAAGCTCGGGATCCCGAGGCCGACAAGCGCCACGCCCTGACCGGCGGCGTCACCCCACCTGCCGGGTCGCAGCGCGCCGATGACGCCGAACAGCACGCCGATCAGCACTCCGAGGATCATCGTCATGATCGCCAGCTCGAGCGTCACAGGGAACGCCGAGCCGATCAGGCTCGCGACCGATACGCGGTTGGCGAGCGACACGCCGAGGTTGCCGCGGAGCGTCGCACCCAGCCAATCGAAGAACTGGCTGAACGGCGACTGGCCGATCCCGTAGTAGTGGTCCAGCTGCAGGATCTGGCCGTGGCTGAGCAGCCCGGCGTTCGTCCCCATCGCTGACTCGATCGCGTTGCCCGGGAGCAACCGCAGGATCACGAAGATCACAACGGTCACTCCGAACAACGTGATCAGCGTGCTGATCACACGCTTGGCAATGATCAGCAGCACGCCGAGTCAACGATAGGGAATTGAACGAACTTCAGGTCGTCCTAGCCGACCGAGACCGACTTCAGCGAGTAGAGCTGACGGTCGGGGGGCAGGATGAAGCCCTTGACCTTGCTCGACATCGCGGCGTACTGATAACCGTCGAACAGCCAGTCCCAGACCGCGTTCTTGGTCAGGAACGTTGACACCGCCTTGTAGTCGCTGGCCTCCGCCTTCGGCGTCGTCGCCGCGTCGGCGTTGGTCAGCATCGATGCCAGCGTCGAGTTGGCGTAACCGGCCGGCTTGCCGAGGCTCGCGCCCGTCCCGAAGTAGCGGTTGTACATCACGTACGGGTTCGGGTTGGCGCCGTTCTCGGCGTAGGTCGCCTGGAAGTTCCCGGCCAGCCAGTCCTGGACGTACTGGCTCGTGCTTTCGTTGTTGATGGTCATCGTGATACCGACCTGAGCCAGCTCGTTCTGGACCTCGGTCATCGCCGCGCTCGTGGTTCCGTCGATGTCGTCGGAGACGAGGATGGTGAAGCTGAAGCCGCTGGGGTTGCCGGCGGCTGCCAGATAGGACTTGGCCTTCGCCGTGTCCTGCGTCGGGCAGATCGCGGCGGTCGGGTTGGACTTGTACTGGCCGAGCGGCACCGGGCCGACCGACTCGCCCTGGCCGAGCAGTGCCGCCTGCACGACGTTCTGGCGGCTGATTGCGCACGCCAGCGCCAGCCGGTTGTCCTCGTTGGAGAACGGGCTGCTGGTGCTGTTGATCATGATCGCGCGGTAGGAGCTGTCGAGCGTCTTGTCGACCTTGAAGCTGCTCGGCAGATGGGTCGCGACCGTCGGATCCGTCATCAGGCCGAGCTGCACGGTGTTGGCCTTCAGCGCCGCGGCGATCGATGACTCGGTCGGGATCGTCTTGAACTCGACTGAGCTGAGCTTCGGCGCGCCGCCCCAGTAGGACGGGTTGGCGGAGACCGTGAACGACTGATCCGGGGTGTAGCTCTTGTACTCGAACGGTCCGGTTCCGTCGGGCTTCTTGGCGACGCTGCCGGCCTTGATCGCCTTGGTCGAGAGCATCGCCAGGTTGACCGAGGTCAGGCCGTCGAGCACCGAGGTGTCGGCGGTCTTGAGCACGAACTTCACCTTGTACTTGCCCTGCGGGACGACCTTCGTCACCGACGCGACGTAGGACGCCGACGGGTCATCGGTCGCCTTTGCCTGAGCGCGCTTGATCGATGCGACGACGTTGGCCGACGTGAACGTCGTGCCGTCGTCGAACTTCACGTTGCGGCGCAGGACGAAGGTGAGCGCCTTGCCGCCGTTGCTGTACTTCCACGAGGTCGCCAGGTCCGGCACGATCTTCGAGCTCGCGTTGTACTGAACGAGCGGGTCGTAGATCACGCCCAGCGCCTGGAAATCCAGGAAGTTCGTGACGATATCCGGGTCGAGCTTCAACACGCTCGAGGTCGCGCCGACCACGAACGTGCTCGACTTGGCTTTGGCGGCGGGCTTGGCCGCCGTCGCGGCCGCGACGCCGACGCTGGCACTCAGCGCGGCTGCGACACCGACCGCGATACAGGCCCGTGACTTGGCACGGGCAAAACGACTACTCATCATTGTCCTCCTCGCAATGGGTCCGGTTCCGATGGCCCGTGTGCGATCGTTGCGGCCACCGGACGGGATGCGCAAAAATATACATCTCGAAGATTGGTATGGTCAACCGCACAATGGAGGAACCTTTCGGGAGGATGTCCAGCGGAACTGAAGAGCTAGGGATGCCCCTGGAGCCGCCGGAGCTCGGCTCGTCGGACGGCGCTCGCGCGAACGATGGCGCCACGGCGACGGGTGGGCGCGGTGGCAAGAGCGAGCGCCTGCGGGAGTCATTGGGCGCGATCATCCGCGGCTTGGAGCCGGGGTCGGCGCTGCCGACCGAGCGCGATCTCTGCGAACGCTTCGGTGTCTCGCGGGGCACCGTTCGCCATGTCCTGCAGCAGCTCGAGAACGAGCAGCGCATCTACCGGCGCCAGGGCCGCGGCACGTTCGTCGCGACCGCGAAGATCGAGCAGCGGCTCGATCTGACCAGCCACACCGAGTCGATGCTCGCCAGCGGCATCAAGCCGAGCTCGAAGCTGATCGAGGTGAGCCGCAGCGAGGCGCCCGCCGAGGTCGCGGCGGCGCTGATGCTGCCCGCTGCCGCCGAGGTCCTGCGGATCGAGCGCGTGCGTCTCGCCGACGGCGAGCCGATCGCGCTCGAGGTCCTGCACGTCAGCGCCGAGCGCTTCGACGGCATCAGCGGCGCCCTGCAGCACGGCGAGTCGTTCTATGGATTGCTGCACTCCCAGTACGGGATCGAGCTCGCCTACGCCGAGGAGACGATCGACGCGGTGATCGCCGACGAGCGCGGTGCGCGGCTGCTGGACTGCTCGCCGGGGTCGGCATTGCTGCAGCTCTCACGGCTGACCGTCGATCACCGCGGCCGTCCGGTCGAATATGTCCGCTCGCTCTACCGCGGCGACCGCTTCCGGCTCCGCCAGAAGGTCGAGCGCCCCCGGGGTCCCGGTTCGGGCCAGCCCGGTGATGGCGCCGTGGGCGCCCGTCTGCGCGCGGCCACGGCCGCCGACGCCGTCGCGCTCGCCGAGGTGTTCGTCACCACCTGGCGGCGCAACTACCGGTCGGTCGTGCCCGACGGCGTGATCGACGCGCTCGACCTCGACGAGACCGCGCGCTGGCTCGCCGGTCTGGTGAGCGCCACCGAGCAGTCGACGCTGCTGCTCGAGGGCGGCGACGGCACGGTGCTCGGATTCGTGCGCTTCGGCAGTGAGCCCAGCGACCCCCGCAACGGTCACATCCACGCGCTCTACGTGCACGCGGATCACGGCCGCCAGGGACACGGGCGCATGCTCCTGCGCAGCGCGCTGGCCGAGCTCGAACTGCACGGCTACGACGTCATCACGCTCTGGGTCTTCCAGGACAACGCGATGGCGCGTGGGCTCTACGCGTCGGAGGGCTTCGTCGCGGACGGTGGGCATCGGGTCGAGGCGCAGTTCCGCGCCGAGGAGATCAGGATGCGGCGCGGCCCCGAGGGCGCGCGTGGTCACGAGCGAGACGCCGTCAACGGCGCCGGCGCGTGAGCGGCGGCGGCCCGGGGTTGCTGCTGTGACCGCCACTCTGCTGCTCGCCGAGCGGGCCGGTTCGCAGCTGAGCGCCGGCGCCGAGCGTCTCGCGGCGCTGCTCGAGGACGCGGTCAACGACGGCTATCCGGCCGGTGCCACGCTGATGGTCGCCGATGCCGACGGCGAACTGATGGCGGTCACCAGCGGCTGGGTGTGCCTGGTCGGTGAACGGATCGCGACCTCGAGCCTCACGCGCTACGACCTCGCGTCGCTGACGAAGGTGGTGTGCACGGTCCCGCTGGTCCTGGCGCTCGCCGAGCGCGGCGCCTGGCATCTCGACGACCGTCTGAGTCATTGGCTCGACGGGTTTCCCAACGTCGAAATCACGCTGCGCCAGCTGCTCACCCACACCTCCGGCCTGCCCGCGCACCGCGAGTTCTACCGGCTGGACAGCGGTCCGGAGGCAATCCGCGTAGCGGTCTACGCCGAGGCGACGGCGGCGCGTCCGCCGGGTGAGGTCTGCTACAGCGACCTCGGTTTCATGTTGCTCGGCTGGGCCGTCGAGCGCTGCGCGGGAGCGCCGTTGGACGAGCTCTTTCAGGAGCTGGTGGCAGGCCCGCTGGGGATGGACGCGACCCGCTTCCGGCCAGCGCCGGCGGACCGTCTGATCACGGCGGCGACCGAATTGGACGGCGACCAGCGGCTCGAACCGGGGCTCGTCTGGGGTGAGGTTCACGACGGCAACGCCTGGGCGCTCGGCGGCGTTGCCGGCCACGCCGGTCTGTTCGGGCCCGCCGACGACCTCATGCGGTACGCGCGCGCGCTGCTCGCGCCCGCGGTTCACCCGGTGCTGTCGGCCGCGTCGATCGCCGAGATGACGCGCCGGCAGGCGGGCGCTCCACCCGACGTCCGGGCGCTCGGATGGCGCCTCGACGCGAGCGAATGGGGTCCGTGGCCGGCGGGCACCTACTGGCACACCGGGTTCACGGGCACCTCGCTGCTGGTCGCGCCCGAGCTCGGCATCGTGGTCGTGCTGCTGATGGGCGGCGTGCATCCGAAGCGCCGGCCGGAGCGCCAGCTCGCCCTGCGCGCGGCGCTGCACAACGAGATTCTCGACGCGTTCAGGTGACGGCACGCTGATGTCATCAGAGCGATCTCTCGTAGTCCGCGGTGGCGTCGACGCCACCGGCGCGGCGGTCACCGTCCATCTTCAGCGCGGTGTGATCGTCGCGGCGGCGCCCGACGACGCCCCGGTCTTCGACGCTTCCGGTCTGACGGTCGCGCCGGGTCTGATCGACCTGCAGGTCAACGGTGCCTGCGGGATCGACGTCACCGCGGAACCGGAGCGGCTCTGGGACATCGCCGCGGAGTTGCCGCGCTTCGGTGTCACCGCGTTTGCCCCGACGGTCATCAGCTCCGCGCCCGAGGCGCGCGCACGCGCACTGGCCACGCTGGCGGCGGGGCCGGAGGAGGGGTGGGCCGGAGCGCTCCCGCTCGGACTGCACCTCGAGGGGCCGATGCTGTCGCCCGCGCGCAAGGGCGCACATCCCGAGCGCTGGCTGACCCTGCCATCGCCGGACCTGATCGCCGGCTGGTCGCGTGCAGCCGGCGTGTTGATCGCGACCCTCGCTCCGGAGTTGCCCGGGGCGATCGACGTGATCCGCACGCTCGCCGACCGGGGCGTGGTCGTCTCGATCGGTCACACCGACGCCGACAGCGCGACCGTCGAGGCGGCCGTCGCCGCCGGCGCGAAGATGCTCACGCACCTCGGCAACGCGATGCCGCCGATGCAGAGTCGCGCGGCCGGGCCGGTGGGCGTGGCGCTCGGCGGCGGCAGCCTGGTCGCGGGCGTGATCGCCGACGGCCTGCATCTCGACGCGTCGGTCGTATCGGCGGCCTGGCGGTGCCTCGGGGCGGCCCGCTTCCTCTCGATCACCGACGCGACCGCGGCACTCGGAGTCCCGGAAGGGCCGTACCGCCTGGGCGACCATGCCGTGACCGTCCGCGACGGCTCGGTGCGGCTCGCCGACGGCACACTCGCCGGCTCGGCCGCCTCGCTCCCGCACTGCCTGCGCTTCCTGATCGAGTCCACCGGCTGCACGCTGGCCGAGGCACTGTGGACCTGCACGGCGGTGCCCGCATCGCTGATCGACGACCCCGGCAGGGGCACATTGGCCGTGGGATCCCGCGGCGATCTGACGCTGCTGGACTCGTCGCTGAACGTCGCCGCCACGATTGTCGGTGGCGCCGTGGTCCACCAGCGGGCAACCACCTGCGTGTGACCACCTGCGTGTGACCACCTGCGCGTGACCACCTGCGCGTGAGCCGTCTCGGCCGCCGCGTACTACGCGCGCACGCGCTCTAGCGCAGCCATGCGGACAGTTCCTCGAGTGCATCGGGGATCACGAAGTAGTAGGCCCACAACCCCTGACGCTCCGAGCCGACGATTCCGGACTCGCGCAGCACTTTCAGGTGATGTGAGACGGTCGGCTGCGAGAGATCGAACAGCGGCACGAGCTCGCACACGCAGACCTTGCCGGCGTGCCTGCGCAGCACATCGACGAGTTGTACGCGCACCGGATCGCCGAGTGCCTTTGCCACCTGGGCCATCCGCACCGCCTGTTCGCGCTGCACGTCGGGATACACCACCGGCTCGCAGCAGGGTTCGCCGGCGGGACGCTTCTGCTTCGGCACGAGTTCGAGATCGATGCTCATCTATCTACAGATATCAATTGAAGTGACAGCTGTCAATGGATAGACTCGCGACCCTCGGCCGATGCATTCATCTTCACCACCTCTCCAGCGCCGGCTGCTGGCCGAGTTCCTCGGCTCGGCGTTGCTCGCCGCGATGGTCGTCGGCTCGGGGATCGCGGCGCAGCAGCTGTCCCCGCACGACGTGGGGCTCGAGCTGCTCGAGAACGCGGCCGCGACCGGGACCGGCCTCTACGTGCTGATCCTGATGCTCGGGCCGGTCTCGGGCGCACACTTCAACCCGGTCGTCTCAGCGGTGGCGGTCGGCCTCGGCAGGCTCACATCCCGTGACGCGCTCGCCTATCTCGCGGCGCAGGTCGCCGGCTGCATCGGAGGAGCGGTCGCAGCCAACGGCATGTTCGCCAGGGCGGCGATCAGCATCTCGACCGATCATCGCGCCGGTTCCCCGCATCTGTTCGCCGAGGTCATCGCGACCGCCGGGCTGATACTCACGATCTTTGCGCTCGTCCAGAGCCGCCGCACAGTCGCGGCGCCCGCGGCCGTCGGCGCCTACATCGCCGCCGCCTACTTCTTCACCAGCTCGACGAGCTTCGCCAACCCGGCGATCACGCTCGGACGCATCTTCTCGGACAGCTTCGCGGGGATCGCGCCGGCCTCGGCGCCCGCGTTCATCGCCGCCCAGCTGATCGGCGGCGGGCTCGGTCTGCTCGCCGTACGACTGCTCTATCCAACACAGGAGACTCAACCCGATGAGCACAGTTCTCTTCGTCTGCCTGCAGAACGCCGGGCGCTCGCAGATGAGCCAAGCCCTGTTTGAGCGCGTCGCCGCCGGCCATCACCACGCACTGTCGGCGGGCACGACCCCTGCCGCCCACGTTCACCCCGAGGTCGTCGCCGCGATGAACGAGCTCGGCATCGACCTCTCCGCTCGCGTCCCGCGGCGGCTCACGCCGGAACTCACCGAGCAGGCCGACATCGTCGTCACGATGGGCTGCGGTGACAGCTGCCCGCTGATCCCCGGCAAGCGCTACATCGACTGGGAGCTGGCTGACCCGAGCGGCCACGGGATCGAGGCCGTCCGTGCGATCCGCGACGAGATCATCGAGCGCGTGAACGGTCTGAACGCGGAATTGAGCTCCAGCTAGCGGCGGCGTAGGATCGGCTCGATGCTGAGCAGAAGCGGTCTCGCCGTACTCACGGTGGTGGTCGTCGCAGCGCTTGCGGTGAGCGTCTCCGCCGTGGCGGCGCAGCCGGCGACGAGGGCTGTCGTAGGTTGCGGGGACGTGATCGGCCAGCAGGCCGCCGGGACGCTCAACGGCAGCCGCGTGGTGCTCGGACGCGTGTCGGTCGCCCCGCCGCGGATCCAGCGTGGCGCGTCATCGGGCATCGGCTCCTGGAAGTACTTCAGCAAGTGGGGGACGGCGATCCACGCCGGCACTTCCGCGACGGTGAGCGTGCCCCCGGCCTGGCGGCGGCGCGTCGCGATCACCTGGGGCTCGTCGACCCCGATCGTGAGCACGCTGCGCTTCGCGTCATGCGCGTCGCTGGGCGGCACGAAGCAGCCCTGGAACGCCTATCCCGGAGGCTTCTTCACAGACACGCCCCGCGCGTGTGTGCCACTCACGTTCACGATCGGCCGTCGCTCACGCACGGTCCGCTTCGGCATCGGCAAGTCCTGCTGATCGCCGGAGCCCGCGGTAGCGCCGCAGCGCAATCAGCGACCAGATCGCCTCGACGACCCCGAACGGCCAGGTGCCGGAGAGGAATCCGTAACTGCTCGAGAGCGCGCAACCGAGCGCGAACGCGAGCACGAACGCGTGGTGGCGTGCCTCGAGCGCGTACATGCACATCATGAAGCTGACCGCACAGGCACCGTAGATCGTCAGCACGCCGCGAGTTTATGGCTCGCCTGGGGGGCGAGCTTTTATGTGCGCTGCTTAACTCGCAGGCGATGTCAGTCCTCGAGCATCGCCACGGCTCACGACACCACGCGCACGAGTTCGAGCCCGGCCACCGGCACCTGCTGATGCCGCGGGCGGCGGTGCTCGATGATCACGACCACGACCACGACCACGACGAGCACGGTCACTCCCACGGCCTTGTCCACCACTCGATCAAGCGCTCGCACGAGGGCGTGCGCGCCGTGGTCATCTCACTCGCGGTGCTGGGGCTGGCGGCGGCGGCGCAGACGGCGATCTTCGTCCTCTCGGGCAGCGTCGCGCTGCTCGCCGATCTGATCCACAACTTCGGTGACGCGCTGACCGCGATCCCGCTGAGCATCGCGTTCGTGCTGCGCTCCGATCGCGCCGAGCGCAACGCCGGCCTGTTCGTCGTCGCGGCGATCTTCATCAGCGCCTGCGTGGCCGGAGTCGAGGCGGTCACGCGACTGATCCATCAGTCACCGCCGACGCACCTCTGGGCGCTCGCCGCCGCCGGCGCGACCGGCTACCTCGGGAACTTCGCGGCCGCCCGCGTCCGCAGGCGCGCCGGCCACCGCCTCGACAGCCCGGCGCTGATCGCCGACGGTGACCACGCGGCCGCCGATGCCTACGTGTCACTTGCGGTGATCGGCTCGGCGATCGTGGTCGCGATCGGTGCTCCGGTCGCCGACCCGCTGATCGGCCTCGCGATCACGCTCGTGATTCTGCGCATCACCTGGCAGAGCTGGGCCACGGTGCGTGGCCACGATCACCACCATTAGTGTCGCTCAGCGCAACAGCTGCCGATAACAACGGATATGGCGCAACCGTTCGTCTCCCCGGCGTACCACCAGGAGCTCCAGTGGTACCAGAACTTCCAGAAGGTCCAGGGCGCAAAGCCGGTCCCGTTGCTGGCCAGCGAGAACGATTCTCCCGACGACCTTGTCAACCAGCCGATGCAGACGGACCCGTCGACCCCGATGGTCGACATCAGCGCCTGAACAGCGGCGCGGCTCAGCGGAACCAGTAGCGCCGCTTCGGCGTTCCGTCGCCCGATGCGATCGACTCGAACACGCCGCCGCAGCCCTCGATCACGCCCGCCGACGCCCGGTTGTTGACGTCGCAGGTCACGAGCACGTCGTCGATTCCGAGGGCGTGCGCGATCACCAGCCCCTGGCGCAGGATCTCAGTGGCGTAGCCCCGCCGCCGCATCGCCGGGATCACGGCGTAGCCGATGTGGCCGCCGTAGGTCGCGAGCCAGTTGTTGAGCTCGTGCCTGATCGAGATCCGCCCCACGAGCGTCCCATCGAACGTCGCCGCCAGGAACGTCGAGGGCACGAACCGTGGCGGCAGCTGCTCGCCGCGCGTGTTGGCCTCGCGGCGCTCGAGGTAGATGCCCCAGGGCTCGTTCGGAACGTAGTCGAGCAGGAACGGAAAGGCGTCGGCCTTCATCGCCTCGTGGGCCGCGCGCGCGGGCTCCTCGTCCTCGGCCCGAAATGGGCGCAGCCGCAGCATGCGCCGGAGCAGGGCTCGCTCGATCAGCGCGCGGTCCATGACCGCGCAGCCTACA
>DATASU010000036.1:0-14185 GCA_036269095.1 Solirubrobacteraceae bacterium
GGTGCAGGAGCCGATCATCTACCGCATCTGCGTACCCAACCTCGCCGGCGACCGCCAGTACTGCGTCGTCGTCGATCGCGCGCAGGCCTTCGGTCGCAGCGTCCACTACGACGGTTCGGAGTCCAACAGCCTGCTCTCGCAGGGGACCTAGCGCTGGTGCCGTCCCTGCTGGCGGGCGGCGCGCTGCGCCTCGCGCTGCAACTCCCGCTGCGCCTCACGCTCGACCCGCTGCGCCTCGCGCGCCTCCTGTTGCGCCTGCCGCTGCGATTCCCGCGCCTGCTGATGGGTCTCGCGCGCCTGCTGATGGGCCTCGCGAGCGAGCTCGCGTGCCAGTTGCGTCGCGTGCTGACGCACCTCACGCGCGGCCTCGCGGGCGGCTTCACGCGCGGCCTCGCGTGCCGCCGTGCGGGCCTCGTCGTGCGCCTCCTTCCACGAGCGCTTGGCGCTGCGCAGTGCCGTCATCACCTGCTGGCGCGCGTGCTCGACGACCACCGCGGCCTCGTGGATCTGATCCTTCGAGCGCCGCCCCTCGACCAACAGCTGCAGCGACCAGATGCCGGTGTCGAGCAGCCGCGCGCCGCGCTCGATGTCGGCGTTGACCAGGTCCTGCAGCTCGCGCGGGCCGTGGCCGGCGCTGGCATGCCGCAGCCGTGAGTCATACAGAAGCTCGACCAGCCCGATCAGCGCCCGCGACGCGATCAGCGGCTCGGGCGTCATGCTGTCGACCTGCAGTTCGTCGGCGAGCACCTGCGTCAGCGCCGCGACCATCGCGTGCCGGTGCTCGCTCCAGGCGGCGCGCAGCGCGGCGGTGCCGCGCACCATCGCGCTGAACCGCTCGATCTCCGGCAGCCGCTCGGCGGGCATCATCGCGTAGAAGCGCTGCGAGTCCTCCTTCAGCGCCTGCACGAGCGCCGCGCTCGGCGAGACCCCGCGTTCGCGGTCACGCACCGCGCCGATCAGCCGCTCGACCTGGCCCTCGAGCTGATCGAGGACCAGCGACTCCTTGGTCGGGAAGTAGTTGTAGACGGTCTTCTCGGAGACGCCCGCCGCCGCGGCGACCTCGGTCACGGTCACGGCCTCGAAGCCGCGCCCGAGAAACATCTCGGTGGCGACGTTGGAGATCCGCTGGCGCGTCTCCCGTTTCTTCAGCTCTCGCAGACCCTCGAAGGCCATGCTCATATCCTAGTCGCAAAATTACAGTTGCAGAATTTTTACAGTGACTGTAAGCTGCCCGACCATGAACTTCCAAAACCAGGACAACTCCTTGATTGCGATCGAGGCACAGGGGCTGACGAAGCTCTTCGGCGATGTCCGTGCGGTCGACGGGCTCGATCTGCACGTTCCCGCCGGCACGGTCTTCTCGCTGCTGGGGCCCAACGGCTCGGGCAAGACGACGACGGTCCGCATGCTCGCCACCCTGCTCAAGCCCAACGCCGGGACCGCCAAGGTCAACGGCTTTGACGTCGCCCATCAGGGCGACAAGGTCCGCCGGTCGATCTCGCTGACCGGCCAGTTCGCCGCGCTCGATCCCAACCTCACCGCGCGTGAGAACCTGCAGTTGATCGGCCGCCTGCTCGGCCACGGCCGCGCCGCCGCCACGCGCAAGGCGGATGAGTTGATCGAGCGCTTCGACGCCGTCGAGTTCAAGGATCGCCTGGTCAAGCAGCTATCCGGCGGTCAGCGCCGCCGCATCGACCTCGCCGCCGGCCTGATCGACAGGCCCAAGCTGCTGGTGCTCGACGAGCCGACCACGGGCCTCGACCCGCGCAGCCGCCAGGTCGTCTGGGCGACGGTGCGCGAGCTCGTCGCCGAGGGCATCACCCTGCTGCTCACCACGCAGTACCTCGAGGAGGCCGACGCGCTCGCCGACCGCATCGTGCTGATCGACCACGGTCGTGAGATCGCCAAGGGCACGCCCTCCGAGCTCAAGGCGCTGGTCGGCGACCAGCGCGTGGATGTTGTCGCGGTCGACTCCCAGGGCTTCGAGCAGCTCAAGCAGGAGCTCGGCTGGCAGGGGCTCGAGCTGACGCTCCAACCCGAGCAGCGCCGGATATCGGTCCCGGCACCGGATGAGGTCACCGACCTCAACCGCGTCGCCCAGGCCGTCGCCGCCACCAAGATCGCCGTCGACGAGATCGCGCTGCGGCGCCCGACGCTGGACGACGCATTCATCACGCTGACCGGCCATCCCGCCGAGGAAGTTACGACCGAGGAGGAGGTTGCGGCATGAGCACCTACATCCGCGAGTCCGCACTGCTGACGTTCCGCAGCCTGCGCGCGATCCCGCGCGTGCCGGAGCGCATCCTCGACGTGACGATCCAGCCGATCGTCTTCATCCTGTTGTTCCGCTACGTGTTCGGTGCGGCTATCCGTGAGCCTCACATCAGCTACGCGGACTACCTGGTCCCCGGCATCATCGGCCAGGGTCTCGCCTTCGGGCTGATCGGGACAGGCACAGCCACCAGCCATGACATGGCCGAGGGCGTGCTCGACCGCTTCCGCTCGATGCCGGTGCGGCGACTGTCGATCGTCACCGGCCAGGTGCTCGGCCAGTACTGCGAGCAGCTGCTCGGCCTCTCGGTCTACGTGCTGCTCGGTCTGGTTGTCGGCTGGCACCCGCACTTCTCGGGGGTCGGCACCGGACTCGAATGCCTCGGCCTGGTGCTGCTGGCGATGTTCGCCTTCACCTGGGCCGGCACCTACTTCGGCATGCTCGTGCGCTCGCCGGACGCGATGCAGGGGGTGGGGTTCATCATCATCTTCCCGCTCAGCTTCCTGGCCGGCACGTTCGTGTCGATCTCGCAGATGGATCTGATTCCCCGCACGATCGGGGACTGGGATCCGATCTCAGCGCTGGTCGCGACGGTGCGCAAGCTCAGCGAGCACTATCCGTCGTCGGGCTCCTGGCTGCTCGATCACGCCGAGCTCTCGATGCTGCTGTGGTCGCTGCTGCTGCTGGCGATCTTCGTTCCGCTCGCGCTGAGGCGCTTCAACCGCACACTCGCGGCGTAGCATCCCGGAGGTGCCGTACGTCGCACTAATCACGGGAGCCTCGAGCGGAATCGGCGAGGCGGTCGCGCGCCGCCTCGCCCGTGAGCCCGATGTGCAGCTGATCCTGGTGGCCCGCCGCGAGGATCGGCTGCAGGCGCTCGCCTCTGACATCGGCGCGACGGTGTTCGCTGCCGACCTCGCCGACCGGCAGACGCCGGCCCGCATCGCCGAGTTCGTCGAACGCGAGTTCGGTGCGCTCAACCTGCTCGTCAACAACGCCGGAGCACGCTGGGCGGTGGCCTTCGCCGACGGCGGCTGGGACAACGTCGAGCGTCACCTGCGCGTCAACTTCGAGGCGCCGGTGCGGCTGGTCGAGGCGCTGCTGCCGCTGTTACGCCGTACGGCTGCTGGGAGAGGGGCGGGCGGGCCCGATTCCACCCCCAGCGCCAGTGGTGGCCAGCGGGCCACCATGAGCAAGAGCGCCCCATCTGGCCAGCGGGCCACCCTCGGCGGGAAGCCGCTGCGGTCGCCGGTGGCGATCGTCAACGTCACGAGCACGTCGGCCAAGATCTCGCGCGTGGCGACCGGCGGCTACAGCGCCAGCAAGGCCGCGCTCGGCGCCTGGAGCGACTCGCTGTTTCTCGAGGAGCGCCGCCACGGCGTGCACGTCGCCAACGTGTTGCCCGGGTTCATCGCCACCGAGGGCTTCCCGCAGGCCGAGCTGGTCGCCAACCGCCTGACGCGCTGGGCGGTCTCGGACGCCGCGCGCGTCGCCGAGGCGGTGATGACGGCCGGACCGGGCGGCTCGCCCGAGGTATATGTGCCGCGCTACTACTGGCTCGGCGCGCTGCTGCGCGTCGTCGCCCCGCGCCTGATCCGGCGCGGAGCCTCAGCGGCCGTCGTCGCCACCGAGACCCACAGCGTCTGACGCGCTGTCCTCGGCGATGCCCGAGAAGCATTCGGCGAGCCTGTCGAGCACCGCCGCGGCGGTCAGCAGCTCGGCCTCGCTGAAGTCGGCCAGCGCCGCGCGCCAGGCCGGCTCCATGCGCTTGCGCACCTTGCTCAGCGCCTCCTGGCCGCGCTCGGTCAGCTCGTTGAGCACGATCCGCTTGTCCTCGGCCGAGCGCGTGCGCGCGACCAGGCCGCCGGACTCGAGCACCTCGAGCATCTGCGTGACCGACGCGGGTGACAGCGAGGCCGCCTCGGCGAGGCTGCGCGCGGAGAGCGCGTTGCCGCCGTCGAGCGCCAGCAGCAGCCCGAACTGCGCGTAGCTGAGACCGGAGTGGTGGGTCTCGCGGCCACGCAGGCGGCGCATCGCGATGTTGACCGCGCGGAACGCCCGCCCGAGCTCGTCGTGCGCGTCGATCATGCGAGCGCCTCGACGACGGCGCCGGAGTCGAGCGCGAGGTGCTCGATGTCATCGCTGCGTGCCGCCCGCGCGCGGCGCTCGGTGACCAGCAGCCAGATGCAGGGCAACAGCGCGAACGCGGTCATCCCGAGCGCCCACCAGAAGGCGGTGCCGAACGCGCCGGCCGCGGCGGCGGCGGTGTGCGCCCCGGAGGTCGCGCGTTGCAGGACCACCGCCAGGATCGCGGTGCCGATCGAGCCGCCGACCCGCTGCAGCACGTTGAGCTGCGGGGTGGCGTCGGACAGCTCGGAGGACCGCAGTGAGGCGTAGGCGGCGGTCATCGTCGGCACGAACGCGAAGGCGATGCCGATCCCGCGCAGGAACATCATCGCCATCAGGTAGACGATCGAGGTGTGCGCGCCGAGCAGCGCGAGCGGCAGCGTGAACAGCGTCGTCAGCCCGACGCCGATCAGCGCCAGGACGCCGCCGCCGTGCCTGTCGGTCAGCTTCCCCGCGAACGGCATCACGAGCGCCATGCCGAGTCCCTGGGGCGCCGACAGCAGACCGGTGTCGATCACGCTCATGTGGCGGACGTTCTGCCAGTACAGCGGGAACAGGATCATGCTGCCGAACATCGCGGCGCTGACGAGGAAGATGCACACCGCCGCCGAGGAGAAGCTCGGGCGCTGGTAGAGATGCAGCTGCAGCAGCGGCCGGCGGGCGCGCAGCGCGTGCCACACGAAGCCGGCGATCAGCACAACGCCGGCGATGATCGGGAAGATGACCTTGGGTGAGTTGAAGGTTCCGAGCGAGCCGATCTCGGCCAGGCCGTAGGTGAACAGCGGCAGGCCCGTCGCCATCAGCGCGAGGCCGACGAAGTCGAGCGCCGGCTCGTCGCGTTTGCGCTCGGACGCGTGGATCAGGCGCAGGCCGGCGATGATCGCGATGATCCCGATCGGCACGTTGACGAAGAAGATCCAGCGCCAGGTCGTCACCTGCAGGATCGCGCCGCCGATCGTCGGGCCGAGGATCGGCGCGAGCATCGCCGGCACACCGGTGATCGCCGTGACCTTGCCCATGTTCTTGGGGCCGGCGGCCGTGGCCATCATCAGCTGTCCGACGGGCATGATCATGCCGCCGCCGATGCCCTGCAGGACGCGGAAGGCGATCAGCTCGGCAGGGGAGGTCGCGAGGCCGCAGAGCGCCGAGCCGAGCGTGAACATCAGCACCGAGAACAGCCAGACGTTCTTGGCGCCGAGCTTGCGCGACGCCCAGCCGCTGATCGGGATCACCGCGGCCAGCGCCAGCATGTAGCCGGTGACCACCCACTGGATCGAGCTGAGCGTCGCGTGCAGCTCGCGCCCAAGTGTGTCGAGGGCGACGTTGACGATCGTCGTATCGAGGATCGACATGATCGTGCCGAGCACGATCACCGGCGCGATGCGCCAAACGTAGGGGTTCAGGTGGTTGTCTGCTGTCTCCGTTGCTGTAGCCATCCGGGCGTACCTTTCCGTCGTGTCCTTAGATAAGGTACCAAACGATTTGGTACTGAACAAGTCGGTACCGAAAGATTGCGCTCGTGCCGCCCCGCACTAATGGCGGGCGCCGTCTATCGTGGGCATGAATGACTACTTTCGCCGATCTTGGACTCTCCGAGCCGATCCTCGAGGCGCTCCACGATGTCGGCTACTCGGAGCCGAGCCCGATCCAGGAGCAGGCGATCCCGCACATGCTCCAGGGCCTCGACGTGATCGGCCAGGCGCAGACCGGCTCAGGCAAGACGGCCGCCTTCGGCCTCCCGCTGATCAACCACGTCGATCCCTCCGAGCACGAGGTCCAGGCGCTGGTCCTGACGCCCACGCGTGAGCTCTGCATCCAGGTCACGCAGGCGCTGCGCTCCTACGGCGCGCGCAAGGGCGTCGATGTCGTCGCCGTCTTCGGCGGCGCCCCGATCCGCAGCCAGCAGGCGCAGCTGCGCGCCGGTGGCCACGTCGTCGTCGGCACCGTCGGACGCGTCAAGGATCTGATCAGCCGCCATTCGCTGATGCTCCACGGTTGCCGCTTCGTGGTGCTCGACGAGGCCGACGAGATGCTCGACCTCGGTTTTCTCGAGGACGTCGAGAAGATCCTGTCGCTGACGCCCTCGAGCCGTCAGACGGCGCTGTTCAGCGCGACGATGCCGCCCGAGATTCAGCGGCTCGCCGATCAGTATCTCTATGACCCGATCGTCGTCAAGGTCCGTTCCGCGACGCTTACGGTCGACTCCGTCGAGCAGTTCGGGTTGCAGGTCGCTTCCAAGGACAAGGTCGCGGCGCTGGTCGAGGTACTCGAGGCCGAGCGCCCGAAGCAGGCGATCATCTTCTGCCGCACCAAGATCCGCTGTGACCAGCTCTACCGCACGCTGCGCGACAAGGGCATGAACGTCAAGGCGCTGCACGGCGACATGTCCCAGGGCGCGCGCGATGGCGTGATGATCGGCTTCAAGGACGGTCGCACGCCACTGCTGGTCGCGACCGATGTCGCCGCCCGCGGGCTCGACATCTCGACGGTCTCGCACGTCATCAACTTCGATGTCCCGAACTCTCCCGACGTCTACGTGCACCGCATCGGCCGCACCGGCCGTGTCGGCCGCACCGGCCGCGCGATCACCTTCTTCGAGACACGCCAGAAGCGCGAGGTGGAGGCGATCGAGGCGCATTCCGGGGTCAAGCTGACGCCGTGGACGAAGGACGCCGAGGCCGAAACCGCCGCCCCGGCCGCTCCCGTCAAGGCCCGCCCGAAGCGGCATTCCAAGCCGCACGACGTCGACCGCGACGTTGCCGAGCTGCCGCTGCGCAAGCTGATCATTGCCGGCGGTCACGCCGACGGGATCGAGCCGAAGGACGTCGTCCAGGCGCTCACCAATGCCGGTGACCTCGATGGCGAGGCCGTCCGCAACGTACGCGTGCTCGCGCGCTTCTCGTTCGCCGAGGTTCCCGAGGGCGACGCCGACCGGATCGTCGAGTCGGCCGCCGGCATCGAGGTCGCCGGCCGGCCGCTGCGGCTCGAGCTCGCCCGCGGCTGAGCGGGACAGCGCCGCTGGCGGCCCGCTGGCCGCCACCAGTCGAACGCCGTGTCAGCCTGGCATAAGCAGCATTTCTTGCAGCCGCGACTTGTCGGTGCCCGTCGTGTTCCGGGGTACATAGGACAGAACAAAACGACAGGAGGGCTGCACATGCTCGATCCAACTTCAAAGCTGCGCTCGGTCGCGCGCGGAGGCCTGCGGCGACGCCCGTCCGGGGCCATGATGGTGGCGATGGTCGCACTGTTCGTCGCCCTCTCCGGCGGCGCCTACGCTGCCGTGACGATCCCGGCGCGCAGCGTCGGCGCCAACCAGATCAAGACCTTCGCGGTGACCAACCCGAAGCTCGCGACGGGCGCCGTCGGCACGCGCAAGATCATGAACAGCGCCGTGACGTTCAGCAAGATCGCACCGGGCTCGGTGGGCACCGTGCGCATCGACAAGAACGACGTGCAGCTGCGTCTCAAGAGCTCCTGCACGACCGGCCAGGCGATCACCGCGGTTGACGTCAACGGCAAGGTGACCTGCGCGGCCACCGGCGCCGGAGAGACCAACAGTGCGGCCGCCGCCGCGGTTGCGGTCAACAGCGCGACCACGGCCGCGACCGTCTCGTCGGTCTCGCTGCCCGCTGGCTCCGGCTACATGGTGCAGGCCAACCCCTACGTGACGATCACGCCGAGCACTGACAACACCGCCGTCGACCAGCACGTCGTCGTGACGTGCACGCTCAACGCCGGTGGCGCCCAGGCTCAGCGCAGCGTCAGCGTCGACCTCCCGGCCCCCTCCGACACGCCTGCGCCGCAGGTGCAGACGGAGTCGATCCCGCTCGTCGCCCTCGCGCCGAGCAGCACGGCAGCGGCCACCTCGCAGGTCACCTGCGTCAGCAGTGTCAAGGCAACGTCCGGTGGAAGCATCGGCAGCGCCGCGACCAACCCGGCGACCGTGACGGCTCAGGGCCAGATCTACGCCACGCAGCTGGCGTCGGCCACGACCGGCACGACGGCTGCCGTTACGACCACGACGGGCACGACGACCACCCCGGCGCCGTAGTCAGCTGAGAGGTACCACCTCTGAGAGGTACCACCTGAAAGGGGCGCGTCCGGCAACGGGCGCGCCCTTTTCTCTTTCTGAAGGTGCCGAAATCGTCGAGGGGGTAGGGTCCCGGCAATGAGCACAGCAAAACTCCACACGAATCACGGCACGATCGCCCTCGAGTTCTTCGACGAGGACGCTCCCAAGACCGTTGAGAACTTCCGCAAGCTGTCGGCCGACAACTTCTACGACGGCATCAGCTTCCACCGGGTGATCCCCGACTTCATGATTCAGGGCGGGTGCCCGCTCGGCACCGGCACCGGCGGTCCCGGCTACACCTTCGAGGATGAGTTCAACCAGCACAAGGTCACGCGTGGCGCGCTCGCGATGGCCAACGCGGGCCCCAACACCAACGGCTCGCAGTTCTTCATCGTCACGACCGACGCCGCCCCCTGGCTCGACGGCAAGCACACGGTCTTCGGTCGTGTGACCGACGGCATGGACGCGGTTGACGCGATCGAGGGGCTGGCGACGGACTCACGCGACCGCCCGGAGGAGCCGGCGGTGATCGAGTCGGTCGAGCTCGGCGACTAGCGGCCTGAGATGAGCACGATCGCGGTTGAGAACCCCGCCACCGGTGAGGTCATCACGACCGTCCCGGTGGCCGGCGCGGCGGAGCTCTCCGGCATTGTGAGTCGAGCGCGGTCGGCCCAGATCGGGTGGGCCGAGCTCAGCTTCTCGGCCCGTGCCGAGGTCATGCAGCGCGCCCAGCGCTGGGCGCTCGACAACAGCGAGCGCGTGATCGCTGCCGTGGTCGGTGAGACCGGTAAGACCTACGAGGATGCCCAGGCGACCGACTTCGGCTACGTCGTGCAGTCACTCGGATTCTGGGCCAAGCACGCCAAGGAATATCTCAAGGAGGAGCACGCCCACTACTGGGGCAACCCGGCGGTGGCAGGCAAGAAGCTGGTGCTGCGCTACGAGCCTGTCGGCCTCGTTGGCGTGATCGGTCCCTGGAACTTCCCGCTCGTCAACGGCTTCGGCGACTGCATCCCGGCACTGATGGCCGGCAACAGCGTGATCCTCAAGCCCAGCGAGGTGACGCCGTTGAGCTCGATGCTGATGGCCGAGATGTTCCACGAATGCGGAATGCCGGACAACGTCTTCCAGGTCGTGACCGGGGACGGATCGACCGGCGCGACGCTCGTCGCGAGCGTCGACTGCATCATGTTCACCGGCTCGACGCGCACCGGCAAGCTGGTTGCCAAGGCCGCCGCCGAAGCGCTGATCCCTTGCCACCTCGAGCTCGGCGGCAAGGACCCGATGATCGTCTGCGCCGACGCCGACGTCGAGAAGGCGGCTACCGCCGCCGCGTACTACTCGATGAACAACTCCGGTCAGGTCTGTATCTCGGTCGAGCGCGTCTACGTCGAGGAGCCGGTCTACGACGACTTCGTTCAGCGTGTTACCGCGAAGGTCGGCGAGCTGCGCCAAGGCGCACCCGACGGTCCCGGCAGCGTCGACATCGGCGCGATCATCTTCCCGCCGCAGATCGAGACGATCGACGCGCACGTGCGCGACGCGGTCGAGAAGGGCGCGAAGGTGCTGGTCGGCGGCCACGTGCATCACGACTCCGGAGGCCACTTCTACGAGCCGACGGTGCTTGTCGATGTCGACCACTCGATGGAGACGATGCGCGAGGAGACCTTCGGTCCGGTGCTGCCGATCATGAAGGTCGCCGACGTCGACGAGGCCGTGCGCCTCGCCAACGACTCGGACTACGGCCTGCAGGCCAGTGTCTGGACGCGCGACACCCCGCGCGGCGAGGAGATCGCGAGGCGGCTCGAGGCCGGCGCGGTCTGCGTCAACGCCGCGCAGATCACCTACTTCGCGCTGAACCTGCCGATGGGCGGCTGGAAGTCCTCGGGGATCAGCTCGCGCCACGGCATCACCGGCATCCGCAAGTACTGCCGCGTGCAGTCGCTGCTGGTGAGCGGCTTCGGGCCACGCCGCGAGCTGTTCATGTTCCCCTACAGCGTGCGCGCCACGCGTCTGCTGCAGCGCGTCTATCGCACGGTCTACGGCCGCGGCCGCCGCGGGCGCTAGCCCAGGCCGCGGCGGGCGCTAGCCCAGGCCGCGCGGCGCGCGCCAGCCCGCTCCGCTCGGGCGAGTGACAGCCACTCCCATCGCCGGGCGGCGGCGAGCCCGAGGGGGGCGTGCCCCACGCCCACCGCCGAGCGGCGGCGAGCCCGAGGTCCGCGCGATCGCCCAGTTTGAAGGCCCCGGTGAGAGGCATCTGGCGGTCGCGCCGGGTGTCTCTCACTTGTTACTAACTTGTGACAACTCGGCCCGAGTTGTTAATTGTTTGTGACTCCCAAGCCACAAACCGCCATATCTCCCCTGTGGAGCCCTGAACGGTCGCAACGGGCCTCGCTCTGAGTGCTAGTTTTGCCGCGCCTCGGGGGTTCCCAGAGGCACAGGAGCGTGCCTTCGGTACATGGCTGATGGGGCCTCCTCGTGCGTCTGCACCGCTGAAGGCTGGCCGGACTGAGGAAGCACGATTTCCGTCGCTCGTTGGGTTCGGCTTCAACGCCTGCCACCGAGTGGCGACAGACCATAGGAGGAAGAAATTGACGAGTAAGTTCTCCCGCGCAGCCATGATCGCAGGCATCGCGATCGGCGCCAGCGGGCTCGTCGCAGTTCCGGCTGAGGCCGCAAACGGGATCTCCACCGCTAACTACTACGTGAACAACCCTGCCATCGGGTCGGCCTCGGCGATCACCCCGGAGTCGGCCACCGTCTCCGCTTCGATCGACACGGGCGGCAGCTTTGAATCGATCATCCCCGTCTCGAGCTCAGGCCTTGTTTGGAGCCCGATCGCCAACATCGGGATGACCGCGGAGAAGTGGAACGATGGAACCGCTCCGAGCCTGACCACGACCGGCAGCTACGCGCCGATCGACGGCATCCCGGTCTCCGGAGCCAACTCGGATGTCAGCGTCACGATCACCGACGCCAAGATCAGCAACGGCGGCGTCAACGACCCCGGCATCTCCAACAGCGGCACTCCGCGGGCGATCTCAAACGCGGCGGCCGACGACTACTCGGACGTCACGTTCGAGTACGACCCGGTGTCCGACTATGACGCCAACGGCGATCTGCCGGGTCCTGAGACCAATCAGGCCCAGGACATCCAGGTACCCACGGTCGCTGGGCTCTCGAGCGTCTCCGCGACGATCGGAGCCTTCGGTCAGGCCGCGCAGAGCAACACCGGCAGCACCCCGCTGACGCCGGGTACGAAGTACTACTACTGGGTCGTTCAGCAGGCCGGCGCGACCACTCAGGCCAGCAACGTCGACGTCGCCGCTTGGGTTGGCAACACCTCGGGCTCGCCCGCGGCCCCGGCCAACAACAGCTACAAGTGCTACCCGAACGTCGCGATCCAGGCCGACCCGACGCTCGCGAGCTACCTCGCACCCGGTGCCGTGGTGAACTACGGAGGCACGAGCCTCCCGGCCGACCAGGGCCCGTGCATCTACTACTACGGTGACACCGGTGGCGCTCTCTACTACCAGAGCCCCAACGGCTCGTTCACCACGCCCGCCATCGGCTCGGTCAAGATCGGCGCCAAGGCGACCGTCAGCGGCACCAGCGCATCGGTCACCGTGACCGACTCGAGCGCCTACAAGGCCGGCGGCACCATCGACCTGCTTGACGGCAAGAAGCTGGCCGGCACCGCCAAGTTCAGCCTCCAGCCGAAGGGCAAGGGCAGCTTCAAGATCAAGCTGACCGCCAAGGGCAAGAAGGCCCTGAAGAGCAACGCCAAGCTCAAGGTCGCAGCGGTATCGCAGACAGCGACGATCGCGTCGGTCTCGAGCTGGGACCAGCCGTTCTCGGGCAAGTCGGTCAAGCTCTAGCCATTCGCATCATCTAAAGCAGCATCTCTCTCGGGGGCACGGCCGGCAGGCCGTGCCCCTTCTTTTTGGTCACCGGCGGCCCGTGCGAGTTCAGGGACACCTCAGAGCGGGCTCCGCGGGCCGCAGGGAGCCTCGTGGGGGGCGCTGTGGGCCGCGCTAGGTGGCCCGAGCGGGGATTGCCGCAGCTTCCCCGTGCGTCGCTTTCAGATCCGTCCGCGCGTCGCTTTCAGATCCGTCCGCGCGTCGCTCTCAGATCCTCCGCGCGTCGCACTCAGATCCACCCTCCGGGCCCCCGTGAGATGCCGCCGCCCGGACTGGTGTGTCCAATTGCATGGGTTCGCGGATGTGCCAAAAGTGTGTCGCCGTGTGGAAAATGTGACGTGGAGCTTTCGGAAACCTAAGCGCGACACAAAGTTGTCACACCGCGTCACAGTTTCGGCACATATGCGCGACTGCGTTTTTGGAGGGGCAGGACCCCGGGCGCTGGCCTCGACCGCGGCTCGCAGACTGGCGGTAAGGAGCGGCACCGGTGTCTTTGAGGGAGAAGGCGAGCAGCTGGACCCGGGCCGCTAACCCAGCGACGGCCGCTTAACCACAAGCGGGTCACCGGCTCCGTGGGAACCGGCGACCCGCTTGAGGGAGAGAGATGAAGTTGCCGCGGGGCCGGCTAGCCGAACTGGCCCGTGATGTAGGCCTCGGTGCGCTTGTCTGCCGGGCGCGAGAAGAGCTTGTCGGTCTTGTCGAACTCGATCAGCGTCCCGATCCGTGTCTCGTCGAGGCTGAAGAACGCCGTCTTGTCGGCGACGCGCATCGCCTGCTGCATGTTGTGCGTGACGATCACGATCGTGTACTCGGACTTCAGTGCGTGGATCAGGTCCTCGATCGCCGCGGTCGCGATCGGGTCAAGCGCCGAGGCGGGCTCGTCCAACAGCACGACGTCGGGCTCGATCGCGATCGCACGGGCGATGCAGAGGCGCTGCTGCTGGCCGCCGGAGAGGCCCAACGCGCTCGACTTCAGGCGATCCTTGACCTCGTCCCACAAGGCCGCGCCGCGCAGCGCGCGCTCGACGCGCTCGTCGAGGTTGTCCTTCATGCCGAGGTTCTTGGCGGCCCAGGCAATGTTGTCGTAGATCGATTTGGGGAACGGGTTCGGCTTCTGGAAGACCATCCCGATCCGCCGGCGCACCTCGACGCGGTTGGCCTCACTGCCGTACAGGTCGTGCCCGTGGTAGCGCAGCTCGCCGCCCAGGCGGAAGTTGGGGATCGAGTCGTTCATGCGGTTCAGGCAGCGCAGGAAAGTGCTCTTGCCGCAGCCCGACGGGCCGATGAAGGCTGTCGCCCGGTACTTGTCGATCTCCATGCTGACGCCATCGAGCGCCCGCTTCTCGCCGTAGTTGACGGACACCGCAGTCGCGTGGAAGACGGTCTCGTGTGCGACCTCCGGCGCGGCGCTTGTGGCCATCACGGTGTCGGTTCCGGGAGCAGCGTCCGGCAGGCGCAGCCGAGTCGTTCCGCCCTCCTCGGGGATCTCCTCTGAGGACTGGCCAATGCTCATAGTCCGCGTTTCCTTTCGCTCCGACGCAGCCACACGCGGGCGCCGATGTTGACAACCAAGATCAGGATCATCAGAAGAAATGCCGCGCCCCACGCCTGCTGAAGCTCGGACGTCAGTCCGGAATTGAGCAGCTGCCAGATCTCCAGTGGAACCGTCGGGACGGCATGACCCGGGTTCAGCTGGTAGGTCAGTCCGAAGGTTGGGATGGTCATCAGCACAGGAGCCGTCTCACCTGCGCCACGAGCCACCGCAAGAATCGTCGCGGTGACGATGCTGTTGGC
>DATASU010000037.1:0-58678 GCA_036269095.1 Solirubrobacteraceae bacterium
GGCGATACGCAGTTGCACGGCCCCGGAGCGCGCCCCGAAACAGCGATCGGGGACGCGCTCTACAAGGCCTCCGCTGAGTGACGCTCGCCCAGACCGACGCTCTGCACTACACGTCGGTTCACATAACGTGCATTATCGAGCATTCATGCCGATTTGCAGCGCGGTCGGGCCAGCGCTGACTCGAGTAAGCCCCAATCACGAACGACCGGCTCAGCCCCCAGCGTTCGACGAGCGACCTGGACCAAGTCCTCGAGGTCGAGGAAGATCACTCGCCGAGGCGCCGCAGCGCTTCGGCGTAGCGCGGTAGCTGCTCGTCAAGCACGCGATCAAGAAGCTCACGGCCGCTGGCACGCTCGATGTATTCGCGCACCGCTGCTCGTGCAACCTCCTGCATGGACGTTCCTTCGTGCTCGGCGCGGAGGCGCAACGCCTCAGTCTCTTCGTCGGTAAGACGCAATGTCATCGCCATGAAGCAATGGTATCACCCGTGATACCGGAATCCCAGTCCCTTCGGTTCCGCGCAAAGCGCAACGGTTGGTAGGGGAACTGAGAGGCACGTCATGAACTGAAAGCACGTCCGTGCCAGACGGTTCAAGTCGCATTGAAGACGCTGACAGGTTTGGTGGCGACCGGGCATGGTCGTGACGCGGATGCGATTTGTTCGTAGTGTGAAGGAGTGACTCGCTTTCGCTTCGTGCCGGTGTGCGCCTTTGTTGTGTTCGCGGTCGTGCTTTCAGCTGCGGCGGCTGCGCGGACTGAGGCGCCGGCACGGGCCTTCGTGTCGCTGGTCCCGGCGTGCGCGTGCAGTGGGCACACGAATTTGGTTCTGTTTTCGAGCACGTCGGGGCGAAGAATCCGGCAGGTCGCGACGCTGGCAGGACTGCCGGCGCCGGGTGAGAGCAGTGTCCGGCTGGCGCCCGCGACGAACGGTGGGCGTCTGTTTCTCATCGTCACGTCAGGGCCGCATTGCGATACGCCGCCGGGGAAGGTCTCCATGGAATGTCCGCGCTGGATCGCCAACTCGTGCAAGAACACGGTAGAGGCGCTCTCGCCCGGGCAATCAGGTTTCAACACTGTGTTCAAGGTCCCGGGATCAGAGGCAATTAGTGAGGTCGTGCCAGATCCCGCAGGTAACGAAGTCGCGCTCACGATGGCACCTTGCTTGAGCACGCATGGAACGACCGGCCTGTTCGTCCGCGGTCTGATATCAGGCAGGAGACGTGCGATCGCGACCAGCGACAACCCCTGTGATGGCTACGGGCCAACGGCCTGGAACCAAGCCGGCACCGAGCTTGCGTTTTTCTTGGATCGTGCCGACGGCAGGCCGATCACGATGGCTGGTGGCTTCGGCTGTCCGACTGGCCGGGACTACCTCGCGCTCGCGCCGATCAACGCTGGGAGCGCGCCCACGAAGCTGACCCTGATCCGACCGGATCGCGGCTGCCTCTTCCGTGCGGTCGCGTTCGACACCGAGGGGATCGTCGCTGATGAGGGCTGCAACCGCCATAGCCCCCCGAACCAGGGCGGCGCTCACCTCGGCCAGGCTGTACTGGTGCAGTACAGCCCGCACGGACACGTGCTCACGCGCAAGCTGCTGGAACTCGGGCTCGAGGACTCGATCATCGCGACCGAGCCACGGACCGGCGACGTACTCGTCACCCAGGACCAGCCCGCCAACTCCGGCTACAAGGAGCGCGACTGGGTCTGGGAGTTCGATGGCCGTCATCTGCGACCGGTCGCGAACTACGCGTCAGAGGACGCCGACCAGATCCTCGCGATCCCCTGGTAGCCCGCCAACCGACGCCCAACGACATCGTGGTCGCCAGTCCGAGCGATCAACTATGCAGCCGGCAACTTGCTAAGAGAGACTGCCACGGAACCTGCACGCGCCTGTTGACCCTAGCGGCCGAAACCGTCGACGCTCGTTGTCTACCGCGCCAAGCAGGACCAAGCTCATGCGAAGACGCAGGCTCGTCGATGAGCGAAAGCACGTCCGCATCCACGGGTGAACTCGGGCGAGAGCGGAAGCCCCATGCTGCTTCTGTGTTTTCGCGAATGGAAGGTCGTTGCTGGCTGCCGAGTATCGGACCGGTCGTCCAGACCCGGCAGCCACAGGGCGGGATCCAGGACTCCGGAGCGTCTGTCCTCGCGGCCGGCATGTGCAGCCCGCAGATCGTGTTCAGCGGACCTGCGACCCTTCGGGCATGAATAGCTCAATGATCGACGTACCGACTCGAGACGGGGCGGCCGACTGCTACTTGACCAAGCCGGCCGGTGATGCAGCGCATCCTGGCGTTCTGTTGGTGATGGACGCGATCGGGCTGCGTCCCCGGATCGAAGAAATGGCCGACCGGATCGCCGCGAGGGGCTACGTTGTCCTGGCCCCGAACGTGTTCTATCGCGGAGGACGCGCTCCCCTGTGGGAAACCCCAAACCTGGAGGACGCTGAGGCTCGCGGCAGGTTTTTTCGGACGCTAGGCCCGCTGATGCGGGCGCTGACCCCCGAAGCGGTGGCAGGCGACGGCGGCGCCTACCTAGACAGGCTCACACAGCTGAGCGCCGGTCCTATCGCAGTCACCGGCTACTGCTTCGGCGGCTGGGTCGGATGGACCATCGCCGCCGCGTACCCCGACCGCGTGGCCGCGATCGGCGGCTTTCACACTGGTCGCATGGTCACCGAAGACGAGGACAGCGCTCACCTGCTAGCGCCCCATGTCCGCGGGGAGGTCTACTGGGGCCATGCCGATCAGGATCCGAGCATGACCGCGCAGAACATCGCGGTGCTTGACCGAGCGATGAACGACGCCGGCGTGCGCTACACGACCGAGGTCTACGCGGGCGCGCAGCACGGCTACACGATGGCCGACACCGGCGCCTCCGACGAGGCGGCCGCCGAGCGACATTTCGACGCGCTGTTCGCGCTGCTTGATCGAGCGATCCCACACTGAGTCAAGGCGCGCCGCGCGAGCCCGCGACCTCCTTCCCCGCCCAGGCGGCACCTCGCCGTGGCTGCCGCTTGCTGTCTGAGAGACAAACGCCGGTGCGACGCCTAACAACACCAACCCCTTGGCACAAAGCTCCCAAAAGCGCACCACGACGAAGCCTCGTTCCTGAGCGGGTTTCTTACGCCGTCGTTGACATTGCAGGCAGTGCGGGTGTGAGTCCGTGGCGGCGCATCACGGCGCCGATCGCTGCCGGGTCGGGCGGGCCACCGGCTGCGGTGGCGATGACGCCCGCCACTTCTTGGAAATAGGTGGGGCCGAACACTCCGGGTGTCGCGATCGCGAGGATCCGCAGATCCTGATCGCCTCGATTCTCGAATCCATGGACCTGTCCGCGGCGGATGCACACCGACTCCCCCGGGCCGCTCTCACCGGTCGCACCGTCGATTGTCCACGTGCATGTCCCCTCAAGCACATACGCCGTCTCCTCGAAACCGTCATGACTGTGAGCCGGTGGCACCATCGAGCCGGCGGGGACCGTGCATTCGAACATCGTGACGGTGCCGTTGGAATCTCCGGCTTCGACGAGAAAGTCGATTCGCAGCGGACCTAGCTGAATCGTTGTCTTGGGGGCTGATGGCACGTGGGTTCCTTTCCCGCCGAGCGAGTCAGTTGGATTGTCAAGCGGTTTGACAACCGTAACTCGCCGGTCGTGTTATTGTCAAGTGCCTTGACAACTGATTTTGAATCCCCGATCGGACCGCCACTGATCGGCGCCCTCCTCAGAGCGCCCCTCGACACGATCCGCGACCGTATGATCGCCGCCCTCCACGACAGCGGCTTCGCCGACTTCGTGCCCGCATACCTCGCCGTCTTTCGCTACCCACCACCAGAGGGCAGACGCCCCTCGGACGTTGCGACCGAGGCAGGCATGACGAGACAGGCAACGGGCTACCTCCTCGGACAACTCGAACAACTCGACTACCTCACCCGCGAAGACGACCCCGCCGACCAACGATCCAAACGGGTCCAGTTCACCGAACGCGGGCACGCGGCCCTGCAGACCATCCGCCAGGCAATCCGCGAAATCGAAGCCGAGCTCGAAGCAGAACTCGGAACAGAGCAGTTCACCCAACTACGGCAACTGCTCATCGAACTGAACGCCACCGACACGATCCGTCACCACAAGCCGCGTCCAGCCACCTGAGAAGTAGACACGAACCGTCAGCCGGATCGTCGAGCGAGACGCAAGCACCACCCGCCCAGGCACAAGATGCCCGCGCCACCCCAAACACGGGGTCTCAGCGACCAGTCCACAAGAGACGCGCTTCTCGCCATTGGCGGGTGTAGTGCGACCGGTCGACGGCCTCAGCAACTGGGTCGAAGTCAGTCTCTCGAACGGGCGTTCGCTGACAAACGAGGCGTGTCATTTTCCGACGCTTCACACATCGAAATCCGAGATCGCCCGAGTTCTCGGATATCCAGTTTGCTGCTGCGGGTGGTTGACGGCTGCGGCTCTTGGCGAGCACTCAGGCAGCGCCTGTGTTTGCGCGTCCATCGCTTCGGCGCATCGGGTCGTCCGCGTATGCCGTCGCGGCCGCTTGCGCGAGGGCGCTTACGAGCGCGGCGACTGCGGGTGGGTCGGGTGGGTCGCCGTAGGTCGCGGCGTATACGCGCCGGGGCAGACCGGGAAGCTTGCGGGCGACGACATCGTCGGCGTGGTGGGCGCGCAGCGCTAGACCGGGGAGTGTCGCCACGCAGAGGCCTGCGGCGACGAGTGACTGGATGAGAACCATGTCGTCGGACTCGTAGCCAATGTGCGGGTCGAAGCCCGCTTCCTCGCAGAGTGCCAACAGGTGGCCGCGACAGCGCTCGCAGCCGGCGATCCAGGTCGCCTCGCTGAGGCTCGCTAGTCCGCGGGTGGGGCGATCAGACAGCAGGTACATCGGATCGTCGAGCAGGTGGCGCAGCCGGATACCGGAGGGCTCCTCTTCGGAAGCGTCGTAGCGGAAGACGATCGCGACCTCGACCTTGCCTGTTCGCAGAAGCTCGAGCGCCTCGGGTGGATGTGTGTCGATGGAACCGATCTCCAGGCCGGGGTGGTCGCGCGCCAGTGTGGCCGCCGCCCAGGGCACCAGCGACCCGATGGCGGAAGCGAACCCGGCTACGCGCACGCGTCCGGCGGTCAGACCAACGTGGGCGGCTAGCTCGGCGTCGGCGGCGTCGAGGCGGCCGATGATTTCCGCCGCCCGGTCGGCCAGCAGACGTCCCGCCTGCGTTAGCCGGATGCCGCGCCCGGCTTTCTGCAGCAGCTGCGCGCCGGTCTCTGCCTCCAACCGGGCGAGGTGGTGGCTCACTGACGGCTGGGAGTAGGCCAGCTCGCGTGCGGCCGCGGTAACCGAGCCGTGCCGCGCGACGGCATCGAGGACACGCAGACGGGTCACATCGAGCACGCATCAATCGTATCTATGGATTACGGCGGAAGCTGGCATTAGACGTATACGCCGCGGCGCGCGACTATGCGGTCATGTCGGCAACAACCTTCAACTCAGCCGGCTCCGAGCACGAGCAGCTCGCCGCCGGCGTGCGCACGGCGATCGCTAGGGGCGGCGACTGGTCGCGCACCGCTCGGCTCGTCGCCGATCATCTCCGCGCTGACTTGCCCAGCATCGGCATCCTTACCTCAGAGCAGCGGCTCGGCTCTCCTGACCGTGCGGCCGCCCACATGCTGCACGTCGAGCCCGACGGCTCGTTCTCGATCACGGCGGTGGTGTGGCGGCCGGGCCAGTTCACTCGCATCCACGACCATACGACCTGGTGCGTGGTTGGTGTGATCCAAGGGGTCGAGCACGAGGACGTCTACGACGCCGATCTCAACCTCATCGGCTCAAATGACGGCATGGTCGGCGACGTCAACGGCTTCGCTCCGCCTGGCGACATCCACCGGGTCCACAACACCGGCGACGAGGTCGCCATCTCGATCCACATATACGGAACCGACCTGGCACGCGTCGGGTCAAGCGTGCGGCGCTACTACGACTGATATCAGCCCGTGACCCGCCGACTGCCACACCAGCGAACTGACAGGAGCCAGATCAACCGATGTCGTCCAAACCTCCCGGCCCCTTTCCACCACCCGGAACCCTCAAAGCCAAGCTCGTCAATTTCATTCCTCGAACGAACGTCATCGTTTACCGCTTGTCCAAGGGCCGATTGGGCGGCCACATGCAAGACCTGCCGGTCCTCATCCTCCACACCGTTGGCCGCAAGACCGGAAAGCCTCGCCAATCGCCGCTCCTCTACATCCAGGATGGCGACATCCACGCGGTCGTCGGGTCCCGCGGCGGGTCCGACGCACCGCCGGCGTGGTGGCTGAACCTGCAGGCCAAGTCAGAGGCGACCATCGAGATCAAGGGAACCAAGCGACCGGTGTCTGCCCGAATCGCGACACCCGAGGAGAAAGCCCTCTACTGGCCGCGACTCGTTGCCGGATATCCCTTCTACAACGACTATCAGGCTCGCACAGCACGCGAGATACCGGTAATCGTGCTCTCAAACGAAAGGAACCCATGACCCTCCGACGGATGGACAACGTCCTCATCAACGTCGAGAACCTCGAAGCCGCCGAGTCATTCTTCGCTGAACTCGGCATGGAGGTGGAAGGCCGAGCGACCGTCGAGGGCGCGTGGGCGGGCAAGGTCATCGGACTCGACAACGTTCGCGCCGACATCACCATGATGAAGACCCCACACGGCCATGGCCGCGTCGAGCTCTCAAGGTTCCACACCCCACCCGCGGTTAGAACCGAGCCCGCAGACACCCCCGCAAACGCGCTCGGCCTACGCCGCATCATGTTCGCCGTCGAGGACATCGACGATGTCGTCACCCGCTTACGCAGCCACGGTGCCGAGCTTCTCGACGAAATCGCGCAATACGAGAGCAACTACCGCCTCTGCTTCATGCGCGGCCCCGAAGGCATCCTCATCGGA
Source organism: Solirubrobacteraceae bacterium (assembly GCA_036269095.1). Taxonomy (GTDB): domain Bacteria; phylum Actinomycetota; class Thermoleophilia; order Solirubrobacterales; family Solirubrobacteraceae; genus Palsa-465. Next base: position 6,932 of record DATASU010000037.1, read on the forward strand.
CTCGCGGAAGAACTCCAGTAAGACAACAATCAGCCGGACCGGGCGCAACGCGCGAGAACCAGCCGTGTTCTCACCGGCTGCCCAACTAGTCGGGAGTCTCGGCTGCACGCCCGAGGCGTCAGGACGGGTACTCGCGGGAACAGCAGGGCAGGACATGCCGCACCCAACAGCAAGCGCCTCGCAGTTTGGCAAACCCAGGGCTGCCTCTCCCCTCTGCCATCGGACCGCCAGCCGCCACGTCCGCACTGGTGCCGACTTCTCGCGCCTTCGTGAGACTTTGTCGCATCGAGGCGAGATTGCCGTTGTCGCGCTTTGGTGAGAGCCGACAGCGTCGCGGGCATGTCAGTGGAAGTGTCGTGGTTTGTCAGTGGTGGGCGTCGCGGCGTGCCAGTCGCGCCGGAGTTGGTTTGGGGGCGGTTGCTTAATTGAGGAACGCGCTGCATCCGGCGCGGCAGCCAGCTGGAAGCGCTGGTCGAACTTCCGTCCGTCGTGGTTGCGGACCTCTTCGGCATCGCTCCTGGTACTGCCGAGCGATGGGGAAAGTTCGCCAACGCCCGTTGGTCCGACTACCTCTGTGCGCGCCGCGAGTTAGCGGTGAGAGCCGGCCCGTTCATGACCGTCTTTCGCCCCCTCGTTGCCGCTGTCACGCTAGGCAGCCTCGAGAACGAAGAACAGCATGTTCAAGAAGGCTGTGTTGGAAGGATCCTTGAAGATATTGGCAAATTCCTCGGGGAATCTCTCACGAGCACCTGGCGCGGGGGGCGGTTCGCTGATGTGGGGGTCGTTCCTCTACGCCAGGCGAACGTACGTTCGCTGCCAAGAACGCAGTGTCATTTTTCCGACGCTTCTCTGTTCGTGTGGTCGCTCGCTCAGCGCGCGTGGCAAGTCTGCGACCCGAATGGCAACGCGAGCGTTTAGTGGCTAGCGTTATGGCACGCACATGCGGGGGGAATTGTTTGCTGTGATCGTTACGCGTCGGGGTATCGCCGTCTCTGTGTTGAGCCTGCTCATGGCCTTTGGAGCTGCGCTGGTGCCGAACGCGGCCGCGTCGCCCGGACGGCTGGAGATGGCACGGTTCGGGACGCGGGCGACCGTCGCCGCCCGGACTGTCGATCTCGGTGCGGCCAGGGCGTCGTCGGCGCTCCGCATCGATATCGCGTTGAAGCCTCGCAACCCCGCCGCCCTCGCGCGCTTTGTCGCCAAGGTCTCCACCCCAGGATCCAAGCAGTACCACCACTTTCTCGCCAAGGGCCAGTTCGGTCGGCGCTTCGGCCCGACGATGCGAACGGTTTCCAAGGTCCGCTCCGCGCTACGGGCCGACGGGCTGGATCCCGGCCCAGTGTCCGGCGACCGCCTGCTGATCCCGGTGATGACGACGGTCGGTCGTGCCGAGAGTGCCTTCCACGTCCGGTTGCACCGTTTCCGATTGCCCTCGTCCGCGATCGTAGACGGCAACATCAACGCCCCCAGCGTCCCACGCAGTATCCGCAAGCTGATTCAGTCGGTGGTGGGCTTGAACAACCTGGCCCGGCCACAACCCGCCGGGCTCGAGTCCTCCGACCTCGGCGGTTCGCCACTTACTGTCCGCGCCGCGGCGAGCGTCGGTAGCGGCACGCCGTGCAAAGCTGAGTCGGCGGCGGACCCTCAGAGTCTGACTCCGGATCAACTGGCACAGGCCTACGACGTCGAGCCGCTGTACGACGAGGACGATTTCGGCGGCGGTGAATCCGTCGCGCTGTTCGAGATGTCCGGCTTCAACCAGAAGGACCTGAGCCGCTACGCGGCCTGCTTTGGGATCAGGGCGCCCACGCTGATCTCTGCCGTGGATAACGGCAACGCCGACACACGCGGCATCGGTGCTGTCGAGGCGACCTCCGACATCGAGGTCCTCGCCGGAATCGCGCCTGCGCTCGATCGCATAGATGTCTATGAGGCGCCGCTCGGTCCCACAGGCCTGCTCGACGAATACAGCCAGATCGAGCAGAACGACGGAGATCAGGTCGTCAGCACCAGTTGGGTGTTCTGCGAGCCGACGGCGGTCAGCTACGGGTTGATCGCGACCGAGAACTCGATCTTCGCGGCGATGGCAGCGCAGGGGCAGACGCTGTTCGCGGCGGCCGGCGACGATGGAACCGAAGGCTGCCGCCAAAACGCGAAACCGACGTCGCAGAGCGCGGTCGACGACCCTGCATCGCAGCCTTACGTCACGGGCGTCGGTGGAACGGTCCTCACCGGGCTCGGCAACTCGCCCGGCTGGGCCGCATCCGGAACAGCGTGGCCCCGCAGCGGTGGTGGCATCTCCCGCGTGAGCGCGATGCCGAGCTGGCAGACCGGCCCCGGCGTGATCAACTCCTACTCGCGCGGCGCGCCGTGCGACCATCGCTCGGGCCACTGCCGCGAGGTTCCCGACGTCAGTGCGAGCGCGACGGACTACGCCGTGTACTCCGGAGGTCGATGGGTCACCCTCAACGGCACGTCGCTTGCGGCTCCGCTGTGGGCGGGACTGTTGGCGATGATCGACGCGGCCGAAACGCCCACCTGTCACCCACCCGGCAAGCTCGGGTTCATCGACCCGGCGCTCTACTACTACGCCGCCAAGGACCCGGCAGATTTCAGCGACATCACCACGGGACACAACAACTTTTATCGGGCCAAGAACGGCGCGTACCCGGCGACGGTCGGCTATGACATGGCGACAGGTCTCGGGACACCGGTGACGGCGAACCTCGCACAGTCGTTCGGCCTGTGTGGCGCCTCACTGTTTCCTCAGCCGACCGCGGTCGGGACGCTGCAATCGACCGTGGAGCCGGCATTGGCCGCGTCCGACGGAGCGCTGTCGGCAGCGTTCATCAACGGTGCCCCGTCACCTGTCTACTACCAGAGCTATGGCGGGCCAGGTACCTCCTGGGGTAGTCCAGCGTCCACAGTCGAAGTCGGCTCTGGCGGGAAGCTCGCGCAGGCTACGACGTCGCCAGCGATCGCGATTCTGAATGGGACACCGGTTGTCGCCTGGACCGACGCCACCAGCGGTGCGGTCGAAGACTCCTTGCTGATCAACGGCTCGTGGTCACCGGCCGTGACGCTCGCTCAAGGTGCTGCCCAGAGCACGCTTGGGCCCGCGCTCGCGGCCGGCGACGGGGGGCTCTACGCCGCATGGCGGGGCCACGCAACGAACAACGTCTACTTCGACGTAAGCAACGCCACAGGCCGTGGCTGGCAGCCACAGCTGCAGGTACCGGGCGCCACCACCGATGTCCCGCCCGCGATTGTCTACGACCCCAATCTCGGGGTCGTCATCATCGCCTGGATGGACAGCGCCGGCGGCGACCACCTCAGGGATGAGGTGTGGAGCAGCTCCGCCGGGTTCTACGAGGGCGGCGCCCTGAAGGGCGCCGACAGTGGCAACGGTCCCGCTCTGGCCGTTGTCGACAACAGGTTGATCGAGGCCCACCGCGGTGTCGACGACGACCAGATCTACTTCAGCGCTCAGCCCGTCGGCCAGCTGATGGGCACCTGGAGCCCTCTCCAGTCCTTCACCTACGCGCATACCGACTTCAGCCCGGCACTCGCTGCGAGCGGAAACACGCTCTATTCCGCCTGGCTGGGCACGTGCAGCACGTACGGCTGCGCTGCGAATACCTACTACACGCAGTTCGACCCGGCCGCACCACGCTGACCTGCGTCATCGCCGCTGAGGCTGATCCGCCCGGATCTCGAGGTCGAGCGCCTTCCCGTTGACCGAACGCTGGCCGTGCTCGCCAACGGCCTGGTGGTCGGCACGCTCGAGCGGAGACCCAGTCGCCGCATCGTGAGACGGTGTCGCACCTCGGGGCCATTCGCAACACTTCACCTCGCGTGACCGCTGGCCGTCGTGCCCGACCGCGCGCTCTACGTCGCCGACGATCTGACTACGGGCGACCAACAGGACGATCGTGTGTTCGTGCGTCTGCCCGGCGGGCGCTTCCGCGTCATCGACGGCAACGGCAGACGCGGCTTTCTCCGGCGCCGGCCGCACCGCTCAGCACGCAACTGTCGATCGCGCTCAGCCCGTCCGGCCGGCTACGGAGCCGCGTTTCACCAGGGCCTCGTGTCTCTGAGCGACGGCAACTCCCGCCTGCTCTGGGAACAACCCGACTCCAGCCGGTAAGGAACGGCCGTCGCACGGCCATCCTCACACGGACCGGAGCGCCGGCCGCGGCCGCGAGTGCTTCTTGTTTGAACAGTCTCGTTCAGTGGAACCTTCTGTTCCCGAGGGGGTCAGTCCTGACATCTGAACGGGAGAGAGCTGTGACCGTCGTGACCTTGCCCCACCTGCCCGCCCGCCCAGTCGCAGGCGTGCGCCGTCTCCTCACTCTGGCCTCCGCAGCACTGATCGCGTGCGCCGTCCTCGCGATCACCGCGAGCACGCGGGCCAGTGCGAGCGCCGACAGCGCGTGCAGCGTCGCCCCGCCGCCGACGGCGGGACCGGCCGCGACCGACCCCTTCTATCAGTACACGGGCGCGGCTTCGTTGTGCGCCGTCGCCCCCGGCACGGTGCTCAAGACCCGCACGATCGCCTGGCATGTCGTCTCGATCGCGCTGCCGATCACCGTCGTGCAGTTGCTCTACCGCACGACCAACGCACAGGGCCAGGCCGACACCGGCGTCACGTCGGTGCTGCTGCCTCCGGGTGGCGTCGCTGCGTCGACCAGGCTCATCGGCTACGGCTCCTACTACGACTCGCTCAACCCCCAGGACGAGCCGTCGGTGACCTTCGCGGGAGCCGCGTACTCGAGCGGCACCGAGCTGACGACGATTGAGACGACCGACCTCGTTCCGCTGTTGCTCGCCGGTGACACGGTCTCGGTCGCCGACACCGAGGGTCAGACCGCCGACTTTGCGGCCGGTCCCGAGTACGGCTACACGACGCTTGACGGCATCCGTGCAGCGCTGAGCTCGACGGCGACCAAGCTCAGCTCGAGCGCCAAGGTCGCCTTGATCGGCTATAGCGGCGGCGCGATCGCGACCAGCTGGGGCGCCCAGGAGGCACCGAGCTACGCGCCGGACGTCGAGCGCCGCCTCGTGGGCGCCTCGATCGGCGGGCTGCTCGTCGACCCCGACCACAATCTCCATTACATCGAGGGTTCCAGCACCTGGGCCGGCGTGATGCCAATGGCGATCGTCGGAATCGCCCGCGCCTATGGGATCAGCTTCTCTCGGTATCTCTCGGCCAACGGCAACGCCGTGATCGCCGCGATCCAGAACGACAACATCAACGAGGCCGAGGACGACTACGCGGGCATCACCTGGTCCGACCTCGCCGCCGCGCAGTACCCGGAGCCCGAGGACGTGCCGCCGCTCGTCACGATCGCGAACCGGCTGATCCTCGGCAGCGCCGGCATGCCCAAGGTCCCGGAGTTCATCGCTCAGGGCACGGGCGGGCAGCAGGACGGCACCGACCCAAGCGCGACCTACGGCGCGGGCGACGGCGTGATGGTCGCGGGCGACGTGCGTTCCTATGCCCGCGAGGTCTGTTCCGCGGGTGACGCGGTCGAGTACCAGCAGTTCAGCGGCCTCAGCCACGAGGAGGCCGAGGTTCCGTGGCTGGCCGCGACACTGCCGTGGCTGACGTCGCGGTTCCTGGGCACCGCGGCCCCGCAGGATTGCCCGACGATCGCGCCCGGCAACTCGCTGACCCCGGTGACACTCGATGGCGCCGGTTAGCGCGACCGGGTAAGGCAACCGCGGCTCAGTGGCTGACGAGCGTGACCGTCGGACCGGCACCGACGTGCTTGGCGCTCCAGCGCAGGTCCGCGACGCCGCAGTCGTCGCGGCCGGTCAGTCCGACGGAGCCTGTTGCTGCTGCGTCATGCGAGAAGCGGCCTGAGAAGGTGAAGTACTCGGAGCTGTCGTCCTCATCGCCGTAGCTGAACGCTCCGTGCCTGATCGGTGTGTCGAAGCCCAGGTAGTCGTCGATTGTCTTCTGCTCGGTGCTGCCGTCGGCGCAGTCAGCGGTGAGCGACGAAACGGTCAGGCCGACGACCTGCGGCCGCCGCGCGACCGTCCGGTAGAAGCTCAGCCTGGCACCGGTCGCGGTGAGTCCGGAGAAGTGCTGGGTCCGATAGTGAGTCCGCACCCGAAGCCGTGCGATCAACGGCAGCTGCGAGTTACAGCGGGGGTCTTGACGGCCTCCCGCGAATCCGACGAAGCCTACGAGGCGCCTTGAAGAAACGAACCTGCCGCTCAAGATGATCGGCGCGTTTCCCCCGTCGTTGGTGGCCAGCACGATCCTGAACGCATCATCGTTGCCGATCCGAGCATGGCCGCCGGACACGTTCAGCGACGGGCCGTTGCCCTTCGTCGGCCCGCTCGTGCACTCGACACCGATGATCTGATCCGCCTCGAAGACGAGACTCCGTCCGTCGCGTGATATCCGCAACACGAACTGGTTGAGCACGGCGGAATCGCCGTGGCCGCGGTTTGCCGTCGCGTCGAAAACCTCGCCGCCGTGCAGATGCACGGCCGCGTAGGCCGGGACCGTCGAGCCGAGCAGCCCGACCGCCGCCAGCACCACGATCAAGCGACGCGGTAACACCACAGTCCAGTTTAGGCGTCGAGTTGGCCCGGGGCCCGATGCCGATGGGCCGGCGCAACCACGCGTTGCGACCACTCCTCGGACGTGAGCCGGGCGCAGAGCGTCTCCCCTTCTCTAGCCTTGCGAGCGTGCTCTGTGGGCGGACGACGTGACATATAGCGGGCGCAGATTCCTGGCGGGCCTCGTCACCGTGCTTGCAAGCCTGACGATCCTCGTCACGCTGCTCGCCCACTACGCGCAGACACTGGCCGACCCGAGTGGCTTCGCCGACAAGGCTCTCACCGTGGTTCGCACCGAGGGCGTGCAATCGATCATCGTCGGCGCCGTGACGAACCGCATCGTGGCAGAAGCCGGTGGCGCAACGAGCGTGCAACCCGAGATCGAGAGTGCGGTGAGCGAGGCCGTGGCCAGCGAGCAGGTCGCGTCGGAGGTTCGTGACGCTGCAACATCGCTGCAGGGCCAACTGGTGTCTGGAACGGCGAGGTCGCTCACATTGACGCTGCCCAACCTCGGGCCATCGATCGCCGACAGCATCGCGTCACGCAGCACGGTGCTCGCCGATGAGGTCAGGAACCTCGGCACGGTCACGATCCTCGATGTGCCGATCCCGTCGTCCGATGCCGGGATCGTCCATGACCTCGCCAGAGCCGGAAACGACTTCTCGCTGCTGATCGTTCTCAGCGTTGCGCTGGCCGTGCTGGCGCTGCTGATCTCACCGGATCGCGCGCGCACCTTGCGCGGACTCGGCGCCGGCGTAGCGGTCGGCGGGCTGCTCGCTGCGGTCGTCTACCTGGTTGGCCGCAACATCGTGGTCGACGAGTTCTCCGCGGATGACGCACGGACGGCCGCCGGCGCGGTGTGGAGCACCTATCTCGGTGGCCTCGAGACCTGGGGGTTCGTTTTGGCCGCGATCGGTGTGCTCGTTGCCGCAGCTGCGGCGACGATGATCCACGGCACGCGTGCCGGCAGCCGCCGCTACCAGCGGCGAGGATAGTCCCCCTGGGTTGCCGATCGGGCCGATAGATTCGCGCGCATGCTGCGACGCGTCGCCCTGTTGCTCGCCCCGGCCGCCGTGCTGCTCGCCGGTTGCGGCGCAAGCGACAGCCGGCCGCGTCCGGCGATCTGCATCCTCAAGGCACAGAATGCGATCGCGCACGATCTGAGCGTCTCGAGCGACGCCATCCGGTTTGCCAGGTCGGTGGGCAGCAACGGGATGCCGCAGTGCGCCTTCTCGGTCCGTACGGCGGGCCATCGCGCCGTCGTGACGGTCAACGTCGATAACGGTCCGTCGGCCTATTTCAGACTGTTGCGGACCGTCGACGAGGCCACCCAGCTCTTCGGGCCCCCACCCCCCGGCTTCCGGCCTCCGCAGACGGTCGCCGGACTCGGGCCGTTCGCCTCCTGGTTCCCCAACAACCATCAGCTGATGGCAACCAATGATGTGGACCTGCTGACGGTCACCGTGGCATGGCCGGGAGCCACGCGCAACGCCGAGGTCGGTGTCGCACACGCCGCGATCGTGCCCTACCTCGCACGCAAGCACGGGCACGGTAACGCCAACGATTACCCGTGAGGCGAGCGCGGCTACCGGCTGGTTGTGCCTGTGGCCATGCCCTGACCCCTGACGGCCATGACCGCGGGGGCGCCGCCGGCTCACGGCCGAAGGATCAGTGACCTCGAGACCCCACGGTCTGCGCCCCGGAGGCCACGACCGTGATCTGAACGCTGACCGACAGCCGCCGGTGCGTCGTCAGTGCGTGACGAGCGCCGCGCTTGACGCGAGCACCGCGATCACAGCATGTCTGCCCTTGCCGGCCCGGGAAACCTTGATCGAGCCGTCAACCTTTCCCCCGCCGCGCCGACCCGCGATCTTGATCGCGGTCCGGGCGCTACCGACGATCGGTGAGAGCGCACTCTCCTGTGGGGTGCTCGTCGACGGCATCGGCATGTCCATCGGCATCGTCATCGTCGGTGGAGTGCTTCCGCCGGCCGCTGCCGAAATCGACGTTGTGCATGCTCATGCCCGTCGGATACGAGAACCTGACGGTCCCGCCCGGCGCGACCGTGACGGTGGTGCCGCCACCGGCGGCCGTGAACGCATCGTCGCTGACGGTGAACGAGCCGCTGCTTGCCAGAGTCGCCGTCGCGGTAGCACTGAACGGCAAGGTTGCGATCAGTCCGCCGACCACGCCGGCCAAGCACATCACCAGCAGCGAGCCTCTCATCTGCCCCCTTCTCTCGATTGCGGGCGCCGCGGGATGCGGGCCCTGCAACCGAAGACGCTCAGGCAGGCGGTTTCCTTCCCGCCTCGGCCGCGGACGCCATCCACGCCGCGTAGGCGGTCGGAAGGCAGACGGCACAGGGCCGGAATCCGGCCGCCACAGCATCGTGCTCGCCGGCAAAGAACACGCGCTCGGTCACGTAGCCGCCACGGCTGATCGCGCGCAGCGCGGCCGGACAGTCGAGCCGGCCATAGACGCGACTGCGGCGGTGCCCACCGTAGGCACCGGGACTCGGGCTCTCATAGCCGGCCGCATCGGGCCCGATCAGCCACCAGCTGCGCCGCGGCTCGGCAGTCTCCATGGCTTCAGAACGGATGCCGTCCAGCATCTGTGATGTCGTGAAACGCTCCGCGACCTCACAGCATCCAGCCCCCGTCCGTTTCTTAGGCATGAGCACACAGAATCAGCATCAGTTCTGGACCGACATCGCGACGCCGCTCGGCGTGCTCACGCTCACGGCGCACGAGCGGGCGCTGACAGGACTGTTCTTCCCCGGGCGCGGACCGGCACGTGATGAGGCGACGCGTGCACCCGAGCGCTTCGAGCAGGTCATCGCCCAGCTCGATCAGTACTTCAACGGCATGCGCCGGCAATTCGAGCTCGAGATCGACTTCTCCGGCGGAACCGCATTCCAGCAGGCCGTATGGCGCGAGCTGCTGACGATTCCGTACGGCGCGACGGTCTCCTACGGTCAGATCGCCGGCCGGCTCGGCCGGCTCGAACGAGTCCGCGCGGTTGGCGCCGCGAACGGAGCCAACCCGATCTCAGTCATCGTCCCCTGCCATCGCGTGATCGGAGCCGACGGCCGGCTGACGGGCTATGGCGGTGGGTTGCACCGCAAGCAGGCGTTGCTCGACATGGAGGCAGCCGCCGGCCATGGCCGGCACGCGGTGCTGGAGCTCGCACCGCGTCAGCTCACGCTGATCTGAGCGTCGTGGCCGCGACGGCGGTTACCTTGATGTCGATGCCGACGATCGCGACGATCGGGGTTTACGAGTTCGACGGCGCCGGCTTTGTCCGCGCCCTCGACGCAGCCGGGGTCACCCTGGTGATCGACGTCCGCCAACGCCGTGGCGTGCGCGGCTCGCAGTACGCCTGGGCGAACTCGAACCGTTTGCAGGAGCGGCTGGCCGAGGCGCGGATCGGGTACGAGCACCATCCCGAGCTCGCGCCCGACACCGAGATGCGGCAGCTGCAATACCGTGCCGACGCCGAGCAGGGCGTCGGTAAGCGCTCGCGTCAACGGCTGTCAGCTGACTACGTGCGCATCTACACCGAGGAAATCCTCGATCTGGCGCCACTCGAGTCGCTCGTCAGACGGTTGCCCGTTCATGGCATCGCGGCACTCCTGTGCGTGGAGGCGAGCGCCGACGCCTGTCATCGCTCGCTAATCGCGCAGCGGCTCGCGGAGCGCTTCGGATTCGATGTGATCGACCTCGAGCCGGCATCACCGAACGAGATCGACTTCATGTAGCCGGATGCCGCTCAGGCCGGAAGCGCCGGGTCTGCGCGTCTGCGCTTGATGCCGTACATGGCGTGATCGGCCCGCTTGAGCAGATCCTCAGGGCGCTCGTCGGGGCGATCACAGAAGGTCGAACCGACGCTCGCCCAGATCTGCATGGTGATGCCGTCGCAGTCGATCGGTTCGGCGACGACGCGCTCGACGCGGTGCACCAGCGCCGTCAGCACCTCGGGGGCACCCACACGATCGACGAGGATCACGAACTCGTCCCCGCCCATGCGCGCGATCGTGTCACGTTCATCGACGATCGTCTGCAGCCGGCGCGCGATCTCGACGAGCACATGATCACCAACGGCATGGCCGTAGGTGTCGTTGATCGCCTTGAACCCGTCGAGGTCGATGAACACGACCCCGATCGCCTCATGGTGTCTCGCCATGAGCTCCAGAGACATCGCGGTCCGGCTGAGCAGCAGCCGTCGGTTTGCCAGCCCGGTGAGGCTATCGTGCAGGGCCATCCGCTCCTTGCCGATCAGGTCGGCCATCAGTGCCGCCGCAGTCAGGCCCGAAACCGAGCAGGCCACGACGTACATCTGCGCGGCAACCAGTCCGGTGAAGGCTCCGGACCGCGCGAACGGCCCCGTCCCGACGGCGGTGAGAACCTCGACGGTCAGGCTCGTCAGGCACACGGCGATCGCGGCGGCGCGGGTCCCGAGGCGGATCGCGATCAGCGAAACCGCGGGAATCACCAGATACGGCAGGCCGTCGCGCGCTGAGAAATCGACCGCGAGCATCGCCCCGGCGACAAGCACGAATCCGAACAGCGTGCCGAGCTCGGAGAACCGCGGACGCGACCGATGCTGCGCGACGGTGAGGATCACCGGGGCGATGACCACCACACCGAGGGCGTCGCCGACGTACCACCGCCCGATGTACGGCCAGACCGTGCTGGTGCCGAGAATCCATTGCCAGCTGGACGCGATCGTGGCACTGAGTGCCGGGCCCGCTCCCGCCGCGGCGAGATAGAACAACCCGAGGTCGCGCCCGTTTGACAGCTGCGGCCGGCGGCGCAGCCAGCGACGCAGCAGCAGTGCCGAAAGCAGCGGCTCCGAGCAGTTCGCGGTCGCCAGGCCGACACTGACGGCGAGCGTGTAGCCGCCGCCGTGGGTGTCCATGAAGACGTCGGCGCCCCAAACCGCGGCCAGGTAGGCCGGCCACTCGCGCCGAGGACGCAGAATCAGCACGGATACGGTGACGCCCGAGGCAGGCCAGAACGTCGCTCCCACCGACGCCCCGAATGACGAGCCGACGATGATCAGCTTGTAGATCCCGGCGTACGTCGCCGCGAGCGCGATTGCGCCCACCAGCAGTCGTACCAAACGAGGGATGCGCATCAGAGTCTCTGTCGGCAGCACGCGGCCGGGCTTTAGATCTGTTCCCCGGATGTAACCGCGCGCGTGATACCTGTCATCAATCTTCCGGATCTGTTCGCGCATTCCTCCACTGCTCGCGGCAGCCTTCGCGGGTGCCGTGCTGGCGGCCTGCGGGTCGAATGCGCCGCATCCGAGCACGGCGGCGCGCACCGGTGCCGAGCTCACGAGCGCGGAGGCGAACGCGAGCGGGCTCGGCTACGCGCGTTGCATGCGCTCGCACGGGGTTGCGCGCTTTCCGGATCCGAGCGCCGGCGGCAGCATCGACACGCACGTCCCCGGTCTGAACCTGTCATCCCCGGCGGCGAAATCCGCCGAGACGGCTTGCCAGGGCCTGCTTCCGGAGAAGCATCCGCCGGCACAGCAGCCAACCGCAAAGGCCTACGCCCGCCTGCTGGCATGGGCGAAATGCATGCGCCGGCACGGGATCTCCGGGCTCCCGGACCCGAGGCCGGATCCGGTACCGGGGCCGGGTTCGGCCGCGTCCAGCGATTTCGCCACCGTGATGGGCGACGGTGGCTACTGGGTCGGCATTCCCGTCGATGACAATGCGCACTCGCCCGCGTTCATGCGCACCTCAACGACCTGTGGCGAGTCACCGACCGGCCCGGTCCACCACCACGCCTAGTCCTCTAGAGGTGCTCGCCCGCCTCGATCGCGACCGTCAGCACGTTCTGAGGCGGCGCAAGCGGGCACTGCCACGCCGGGTCGTAGCGGCACGACGGGTGGTAGCTGAAGTTGAAATCGAGCACGAGCAGCTCACCGTCGCGCCCGAGGTCAGCGCCCTTGGCGGTATCGAGCAGATAGCGGCCGGCTCCGTAGGTGGAGCTGCCGGCGGTGCCGTCGCGAAACGGGACGAAGATGCCGCCGCCGTACTGTTCAAGCCACCAGATCGCCAGCCGGCCGCCGACATGGCCTGGCAACTCGGCCCACCCGATCTGGCGAATCCGTGTGATCTCGTCGGGCGCTGTCGGCACTTCGTAGGCGGCACCATGCTCCTCGCCGACGAGCGGAAGCGCGAAGCGCCAGCTTGGGTCGTACTGCCAGTACGGAACCCCGGAAGCGCGCAGCGCGTCGGAGGGACCAAGCGGGCTCTGCGGGTGAGTCCTGAACAGCCGGTCGCGCCTCGCGCGCCAGACAGCGTGGCCGTCTGCCGGTGTCGCCGCCCGCCGCACGTCCGCGTAGAGCTCAGACGTGCGACGGCGCCAGTCCGCCAGCGCGAACTCGGGCGGGGTCCGCTCCAACAAGCCGCTGTCATCAAGATCATCGCGCGCCGCCGGCATGCCCAGCAGATGCTAGACGGCACCCGCCAGGTGAAACCCTGACCCGCCACACTCCCGTTTTGTCGGATCGGATGATCCCCGTACGTGGTAGGGATGAGAGCGGTCGCTGGGACCGCTCCCGAGCCAAGGAGAAACCATGTCGCAGTACCTGATCGCGGTGCTCAACGGGCCTGATACGCGCTCGCGTCCCGCCGCCGAGATGTCCGAGATCATCGCCGCCGTGGATGGGGTCAACGCGAAGGCGATGGACGCCGGGATATTCGTGTTCGCGGGTGGGCTGCACGAGCAGAGCGCCACGACCACGGTCGACCCGCGCAGCGGTAAGGCCGAGATCAGCGATGGCCCGTATCTGGAAAGCAAGGAGTACATCGGTGGTTTCTGGATCATCGAGGTTGCCGACCTCGACGCAGCGCTCGAATTCAGCCGTGAAGCTGCGCTGGCGTGCCGCGAGGTGCTCGAGGTGCGGCCGTTCATGCAGGAGCCTCCGCGGGGAGCATGAGCGGATACGACGCAGGCGTGCCGGTCTCCTCTCATTCGGAGATCTCTGCCGAGCGACGGGAACTGAGTGCGAGGCTCGCGGAGCTGCACCGGAGCGAGTGGCCACAGCTGGTGGCCACTCTCGCCCGCCGCTTTCGCAGCCTTGACATCGCCGAGGAGGCCGCGAGTGAGGCGTTCCTCGCGGCGATCGAGCATTGGCACGGCGGGCTTCCGCCGAACCCCGGCGGTTGGCTGATGACAACGGCCAACCGCCGCGCGATCGATCGCCTGCGCCGCGACTCGGGCCGCGAGCAGAAATACGCGGCCGCGCTCGTGATCGGCAGCCGCGGGGTGACCACCGACATGCATCAGGACGAACCCAACGACGCCGAGCCGGACGGGCCGGTCTCAGACGATCGCCTGCGGCTGATGTTCACCTGCTGCCATCCCGCGTTGGCGCGTGAGGCACAGGTGGCGCTCACGCTGCGAATGGTCGGGGGCTTGACTGTCGAGCAGATCGCCCGTGGGCTGCTCAAGAGCGAGGCTGCCGTCGCCCAGCGCATCACCCGCGCCAAGGCCAAGATCGAGGCCGCCGGCATCCCCTACCGGATACCCGAGGAGGGCGACCTGGCGGAACGCGTCGACGCGGTCCTCGCCGTTCTGTATCTGGTCTTCAATGAGGGCTATCTGCCCGGCGGCGAGCGGGAGCTGCGGCCGGAGCTCAGCGGCGAGGCCATCCGGATCTCACGCCTGCTGTGCGAGCTGATGCCGGCGACGGGCGAGGCGCAAGGCCTGCTCGCGCTGATGTTGATGACCGAGGCGCGTAGGCCGAGCCGCATCAGTTCCGACGGCGAGTTGGTCGTGCTTGCCGATCAGGATCGCGGAGCCTGGAACGGCGCGCTGATCGCCGAGGGGCACGCGATCGTGCTGGAGTTGATCGCCGGCGGATCGGCCCCGGGCCGATACCAGCTCCAGGCGGCGATCAACGCCGTGCACACCTACGCGCGAGACATCCGCGACACCGACTGGTCGCAGCTGAGCATCCTCTATGACCAGCTCTACGCGATCAACCCCTCCCCCGTGGTCGCGCTCAACCGCGCAATCGTGACCGCGGAGCTGGATGGACCGGTGGTCGCGCTGGCCGATATCGATCGCCTCGAGCTCGAGGACTACCACGCGTGGCATGCCGCGCGCGCAGACCTGCTGCGACGCCTGGGACGCTCAGCGGACGCCCGCGCCGCGTACGAACAGGCGATCGTTCGGGCCGTCAACCCCGCGGAGATACGCTTCCTCAAGCGCCGTCAGGCCGGCCTCGCCGGTTGACCGCCGGTCTCAGCTGCGGCGGTCGGTGACAAGCGCGTCGACGATCCGCAGCAGCTCAACGGTCTGGCCGGCGCTTGCGACGATGATCAGCTTCAGTCGCCCGCGCTCCTCGTCGTAGAGCGGCTCGACGCGCAGCGCCGGATCCGCGTCGGCGATCACGGCTGCGGCGAGTGTGCGCTCGATCCGGTCCCGTGACAGCGCGTCGATGCCGTCGATCTGGACGACACTCGACACCTCGGCGGCGGGCTGGGTCAGCAGCGGCTGCTGCGAAGGTGGGTCTGATCCCAGCAGCGCCTGCTGCGTGAACCCGCCCGCGGTGAATGCCTCGAGGTCGGCCCTGGCGATCCGGTACTGCTTTCCGATGCGGACGCCTGGGAGCCGTCCCTCCCGCACGTAATTGCGCACCGTCCGGACCTGGAGCCCCAGTAGTTGAGCCGCCTCCTCGGCGGAATACATGTTCTCGGCCATGGCGTCCGCTGGATGTTATGTAGATAACCGGTGGCTCATACCGTCGTTTACGGCAGTTTACAGACATATAGCGGCAGTTGTGGCGGCTATAACCGCTGGTTAGAGCAACCCGGCGATGGTTATAACGACGCGACTGCGGGGTTATAACCGTGCGGCCTGCGGGGCCCGGGCATAACTGAAATTTAGTGCCCTTATGCCAGTAAGTTATAGCCAAGGGCCGAAAGCCACATTTCGCGGCAAGCCAGAACCTACGGTTTTGGCTGCCATCTCGCCTGGTTAGACCAACGCGGTTTTGCCCGTATCCGCCGGCGTCTGACCCGGTCGCAACGCAGCCCTAACCGAATAGTTCGCGCCGCAGGTGGGTTTAAGGACCTCTAAAGGACAGGGGCCCTCAGCGGAGGGCCCAAACGGAAACAGGGCCCTCACCCGGAGGGCGCACACGGGAGGTTGTGATGCGGAAAGTGATCCTGGCCGCTGTTGTGGCGGCCGCGCTGGTCTGCGTACCGCTTGCGCTGGCAGCGTCGTCGCCGATCGTCACAGCGGGTTCGACGACCGGCATCGGCCAGACCTCGGCAACGCTGCATGGCACGGTCAACCCGAACGGGCTGGCCACGACATACCAGTTCCACTACGGACCCACGTCGGCACTGGGAGCCGTCTCGCCGACGACGGCGGCGAGCGCCGGCGCGGGTACGTCTGGCGTCGCGGAGTCGACGAAGCTCGCCGGGCTTTCGCCCGACACCACGTACTACATACAGCTCGTCGCCAGCAACAGCGGCGGCACCTCGAGCACCGCGATCGGCACGTTCAAGACGACCGGCAACCCGGCGCCGACGACGACGACCAGCCCCGCTGTCGACGTCAGCCGTAACGGCGCCACGTTGGTCGGTGTGATCAACCCCAACAACCAGACGACGGCCTACCACTTCGAGTTCGGCCTGACGACCTCATACGGGTTCCAGTCAAGCTCGAAGTCGGTCCCGGCCGGGAGCACACCGGTCGCCGTCGGCATTCAGCTGCCGGGCCTCGAGCCGGGACAGGTCTACCACTACCGGCTGGTGGCCGATCACAGCTCGACATCGATCACCTACGGCGCGGACATGACGTTCCAGACGCCGCCGTGGCCACGGCCACACACGAAGGTGCGGATCGCGGCGCGGACCCCGACCGATCCAAGCCCGCAATTCGTGTACACGATGCTCGGTCGCATCGCCCACAGCGGGACGGTCCCGACGGGCTACGGTTGCCACGGCACCGTGACGATCCGAGTGATGCTCGGACGGCGCACGCTCTCGAGGCACACGGTGCCGGTCGGCGTGACCACCTGCACGTACCGCTCGGTCTTCCGCTTCGCCCACATCCCCGGCAGCGGAGCGACGAGGCTGAGCGTCAAGGCGCGCTACTACGGCGACGAATGGGATGCGCCCGCACTCAGTTCCGCAACGATCTGGGCGCGTTAGGACCGGCGGTCGGTCGCTCAGTCGGACCGTGGGACCAGGCCCGATTCACCGGCGACGTCGGCGATGATCTGCGAGAGCTGGCTCCCCTGCCACGCGACCGGAGACTTCGCCGGCGGGTCGGTGATCAGGCGGGCGTTCGGGATCGCCTCGGCGTAGGCGATCCCGAGCGCCTCCGGGTGCTCGGGATCGGCGTCGTCGTTTGAGGCGACCACGGCGGCCGGCATCGCCAACGCCGCCAGCGCGTCGAGACTCCCGAACGGCCACGAGCGCGGCAGCGCGTGCAGCGCATCGGCAAGGGCGTCAAGGTGATCGTGCTGGGCCAGGCGCTGGCGCGTGACGGTGAGCACCGTCCTGGCGAACTCGGGAGTCCCGTTCGGCACACCGAACGCCTCGAGAAAGCCGTCGATCCCACCGGACCGGAGCCCGGTGGACAGCCGGTCCCAGCGTTCCAAGCGGGCCTGCTCGCGGGCCGGATCGCCCGAGTACGCGGGTGTGATCACGACAATCCCCGCGACCCTGTCCGGCCGGCGCAGGGCCAGCGTGAGCAGCGTGTGCGCGCCCATCGACGCCCCGGCTATCACCGCGCGCTCAACGCCGCGCTCGTCGAGCACGGCGAGCGCGTCATCGGTCAGCAGCTCGTAGTCGTACGCGGTCGGCTCCGGCGCGGGCGACGAGTGCCCGTGCGCGCGGGCGTCGTAGCGGATCACGCGGTGGCCGGAGCGCTCGAGCAGTTTCGAGCCCATCACGACGTAGCGGCGGGTCGCGGTGAGGCCGTGCAGGAGCAGCACCGGCAGTCCCTCGCCCGACTCCTCACCCGACAGCGTGACGCCCCCGCGCTGCGCCGTAAATTCGGTTACGCCCCCAGTTGCCACGTCGAGCACTCTAGGATCAATCGCATATGGACGTCACCGAGGGAACATTCGCAACCGCCGTGATCGAGCGCTCCAAGGAGCTGCCGGTCGTCGTCGACTTCTGGGCCGAATGGTGTGCGCCCTGCCGTCAGCTCGGGCCGGTGCTCGAGCAGGCCGTGCAGCAGCGTGCCGGCAAGCTCGAACTGGTCAAGGTCGACACCGACAGCAACCAGAATCTCGCGCGCGCGTACGGGATCCAGGGGATCCCGGCCGTCAAGGCATTCAAGGACGGCGAGGTAATCGCCGAATTCACGGGCGCACAGCCGCCGCAGGCGGTCGCGCAGTTCCTCGACGGCCTGGTCCCGTCCGAGGCCGACGCGCTCGTCGGACAGGGCGACGAACCGGCTCTGCGACGCGCGCTCGAGCTCGACCCGGGGCGCGCGGATGCGGCGGTCCCGCTTGCCCGCTTGCTGCTCGCACGCGACGACACGGACGCGGCGAGAGCCGTCCTCGAGAACGTGTCCGGGAGCTTCGCCGCCGACGGGCTGCTGGCGCGCCTCGCGCTCGAGCAGGCCGGTGAGCCCGGTCTCGGCGCCGCGTTCATGGCACTCGATGCGGGCGCGACCGAGCGTGGCCTCGATCTGTTGATCGAAGCGATCGCGACGGCCGGTGAATCGAAGGACGAGATCCGCAAGGTGATCGTCGGGGTGCTCGACGAGCTCGGCGTCGATGACGAACTCGCCCGCGCCGCGCGGCGCCGCCTCGCCACGGCTCTGTACTGACGCCGGCTCAGACGGCGAGCATCAACTGCTCGGCGTCAGCCACGACGCTGCTGAGACCCGCAACGCGCACCCCGAGCAGCCGTACCGGGCGCGGTGGCGCGAACCCACGCAGCAACTCGCGCGCCACGCGCCCGACGTCATCAGCGCCGTTGACCGCAACCGGGAGCGTGCGCGCCCGCGTGTGCGTCGAGAAGTCATCGAGCCGCACCTTGATCCCGACGGTGCGCCCGCGCCGGTCCTGGCGCACCAGCGCACCGCACAGCTCCGCGACCAGTGTGGCCAGGATCGGCTCGAGCTCGGCGAGCGTGCGGACATCATCATCGAAGGTGCGCTCGCGTGACTCCGACACGACCTTGCGCTCCTGGGTCACGGCGCCATCGTGCTCGAAGCGCGCGAGTGCCTGCAGATGCAGCGCGGTGCGGGCGCTGAACGCCGCACGCAGCGTCTCGACCGGCGTCGCGGCGAGCTCCGCGATCGTCGCGACGCCCAGCGACTGCAGGCGCTCCGCGGTCTTGCCGCCGATCCCCGGGATCAGACGGCACGACGCCGCCGCGAAGCGCCCACAGGCCTGCTCGCGCGTCAGCACGACGAAGCCGTGCGGCTTCTCGGCGTCGGAGGCGACCTTGGCGACGAGCTTGTTCGGCCCGATCCCGACCGACGCCGTCAGCCCGGTGTCCTGCCGGATCGCGGCTACCAGTCGCCGCATGCCGGCCTTCGGCGCCGGCAGCCCGGTCAGCTCGAGGTAGACCTCGTCAAGACCCACGACCTCGACCGTCTCGACGTTGCGGCGGATGATCGCCATCACCTCGGCCGACGCCGCTTTGTAGTAGTGGAAGTCCGGCGCCAGCACCACCGCCTGCGGGCACAGCCTGCGTGCCTGTGAGGCCGGCATCGCCGAGCCCACTCCGAACTTGCGCGCCTCATAGGAAGCGGTCGTCACCACCGCCCGCGGTCCGCTGCCGGCGACGATCACCGGCCGGCCGCGCAGCTCCGGTCGGCGGCGTAGCTCGACAGACACGTAGAACGCGTCCATGTCGAGATGGGCGACGCAGCGCTCGCTCATGACGGGCATGCAAGCGCATCGCACGGACAGAACACACGTTCGCGGGCCGCGGCGCCGGCGGCCCAGCCGTCCCCCGGCCACCACGCAGCGGGGGCGCCGTCAAAGCATGACGGCGCCCCCGGGCACTGCTATCGAGGAGTCACCCGCGCTACTCGTTGGTCCTGGACTTCTGGAGCCGCAGGTGCGGCCCGGTGACCTTGCTGGTCCCGCGCTGGACGAGGCCGACCGCGTACTGCGCCCAGAACTGCGCGACAGGTGGGTCGCCGGCCCCGCAGGGACCGTCGGAGTTGCCCGGATTGTTGAACCACAGGAACCCGTCGACGTACGCGTAGCCGGTGTTCCAGCTCAGCGGGCCGGTGCCGCGTCCCGCCGGATTGCAGAGGTCCTCGTTGCCGTTCTTGACGCGGTCCTTCGGGACCAGCGGCCCGCGACCGTTGTCGTCGGTCTGCACGATGAAGTGCTTGCCCCCGGTCAGCCGCGCGATCTGCTGGCCGTAGGCGATGTCGCTGGTGGTCCAGTCGTTGTGCGTCGCGTTGACGAAGAACCCCTGCGCCTGCGCGATGTCGGCCTTCTTCAGGTACTTCGAGATCTTCTGTGCGGTGATCGAAGCGTCGGGGGCGCCGGCGTCCATGTAGATCAGCAGGTGCGGGTCGGCCGACAGCGCCTTGACGGCGTAGGCCAACTCGGACAGCCGCGTCATGATCGCGCCGTGGCTCAGGCAGTGGGTCTCGATCAGCGAGTCCTCCTCGAGGTAGAGGACGACCCGGAAGTTGCCGATTCCCTTCGCGAGCTGCGAGATCCAGTTCTCGTAGCGGCGCTTGATCGCCTTGGGGCTCTCGCAGGCGCCGTGCACGAGCGAGTAGCTGCTCAGCGCGATCGTCGTGTTCGGCTGCGCCACCTCGGCGTCGGCAAGGTACTTCTCGACGGTCGAGGCGAGCCGTGCCGCGGGCTGGTTCCACATCCAGAAGCGGTAGGTACCGGAGCCCGGTGAATACGCGATCGTGTGCAGCGCCTGCGCCCAGGACGCGTTGCTGCTCTGGTACTGGCTGATCGCAGCGCCGGCCGGCGACTGCGTCCCGTAGATGTACCAGTTGACGTACTGCAGCGGATCGCCGTCGGTCGGCACCTGCGGGTAGCCGAGCGGGTTGGCGGGATCCTTGGCGTCGAGCGGATCGTTCTGGAGCAGGTTGATGATCGCCTGGCTCGGGCTGCCGAGCGCCTGCGGGTGCGCGCCGTAGAGGTAGGCGCGCGCGGTGCGGGCGGGGCCGTTGATCCCCTGGTCGTTGATCGTCACGTTGAACGTTGCGGTGCTCTGACCGGTCGCGAAGTCGAGTTCGCTGTTGGTGATCTTGTCGAAGTTGTTGCCGGCGCCGGAGCTCTTGTTGGTGACTCCGTAGTAGACGACCTCAGGGCCGTTGGTGTTGGTGCGCTCGACCGTGACGGCGAACTGGCCGGCGTTCTCGTTGGCGTTGTAGACCGCGCTCGAGAAGAAAACCGTTCCCGACTTGGGGTTCGAGTTGTCATCGTGCACCGTCTTCGCGGCCAGCGCCTGGGGCGCGGCCACGAACAGGGTCACGAGAGCTGAAAGGGTGATTGTGAATCTGCGGAACATAGGCACGTGTCTCTCTATCGGACGGGTCCCGCGCGACATTGAATCGCGGTCGGCGGCGTCAATGCGGAGATGACGGCAATTTCGACGTGCCCGCTCGGTCGCGGCGGGTCACGATCGGCAGTTCAGACTGACGCGAAGACGCGTCCCACACCCCACATCCCGAGGTAGCGCGCGGTGTTCTGGTTGAGATCGAAGGTGCGACCGTAGACATAGGGCCCGCGGTCATCGACGGTCGCGACAACGGTGCGGCCGCCGTAGGAGAGGGTGACCTTGGTGCCACACGGCAGCGTCTTGTTGGCGACGCCGTAGGTCGCATGGAAGCCGCACGCCGTGTCGCCCGCGTCGTAATACCACGAGGCCACGATCGGAGCCAGCGCGACGATCTTGCCGGCGTCGGCCGATGCGGCGCGGGCATGGCGGCCACCGGCGAAGCGGACACTGATCGCCGTCGCCCCGAGCCCCTGCACCCGGTAGCGGATGCGGAAGCCGCCGCTGCGGTAGGTGCGACCGGAGGCCAGGGTGTGCCAGCCGTGCCGCGCGCGGGTGACGAGCTTGACCTCGGCGCCGCGCTGCCCCGGCTCGAGCAGCCCGTGCACAACCACGGTGCTGCCGGTCGGAGTGGCGAACTGACCGCGGCGGATCACGAAGCGCGGACGAGCCATCGCGACCTGTGCCGCCGGACGTGGGGGCGTCGCACGCTTGGTCGACGTCTTGGTGCTCGCATGCGAGCTCGAGGGAACTGCTGCCAGCGCGGCCGCTGAGATCGTGCCGAGCACGACGGCCGCGGTGGCCATGGTCAGTGACAGCGCGCCGGTGCGCGAGGCGCCGGCCGCGCGCATAGTCGGTTTGGCTCTCATCGCTGAGCGCCTCCTTTTCAAGTTCTCTCGACCGGCGCCTACGGAGTTAGCTGACGGGCTCGCGAGCGGGAACTCGCCCCATCGGAAGGGAGTTCCTCACCCGCTACGGGTGCTGCCGGTCTGCGCCGGCGTTCGATTCGCCCCAGCCGGCCGGGCGGACGCGCCCAGCACTGGCATTGGTTCCCCCGCTCGCTCATGCAGGCCATGAGCGATTAGGCAGGTCGATTTATGATCGGGCGCAGAGTGCCAGACAGCGCGGCCGGTGTGTGTGATGGTGCTCACAGAGGCCGTGTTAGGAGTGCGTTTCTCCCTGCTAATCACGATGTTCCTCGCGATTAGGCGGAGCTTGCGAGAATTCCTGCGTGCCCGAACGAAGCCGGCTGACAGCGCTCGACCAGTCGTTCCTGCAGCTCGAGGGCCAGGTCACGCACATGCACGTCGGTGCCTGTGCGGTGTTCGAGGGGCCGGCTCCCGCGTACACGGATCTGATCGCGACCGTCGAGTCGCGCCTGCACCTCGTTCCCCGCTACCGGCAGCGGTTGGCGGAGGTCCCGCTCGGCCAGGGCCGGCCGGTGTGGGTCGACGATCCACAGTTCCGGCTGCCGTTCCACGTACGCCACACGGCGCTGCCGCGTCCCGGCGGCGATGCGCAGCTGCGACGTCTCGCCGGGCGGATCTTCTCGCAGGCACTCGACCGCGGCCGTCCACTCTGGGAGATATGGCTCGTCGAGGGACTCAGCGACGGTCGCTTCGCGCTGCTGTCGAAGACCCATCACGCGCTCGTCGACGGCGTCTCGGGCATCGATATCGCGAGCGTCATCTTCGACAGCGAGCCGGCGCCCGACCCGGCCCCGGCGCCGCGTCCGTGGGCGCCACGCCCATTGCCGTCCTCGGCCCAGCTGCTCGCCGACGCGATGATCGAGCGCGTGACCCAGCCGGCCGAGGCCGTCACCGCGATCGGAGCGCTGGCGCGTGGGCCGCGCGGCGTGCTGGCCCGCGCCGGCTCGGCGGTCGCCGGGCTCGGTGCGCTCACCTGGGCCGGGCTCGACCCGGCGCCGCGCAGCCCGTTCAACGTGCCGATCGGCCCGCATCGGCGATTCACCTGGATCGAGGCCTCGCTCGATGATTTCCGAACCGTCAAGCGCGCGCAGCGCACGACGATCAACGACGTGATCCTGACCGCCGTGGCCGGCGGGCTCGGGCGCTACATGCAGCGCCACGAGCAGCCCACCGATGGGCTCGTGCTCAAGGCACTGGTGCCGGTGTCGGTCAGAGACGCGGCCGACGATGGTGTGCTCGGCAATCACATCGCGGCGATGTGGGCGCCGTTGCCGCTCGGCGTCAGCGACCCCGCGGAGCGGCTGCGGCTGATCTCCGCGGCGATGACAGGCGTCAAGCGTTCCGGCCAGGCGATCGGCGCCCAGGCGCTCACCGAGCTCGCCGGCTTCGCCTCACCGACGCTGGTGGCGCAGGCAGCGCGCCTGCAGACCCGCCAGCGGCTGTTCAACCTGGTCGTCACCAACGTGCCCGGGCCGCAGCAGCCGCTGTACCTGCTGGGCCGGCGCATGCACGCGATCTACCCGCTGGTACCACTGGCCGCCAACACCGCGCTGGGAATCGCCGTGTTGAGCTACGACGGCCGCCTGAACTTCGGGCTGAACGCCGATTACGACGCGCTGGCCGACCTCGAGCTGCTCGCCTGCGACCTCGAGGCCGCGATCGCCGAGATCGTTCAGTCGCTGAGCTCGGTGACCGCCTCGAGTACCTGAGCGCGCATCTCCTCCGGAAGGTCGCGCACCGCGATCGTCACGCGCGAGGTCGCGCACAGCCTGCGGGCGTCGTCGGTCATCTCGACCTCCCAGACCCAGGTCGTGCGCCCCGCGTGCTTGCAGGTCGCGAGCGCGTGGACGGTGCCGTCGGTCACCGGCCGCAGGAAGCTCGTGAGATTCGACATGCCGCTTGCCGACTGCCCCTTCGGCACGACGACCGACGCCGTCGAGTAGGAGGCGAGCGCTTCGGCGATCGACGCGTAGACGCCGCCGTGGACGAGACCGAACGGCTGCTTGTGATGGTCCTGCACGACCAGCTCCGCGCGCGCGAAGTCCTGCCCGAGCTCGAGCAGCTCGAGCCCGTAGAACGCGTCGAATCCGAGGCTGCGCCTGAACGGATCGGTGTCGGACATCGCGCTCACGATAACGGCCGCGCCGCCGTGCCACCGCCGTGATCACGCCCGCGCCCTCCACTACCCTCTGCACGCGATGTCCGCCCTTGACAACCTGGCGCCCGATCAGCGCGCGGTGCTGCAGATGGTTCTGCAGCGCGGCCGCAGCTACGACGAGATCGCCGCGCTGCTGTCGATCGACCGCGCGGCGGTCCGCCAGCGAGCGCTCGACGCCTTCGACGCGCTCACGCCGGCGAGCGTCCTACCCGGCCCCGAGCGCGCGCTCGTCACCGACTATCTGCTCGGGCAGCTGCCCCAGCGCGTTGCCGAGCAGGTCCATTCGTTCCTGGTTGCCTCAGCGATCGACCGCGAGTGGGCGCAGGCGCTGACCGACGTGATCACGCCACTCACCTCAGCCTCGCTGCCTGAGATCCCCGTCGGCGCCCCGCTGGGCGCCGACCCTGGGCCCGCTGGTGGCCCGGAGCAGGACAGCGATCCGCCCGAACCCGTGGCCGTGGAGCACGACGAGCCCCAGCACACGCCGACGCCCGCGGAGGCGATCGCGGACGAGGCCGCGGAGTGGCCGCGCGAAGCGTGGTCAGAGCCGCGCCGCCGCGAGCGCACTTCCGCGCGCACCGCGTCACCGCACGAGCCACGACCGAGCTCGGCTCGCGGTGGCGCGATCCTGCTCGGCTCGATCGCGGCGCTGATCGTCGCCCTGATCCTGGTGATCGTGCTGATCGCGGGTGGCGGGAGCAAGAAGCCCCCGGCGAAGAACGCCGGCCGCGGCGGCACCACCACCACGCTGACGCGGAGCACGACCGTGACGACCCAGCAGAAAACGACCGCGACGACGACCAGCCAGCCACTGGCACAGCTCAACCTGACTTCGCCGTCGGGTGCAAAGTCGACGGTCGGCATCGTTCTGGTCGAGCGCGTGGACGGCGTCGTCGGAATGGTCATCGACGCACAGGGCGTCCCGGCCAACACCGCCCACAACGCCTACGCGGTGTGGCTCTACAACTCGGCAACCAGCTTCAAGTTCGTGGGCTTCGTACCCAATCTCGTCAGCAAGACCGGCAAGCTCAGCACCGAAGGGAAACTCCCGGCCGATGCCTCCAAGTACGGGCGGCTGCTGATCACGCTCGAAACCGAACAGAAGCCGAAGCAGCCCGGCGAGGTTGTGTTGTCGGGCCGATTCCGCGAGTAGCCTCAGAACAGCGCAGCGAGCGCGGCCAGGGCCGCGTCTACCCGCCTTCTGGCGGGCCGTCGCTGCAGCAGCAGACCGGCGCGGAAGGTGCCGCGCAACTGCTGGTGCTCCTCGAGCGTGACGACGCAGGCCCCGTCCTCCCCGGGCTCGAGCGTGAGCGTCGTTGTCCAGGCCCGCAGCAGCCGCTCAAACGGCGTGCCCGCGAGCTCCTGCGTCCAGCTGACCCGCGACGGCGGCTCTGACGCGAGCACGCGGAAGTCCAGGCGCACCGGTCTGCCCCGGCGCGTCGGGATCACCTCGGTGAAGCCTCCGCCACGGACGTCCTCGACGCGTGAGACACCTGGCCACCAGCGCGGCAGATGATGGGGGTCCGCGACGATCTCCCAGACCGCCTCGCGGCCGGCGGCGATGCTGCGGCTGCGCGTGGTCTTTGCCATCTACCGCACGGGTTCGGAAATCACGGCCGCTCGCGGCACCCGGCGTTACGCGTACTTGATCAGCGAATGGACCTGGTAGCCCTCGAGCTGCCTGCGACCCTCGAGCGCCTCGAGCTCGGCCAGGAACACGCATGCCTTGACCTCGCCGCCGAGCCGGCTGACGAGCTCGGCCAGCGCCCGCGCGGTGCCGCCGGTCGCGAGCAGATCGTCGTGGATCAGGACGCGCGCGCCACCGGCGAAGGCGTCGGCGTGCATCTCCAGCGCATTGACCCCGTACTCGAGCGTGTACTCGGCCGTGACCGTGTCGTGCGGCAGCTTGCCCGGCTTACGCGCCGGCACGAACCCGGCGTGGAGGCTGCGAGCGAGCGCGCCACCGAGAATGAAGCCACGGGCCTCGGCCGCGACCACGAAGTCGATCTCCAGCTCACGCGCGTATTGAGTCAGCCGCGTCACCGCGGCGTCCAGCGCCCGCGGCTCGAGCAGCAGCGGAGTGATGTCGCGAAACAGGATCCCCGGTGTCGGGAAGTCCGGGATGTCGCGTACGTAGCCCTTGAGGTTGACGCTGTCTTCGTCGCCCGGGACGGCCATCAGGTCGCGATCTTGCGCAGGTCGCGAATCAGCAGCAGGTGCTTCAGATGCGTGGTCACGGACGCGAGGTTCTCGAGCGCCTCGACGGCCTCCTTGCGGCGCTCGGGATTGCGCGAGCGCAGCGCCGGCGCGAGGATGCTCTGAAGCAGGGCCGACTCGCGGTCCGCGGAGGTGCGGAACACGCGCAGGTTGCGGCCGCCGACGCCGTAGCGCGCGAGCTCGGACACCGCCCGCACGATCTCGCGCTCGGTGTCGTCGAAGTAGCGCGTCCCGGAACGGATCTCACCCTTGATCACACCGAACTCCACGAGCTCGCCCACCAGCTTCGGATCGGCGCCGGTCTCGTCGACGACGTCCTCGAGCGAGTAGAGGGCACCGGGATCGCGGCTGACGGACGCCCGCCGCAGCGGGTGCGGGTCGGCGCCGGGGCTGACCTCACGCTCGCTGCGGCCGCCGGCGAGCTCCTGACGGATCACGCGCAGCGGCAGGAACTCGTCCCGCTGCAGCCGCAGGATCGTACGCAGACGCTGCACATCTTCGGGCGTGTACAGCCGGTAGCCACCCTGCGTACGCCGCGGTGTCAGCAGCTTCTGGTCCTCGAGGTAGCGGATCTTGGAAATCGAGATGTCCGGGAACTCGAGCTCCAGCGCCTTGCAGACGGCACCGATCGTCACCGCCTTCTGGCGTGGTCGACCGTTGTCGACCGCCATCACATCGGGTAGTTCCACAGCCAGTTCATTGCGCTCGCCAGTTGCCATCAGTGCCCCAGAAACGCCAGTTTGTATTTGCCGATCTGCAGCTCGTCACCGTCGTTGAGCCGCTGAGAGTCGATCCGCCGCCGGTTCACGTAGGTGCCGTTCAGCGAACCGCAGTCGTCCAGGTAGTAGTGCTCACCGCGCTTGACCACGACGGCGTGGTCGCGCGAGACCGTCACATCGTCGAGGAACACATCACTGTCGGGCCGGCGGCCGACCGTCAGTCGCGGCCGCTCGAGCGGGAAGGCCTCGCCGGCCCTGCCCCCGCCGGCGCGAATCACGAGCATCGCACCGCGTGCCACGACCTGCTCGATCGGGACCTCCTCGAAGTCTCCGGTCTCGCTGATCCGGTAGGTGGCGGTTGAATCAGCACCCGCCTGACCCTCCGAGCCGGCCATGAACGCGCCACAGCGCTGGCAGTAGTTCGCGCCGTCCGCGTTCGCAAAGCCGCACTCAGGGCAGTGCTGCGCCACGTTGGTTCAGTCCGGGTTCGAGGGCTGGTCGCCGGACAGATCGGCGGGCAGCGCGTCGGGCGGCGGGAAGTTTCCGGTCAGGATGTCGGTGAGCCGCTGTACGTCAGCGCCGCTGATCAGCAGCTCTCCGCTCTCATCCTTGCGGCGCAGGCGGCTGACGAGCTCCGCACGCAGGATGTCGATCTTGCCGTGGAGAATGCGCCGCCGGTAGGAGACCTCGATCTCCTCGTCCGTCATCTCCTTGATGAGATCCTTGAGCTCCTGATCTGTGAGCGAGCCCAGGTCTGGGAAAGTGTCCATGCGACTTAGTTCCTCCGTGCGTGCAGCACCGGCGACTTTAGGTGGGATCCGGGTTGCGAGTATAACCTTGCTGACCCTAGGGTCAAGCTCAGCTTGAGGCTTGGCTCATCTCTTTCAACCCGTTGCGAACGTACAGGCAACTGGCCGTGAGCGCCAGTCCGAGGCCGATGTACAGCATCGCGAGCGCGAGCCGGTGCACGCCTGCCATCGCAAAGAACGGCGCCGCCATCGTCGGTGCGACGCCGACCCGGCCGACCCAGCTGATCTTGATTTCGATGCCCCGGCGCAGGCTGTAGCGACTGAGGCCCAGCATCAGCAGCTCGCGTGCGATCACGATCGCGATCGCCCACCGCGGCAACAGCCGGAAGTCCCAGGCGACCGCCATCCCCGAGATCACGAGCAGGCGATCGATGATCGGATCGAGCAGCGCACCGAGCCGGCTGAACTGCCCGGTCAGGCGCGCGGTGAACCCGTCGAGGTAGTCGGCCCATCCGATCACCGCAAACAGCGTCGCGGCGAGCGCGCTGCGACCGTCGCTGCTCGACAGCCCGACGATCAGGAAGACCGGGATCAGCGCCAGCCGCGTGTACCCGATGACGTTCGGGATCGTCAGCGGCCGCAGCGGCTGGTCGGAGCGGGTCGCGTCCGGGTTCGGACCCGAGCGGTCGATGCCGAACAGGCGCTTCTTGGTCAGCCGAGAGCGCGCCACAGGTCAGCGATCGCCGATGCCGCGCCCTCCAGCGGGAGGGTGCGCGAGTCCTGTCCGCGCCGCACCTGCACCTCGATCTCGCCGTTCTGCAGCGTCCGGCGCCCGATCGTCACGCGCACGGGGCAGCCCAGCAGCTCCGCGTCGGCGAACTTCTCGCCGGGGCCGGCATCGCGCTCGTCGTAGAGCGTGTCGAGCCCCGCGGCCTGCAGCTGTTCGTAGAGGCTGTCAGCCAGCGCGCGCTCCTCGCTGCCCTCCTTGCCAAGTGTCACGAGGTGGATGTCGAACGGCGAGATCGCCCGCGGCCATGAGATGCCGCTGTCATCCGCGAACTGCTCGATCGCCGCCGCGGCGATACGGGCCGGCCCGATCCCGTAGCAGCCCATCCAGATCGTCTGGCTGGCGCCGGCCTGGTCGAGATAGGTCGCCCCGAGCACGTCGCTGTAACGGGTGCCGAGCTTGAAGATGTTGCCGACCTCGATCGCGGGTTCGATGCGCACCGGCTGTCCGCCGATCGTGTCGCCGGCGACGACGTTGCGGACGTCGCCGCGCTCGAACGCGAAGTCACGGCCGGGAACGACCCCGCGCAGATGCAGATCGGGGCGGTTCGCGCCGGTCACGTAGCCGCCGCCATCGGCGACCACGGCGTCGTCGAGGACGATCCGCACCGCCACGCCCACGGGGCCGATCGAGCCGGGCGGACCGAGCTGCGCCTCGATCTCGGCGGCGTTGGCCTGACGGAACTGCGACTTCAGCGTGAGCGCCAGCTTGATGTCGTTGACCTTGTGGTCTCCGCGCAGCATCACGAGCACGAACGCGCCGTCGGCGAGCACGACCGGGTAGGCCTTCAGCAGCGCGCCCTCGGGCAGCTCCAGGGCCTCGGCCACCTGAGCGATCGTGCTCATGCCGGGCGTCGCAACCTCCTCGGGAGCGGCGCCTGCGGACGGCCGCTCGACCGGCTGCGCCACCGCCGAGGCGACCTCGAGGTTGGCGGCGTAGCCGGGAGCGAGCACCACGTCGTTCTCACCCGCGGGGCACGGCGCCATGTATTCGTGCGCCCCGAAGCCGCCCATCGCGCCGACGTCGGCCTCGACGCTGTACCACTCGAGCCCGCAGCGGTCGAAGATGCGGTCGTAGGCGCGAGCGTGCTTCTCGTAGGAGGCGTCGAGGCCCTCACGGTCACGATCGAAGCTGTAGGAGTCCTTCATCACGAACTCGCGTGAGCGCAGTACCGCGGCACGCGGGCGCGGCTCGTCGCGTTCCTTGGTCTGGAAGTGGTAGAGGATCTTGGGCAGGTCGCGGTAGGAGCGGATCAGCGTCGAGGCATGGGTCGTGACGACCTCCTCGCTGGTCGGGCCGAGCACCATGTCGGCCTGCTTGCGGTCCTGGAGCTTGAACAGCTCGTCGCCAAAGCCCTCGTAGCGGCCGGTGCGCTTCCACAGCTCGGCGGGCTGCAGTATCGGCATCAGCATCTCCATGCCGCCGATCGCGTCCATCTCCTCGCGGACGATCTGCACCACGCGCTGGTGTGCCCGCCAACCGGCGGGCATCCACGTCCACAGTCCGGCGCCGACCTGGCGGATCAGGCCCGCGCGCACCAGCAGCTTGTGGCTCAGCGCCTCGGCATCGGCGGGCGGTTCGCGCTCGGTCGGCAGCAGGTACTCGGAAAGGCGGGGCATCGGGCCAAGCGTACCCGTGGCACAGGCAACATGGCGTTCCGGCGGCGCTCGGCACGAGCGCGGATCGGATAGATGCTCTGATAGAACCGCTGTACAGACAGAGAACACCCAGCTCTGCTCATAGAGACAACGAAGACAGGAGTGAGCATGGCCTTTTCAGTACCTGATCTCCCCTACGCCTTCGACGCGCTCGAGCCCCACATCGATGCTCAGACGATGGAGATCCATCACGACAAGCATCACGCCGCCTACGTCACGAACGGCAACAAGGCGATTGAAGGCACCGAGTGGGCCGACAAGACCGCGGAAGAGATCCTCAGCTCGCAGGCCGCCCTCGACGTTCCCGCGATCCGCAACAACATCGGCGGTCACTTCAACCACACGCTGTTCTGGGAATCGCTGAGCCCGAACGGCGGCGGTGCGCCCAGCGGCGCGCTCGGCGACGCGATCAACTCCGCGTTCGGCTCGTTCTCGGACTTTCAGGAGAAGGCGAACGCGGCGGGCGTGGGCCGCTTCGGTTCCGGCTGGTGGTGGCTGGTGGGCGGCGGCGGCGCCGTCGAGCTGATCTCGACCCCGAACCAGGACACTCCGCTGATCGACGGCAAGACGCCGCTGCTCGGCGTTGATGTCTGGGAGCACGCCTACTACCTCAAGTACCAGAACCGCCGCCCGGAGTATCTGGCCGCGATCTGGAACGTGATCAACTGGGACGTCGTCTCAGGGCGGTTCGCGGCCGCCCAGTAGTTCAGTTTCGGTTTCAGAGGCCCCAGCGCTGCTGGGGCCTCTCTCCCCGAGGCCAGGGCGAGACGGTCTCGCATCCGTACTCCTCCGGCGCAACGTCGCGCAGCGACTCGCAGAACTCCCACCGGTGACCGGCGAGGTCCTCGACCAGGAAGTCGCGCTCGCCGTACTCGCGGTCGGTCGGAGCCGCGAGGATCTCACCGCCGCGGCCCTTGATCCGGTCGCGCACGCGGGCGAAGAACTGGTTCGCATCCGCGACGCGCACGCGCGTGATCTGGGTCGTGGCGCCCGGAGTCGGCGCGATCCGTGCACCATGGACGTCGCCGACGATCACCGCACCGTCGCTGCCAATGCTCATCTGTGAGCGGTGGTCCTCGCCTATGCGTGTGCGTTCGACGAAGCCGAACACGTCGCTGAGCCACTCGACGGCCGCGCGCACGTCCGGATAGGCGAGCATCGGGACGACCGTGACGGGCGGGATCGAGCGGTTGGTCCTCACGCGCGCCGAAGCTTGACACGAACGCGCATCACGCGGGTTGTTCGTCGCGTCCACGCCATACTGCACCCACGCCATACTGCACAAAGTTGGTCGACTTAGTGTAGTCTTGTGGTGGTGATCGAACTCATCAGCACCGAGCGCTGCACCAACTGCAACCTCTGCGTCCGAGTCTGCCCGACGGATGTCTTTGACAGGACCCAGAGCGGGCCACCACGGATCGCCCGCCAGCAGGTGTGCCAGACCTGCTTCATGTGCGAGGTCCACTGCCCCGAGGACGCGATGTATGTCGCCCCCACCCGCCATCCGGCCGAGGCCGGCTCGCCGCACCTCGACGAGCAGCGCCTGCTGCGCGAAGGCTACTTCGGAAGCTATCGGGCCCGACTGGGCTGGGGCGGCGAGCTGACTCCGCCGCGCACCGGCGATGCGCTGCTCGAGCTGTCGCTGATCGGCCCGCGACTGCTCGACGCAACCGAGCCCGGCCCCGGCCCCGAGCCCGGGCCCGGGCCCGGGCCAACCACGAACCGAAAGGACGCGCCATGACTGCAGCACAGACGCGGGAAGCTCTCGAGCTCGAGACCGACGTACTGGTCATCGGTGGCGGCCCCGCGGCGGTTTGGGCGGCCCTGACCGCACGCGCATCCGGCGCGCGGGTGCTGCTCACCGACAAGGGCTTCTGCGGGTCCAGTGGGGTCGCCGCGGCGGCGACCGCCGGGCACTGGTGGGTGCCGCCGCACAAGCGTGACGAGGCGATCGCCGACCGTGACGCGAGTGGCGGCAATCTCAGCGAGCGCTCCTGGATGGAGCGCGTGCTCGAGGAGACCTGGCGACGCTGGCCCGAGGTCGGCGGCGCCAACGGCTATCCGGGCGGCTCTTTCCTCGGCGTGCGCAGCCCGGCGCGCGAGGGCGCAATGCTGTGCCAGGGCCCGATCTACATGCGTGAGATGCGCCGGCGTGTGTCACACAGCGGCGTCCGCATCCTCGACCACTCACCCGCACTCGAACTACTCGTCGGGAGCGACGGGTCGGTGCGTGGCGCGGCCGGCGTCCAGCGCCAGAAGGACCGTCCCTGGCGGGCGCGGGCCGGAGCCGTGATCCTTGCCACGGGCGGGTGCTGCTGGCGCAGCGGTGCGCTTGGCTCGAACGTCGATACCGGCGACGGCTACCTGATGGCCGCCGAGGTCGGCGCGACGCTCTCCGGCATGGAGTTCTCCAGCTACTACGGCATCGTCCCGCTGGGCGGCTCGATGGACAAGAACGGCTTCTACGGAGCCGCGACCTTCAGCGACGTCGACGGCAACGTGCTCGCATCGGGCTTCACCACCACCAGCGGCGTTGGCGGCGCCCGCACCTGGCTGCTCGAGGCTGCGCTCCACGGCCCCGTCTACGCGATCTTCGACCTCGCGCCCGCCGACGCGCGGCCGCTGATGCGCGCCCAGATGCCGAATTTCTTCGTCGCCTTCGACCGTCACGGGATCGATCCATTCACGCAGCGCTTCGAGGTCGAATACATCCTCGAGGGCACGACGCGCGGGACCGGCGGTCTGCGGGTCGTCGACGGCACCTGCTGGACCGGCATCCCGGGACTCTGGGCCGCGGGCGACGCGGTCTCGCGTGAGGCGATCGTCGGCGCCGCGAGCGGAGCAGGTGCACCCAACGCCGCCTTCACGATCGGCTCGGGAACCTGGTCGGGCCGCGCGGCGGCGGCGCACGCCAGAGATCTGCGCGCCCGCGCGACGATCGACTCGAGCGACGTGCGTCCGGCGGGCCGCGTGGGCCTGCGACCCTCCGGCCGCTCGCTGCCCGGGGATCGCTGGCGCGATCTGTCGCTGGCAACTCAGGAAGAGATCCTGCCGCCCGCCAAGAACGGCTTCCGCAGCGGCCCTCAGCTCGCGCTGTCGCTGGACGTGCTCGACGATCTCTGGGCGATCGCCGCTGACGGCCTGCGAGGCGGAGGCACGCGCGAGCAGGTGTGGTCCCGTGAGACCGCGTCGATGATCGCCAGCGCCAGATGGGCATACACCGGCGCGGCGACGCGAACCGAGAGTCGCGGCATGCACCAGCGTCGCGACTACCCCGAGTCCGCCCCCGGCCTGCGCCGGCGCATCCTCCTGACCGGCGTCGACGAGATCGCGGTGGACGTTGTCCCGATCGCCGATCCGGTCACCCCCTACGAAGCTGAACTGGCCCCGCTGGCGGCCTAGAAGCGCTTGCTTGACATCGCCGGCAGGCTGGCTACCGTTAATCTCTGGTTACTCGATCAATTAAGTGCACAATGCCCACGCAGACACTTGGTAACAGCAGGACCAGACCCGAGCTGATCCACGACAGCGAGGGCGTGTCCGTCGGCACGGATGTGCTCGTCATCGGTGGCGGCCCCGCCGGTTGCTGGGCGGCCGTGGCCGCGGCCGAGGCGGGCGCGTCGGTGGTACTCGCCGACAAGGGCTACTGCGGCACGACCGGCGCGACGGCGTCGGCGGGTGTGGGCGTCTGGTACGTGGAGCCTGAGGCCGAGGCACGCGAACGGGCGATTCAGAGCCGCGAGCAGTTGAGTGGTTGGTTGGTCGACAGGCGCTGGATGCATCGCGTGCTGGACAAGACCCACGAGCGTGTGGGACAGCTGGCCGACTGGGGCTATCCGTTTCCTACCAACGACGACGGACAGCAGGTGCGCAAGTCCCTCGACGGCCCCGAGTACATGCGCAGGATGCGCAAGCAGGTGGCACGGGCACGAGTCCGGATCCTCGACCACAGCCCGGCGCTCGAGCTGCTGCGCGACGGCTCCGGCGCTGTCTGCGGTGCCAGCGGCATCCGGCGCCAGCGCGGTGACGCCTGGACTGTCAGAGCGGGAGCGGTCGTGATCGCCACCGGCGGATGCGCGTTCCAGAGCGGTGGACTCGGCTGCAACGTGCTCACCGGCGATGGCCACCTGATGGCCGCCGAGCTCGGCGCCGAGCTCTCGGGGATGGAGTTCTCCAACGCCTACGCGATCTCCCCCGCCTTCAGCTCGGTGACCAAGACCGCCTTCTACCGCTATGCGACCTTCTACACCGACGACGGCGTGCTCGAGGGCGCCGGCGCACAGCGCGGGCGCTCGATCATCGCGCGTGAGCTGCTGAGCCGGCCGGTCTACGCGCGTCTCGACCGCGCGCCCGCTGACATACGCACGGACCTGCGCAGCTCCCAGCCCAACTTCTTCCTGCCGTTCGATCGCGCCCGGATCGACCCCTTCACCGAAAAGTTCGCGGTGACGATGCGCCTCGAAGGCACCGTTCGCGGCACCGGCGGCCTGCGCATCACCAGTCACAACTGCGAGACGACCGTTCCGGGGCTTTACGCTGCCGGCGATGCCGCCACGCGTGAGCTGATCTGCGGGGGCTTCACCGGCGGCGGCAGTCACAACGCCGCCTGGGCGATCTCCTCCGGCTCGTGGGCCGGCGGCGGCGCAGCGGAGTTCGCGAAATCGAGGCGCCTGAGCGAGCACGGCCCGGGCCGTCGCGAACCGCTCCAACCCGCCGGAGGCGCGGGCATCCGTGCCTGTGGGCCGATCGAGCGCTCGCTGTCTGCGGAAGTGATCACCCGCGCGGTTCAGCAGGAGGTGATCCCGTGCGATCGGAATCTGTTCCGCAGCGAACTGGGTCTGTCGGAGTCGCTCGGGCGCCTCGATGACCTGTGGAGGCGTGCCCGGTCCGGGCTGCAGCCCGAACACGAGCGGCAGCCGACGGTCGCGACGCTGCGCGCGCGGGAATCGGTGGCGATGCTCACGCATGCGCGCTGGATGTACGCGGTCGGACGCCTGCGCACCGAGACGCGCGGCATGCACAAGCGCATCGACCACCCCGAACTGGATCCGGCGCAGCAGCACCGGCAGCTCGTCGGCGGGCTCGACCGCGTGTGGACCGCGCTCGACCCCGAGCGTCCCCACAGCGCACTGGAGCTGGCGGCATGATCGAACTCGTCTCTGAAGACCGCTGCATCAAGTGCGACGTCTGCATCCGTGTGTGCCCGACCAACGTCTTCGAGCACGGAACGGATCGCCTGCCGGTGATCAAGCGGCAGGCGGATTGCCAGACATGCTTCATGTGCGAGGCGTGGTGCCCGACCGACGCGCTGTTCGTCTCACCGGAGACGGGGCCCGTCGCACAGGACTCGCCCTATCGCGACGAGGCCTGGCTGATCGAGCGCGGACTGCTCGGCAGCTATCGCCGCGAGCTCGGATGGAGCGAGCAGCAGCCGTTGGCCGGCGCACGACGCAGCACTCAGCACCTGATGAACAGAGAACCCCTACCGATTGGTGGGGCGATCATGGGAGGTCCCGAATGACCGCCTTAACAGGCGAGGCTCTCGCCGGTCTCGGCGCGCAGGGCGATTTCGAGCTGGTTGTCGGCCACGGACAGGCTCCGCTCTACGAAGGCGAAAACCCCGGCTCATCGGCAACGCCGTCGCGGCGGGGTTCCGCAATCCGAACCCGCGCCCTGCAGTCACGCTGGACGCTGCTCGGCGGCCCGCTGCTGTTGTTGCTCGCTTGGCAGCTGGCGGTCACCGTCGGTCACGCCCCGGCGACGCAGCTCCCGGCGCCATCCGCGGTGATCAAGGCGCTGCGCGAACTGATCGCCAACGGGCAACTCGGGACGGCGCTGGTGATCTCTGCACGGCGGGTCGTGCTGGGTGTGCTGCTCGGGGTCGTCGCCGGATCGTTGCTGGCTCTGGCTTCAGGCCTGACCACGCTGGGCGAGCGGCTGATCGACCCGGTCGTTCACATGTTCAGGACGATGCCGGTGCTGGCACTGCTCCCGATCCTCGTTGTCTGGTTCGGGACCGGCGAGGAGGCCAAGGTCGTACTGATCGGCTGGGCCGTCACCTTCCCGATCTACATCAACCTGTTTGCGGGCATCAAGGGC
This sequence comes from Solirubrobacteraceae bacterium, assembly GCA_036269095.1. GTDB lineage: Bacteria > Actinomycetota > Thermoleophilia > Solirubrobacterales > Solirubrobacteraceae > Palsa-465. The sequence continues at coordinate 43,300 of DATASU010000037.1, forward strand.
GTCGACCCGAAGCTGCTGGAGGCAGGGCGCGTGCTCGGGCTCGGACGGCTCGGCCAGATCCGGCAGGTGATCCTGCCCGGTGCCATGCCTCAGTTCCTGACCGGGCTGCGGATGGCATTGGGTGTCTCGTGGTTGGTGCTGGTCGCGGCCGAGGAGATCAACGCCAGCTCCGGCCTCGGCTACCTCATCAGCAACGCCTCGAGCCTCGAGCAGACCGATGTGATCTTCGCGGTGCTGCTCGTCTACTCCCTGCTCGGGGTGCTCAGTGACCTGATCGTACGAACCGTTGAAAGGTGGGCTCTGGCATGGCGATCGAGCTACGTGAACCGCTAGTCGAGGCAGCCCCGCGCACCGCCCGGGCAGCGCGCTCCAGGGGCGAGGTGGTGGTGCGCGTTCGCGGCTACGGGCGGGCCTTTGCCGGCCGCACGGTGCTCGCGGGCGTCGACGTCGATCTGCACCAGGGCGAGCTCGTGGCACTGCTCGGCGCCAGCGGCTCCGGCAAGAGCACGCTGCTGCGGGCGCTGTCCGGCCAGGACGCCGGTGCTGACGGGCACGTGAGCGTCCCACGCGAGCGTGCGGTCGCGTTCCAGGACCACCGCCTGCTGCCGTGGAAGCGCGTCTGGCGCAACGTCCTGGTCGGGCTGCCGCGAGGGGCACAGAAGCGCGACGCGCTGCGTGCGCTGGAGGAGGTTGGGATCGCGGCGCGCGCCGATGCCTGGCCGGGGACGCTCTCAGGGGGCGAGGCTCAACGCGTGGCGCTCGCCCGGGCGTTCATCCGCGAGCCGCGCCTGCTGCTGCTCGACGAGCCATTCGGCGCGCTCGACGCGCTGACCCGGCTGCGGATGCACGAGCTCCTCCGGCAGCTGTGCGCGCGACATCGGCCGGCAACGCTGCTGGTGACCCACGACGTGGACGAGGCGGTCTCGCTGGCCGACCGGATCCTCGTGGTCAGGGACGGCCATATTTCGCTCGATCACCGCACAACCGGTGACGAGCGAGAAGGAGCAGAGGCGCTCGTGCTGCGCACGCGCCTGCTCGAGGAGTTGGGCGTGTACGCGCCCGAGGCACTCAACAACACCTAGGAGAAACAACAGATGAAGCTGTCATTTCGAACTCGCGCCGCGCGCGGGGCGATCCTCGCCGTCCCCGTAGCCGCGACCGTAGCGCTTGCAATTGTGCTCGGCGGCGGCGCCGCGGTCGCAAGCGGTAAGTCCAGTAAGCAGGCAAAGGCCAAGAACAAGCCGATGTCGCTCACGCTGGGCTACATCGGCACCCAGAACATCTACACCGGTCCGGAGGGCTTTGCGTACTCCAAGGGCCTGCTGCAGAAATGGCTGAAGCCCTACAAGGTCACGATCAAGGGCACGGCCCCGTTTGCGAACGGCCCGCTGCTGACCGCCGCGCTCGTCGGTGGCAGCCTGCAGCTCGGCGAGGTCGGGGACACGCCGGCGCTGGTCGGCGAATCGCCCGTCAGTGGCTCCAGTGACAACACCCGCATCATCAACCAGGACCAGGTCGGGCTGCAGGCCGTGCTGATCACGCAGACGAGCATCACCAAGGCGTCACAGCTCGAGAATCAGGGGATCTACCGCCAGCCCCAGTCCTACATGGACCGCTGGGTGCAGGCGGTGCTGAAGTCGAAGGGCCTGCTGAGCAAGGTCAACCTCGTGCCTGGTCTGCTGAACACGGAGATCCCGGCGTTCAACAGCGGTCAGATCCCTGACCTGGTGCTGCCCTCGGCGCAGCTCACGCTGATCACGACCAAGTACAACACGCTCTTCAACAGCGAGCAGACGCCGGCGTGGACCGGAACCGGTGTCACCGAGATCACAAAGTCCGCGCTCGCCCAGGATCCGGGGCTCCCCGCCGCCTGGAACGCTGTCCGCGACGAGGCGATCCAGTACGCCACGGCCCATCAGCGCGCCTACTACGCCTTCGAGGCCAAGGCCGAGGAGACGACAGTGGCGGTCGTCAAGCAGTACTACCCGCTGAGTGACGATCCGCTGCTGCCCTTCACAGCCTCGGGACTCGCGCATCTGCGCGGCACGCTGGCGTTTCTCGTCGGCCAGAGCGAGGCCAAGAACTTCTCGATCCCCGCCTGGCAGGCGCCGATCGGGCGTTGAGATCCGGCGCGGCCCCACGCTGGGAAGGCGTGGCGCCGCGTCTCAGACATGACCACGTTTCCGATTGGAGTCCCAGATGACGGTCGCCTCTTCACCCTGGCTCGAGAGCGTGCGTTCCGGCGACGTCGAGCTCTTCTTCCGCCTCTTCGGTGAGCCCGGCGCCACGCCGCTGCTGATCCTGCACGGCGCCAACTACTACGACTCGAGCGACTGGGTGCAGGTGGCAGCCGAGCTCGCCCGGGACCGTCAGGTCTGCGCGTATGACGCCCGTGGCTATGGCCGCTCGAGCTGGAGCCCCAGCCAGAACTACTCGCTCGACGCGCAGCTCACTGACATCGAGGTGCTGCTCGACCACCTCGGCTGGCAGCAGGCGCTGCTCGTCGGCCACTCGCGCGGCGGCTCCTTCGGGCTGCGCTTCGCTCATGAGCAGCCGCAGCGTGTGGCTGGGCTCGTGCTGGTCGACTTCTCCCCGGGCCAGGTTCCGGGCCGCGCCCGGCTGGCGCCACTGCGCGTCGGCTCCTGGGGCGCGGTGTATGAGTCGCTCGAGCAGGCGCACGCCGCCACGAGCCGCGACCCCGGCGAGCTCTTGACCGCTGCTGGGCGCACGCGGGCGGAGGCGATCTTCGCCGCGCGCGACGGCGGCTGGGTCAACCTCAGACGCGATCCTGCCTTTCAGAGCGAGCGCCCCACGAATCGGCCGGACTGGAGCACGGCCCTCGCGCCCCTGGACCTCTGGGATGCGCTGTCCGGACTGGTGGGTGCCGGGTTGCCGGCACTGGTCGTCCGGGCCACCCGCTCCGCCGCCTACGACGACGCCGCGCTGGCGCGCCTGCGTGCCGATTTCAAGGCTGTGCGGGTCACCGCGGTCGACTCGGGGCACGACGTGCCCGGCGCGGCAGCCGGCGAGCTGGTCGCCGCGCTACGCGGCTTCCTGCTCGACACGCGACTGTGAGACGGTCGTGGGGGCCGCCGGCCCGCTGGCCAGCGGCCACACCACAGGCGCGCTCAGACTCCGGCGTCGGCGAACAGCTCGAGCGCCGCCTCGACGGTGACGTCCCACCCGAGGTTGGCGATGCCCTCCGCAACCTCGTTGTTGAAGTTGATGCCCCACTCACGCCGATCGATCGTCGTGACCAGGTCGATCCCGAGACGCTCGCTCACGTGCCCGTCGCCGTGACGGGTGGTCTGCGGCCCCCTGGCTGAGCCTACGGCGGTGATCTCCCTGGTGACGCCGCGCAGCGTCAGTGCGGCCGCCACCACCAGCTCGGCACCATGCTCGCGGATGTCCGTCGACCGGAAGCTGAAGGTCGGGAACTCCTCGGCGTTGAAGAAGTCCGGGGTGAGGATGTGTCCCTTCAGCCGGTCGAGGCCCGTCAAGCTGATGTCGGCCACCGCGACCTGCCCAACGAGGATGCGCTCGGAGGCGTCGTAGCTGCCGCTGATGTTGTTGAAACCGCTGCGGAACGTCGCCACCGCGTGGTGGCGCACCGTGAAGTTCACGGTCGAGTGCAGCGAGTCGATCTTCCAGACACCTGTCTCGGGCAGGCTGTCCACGGTTGCGCTGAGGCTCATGACTGGCTCCTGTCGTTGGTTGACAGTACCAATCTACACTAAGTCGCTTGACTTACCGGACTATGCACAAGATCGGCAGCAGCCGGCAGCCGTCCGCAGCCCTGATGCAGCGAACGCGGCGAATTCAGGCGCGGGTGAAGCGGCGGCCGGCCACGGGCGACACAGCCTCATCGAGCTGGACCGTCGCCTTCTGCTCGGCGGCCTGCTGCTCCACTGCCGCTTCGCGCTCGGCCTCGGCCGCCTCCATCGCCGCCAGGCGCTCGGGCGTCATCGCGGTCTCGTCCTCGTTCTCGGCGAGCCACTGTCGCGCCTCGGCGGCACTCGACTCGTCGACGACGACGCGCTTGCCGGCCGCGTAGTACTTGTCGATCTCGATGAACAGCTCGTCGACCAGGTTGCCGGTCTCGACCTTGCGGATCATCTCGCCCTTCGCGTAGATCGCCCCGGCGTCCTTGGCGCCGGTGATGCCGAAGTCGGCATGGCGAGCCTCACCGATGCCGTTCACGGCGCAGCCCAGCACCGAAACCACGATCGGGTCCTCGTAGGCCTCGAGCCGCTTCTCGACCTCCGCCACCACGGTGTCCATGTCGAACTGCAGGCGGCCGCAGGTCGGGCAGGCGATCAGCTCGGGCCCCCTGCGCCGCAGGCGCAGTGCCTTGAGGATCTCCCAGGCGACCTTGACCTCCTCCTCGGCCTGGAAGGTCGAGAGCGAGATCCGGATCGTGTCACCGATGTCATCGGCGAGCAGCGCACCAAGGCCGACGGCCGATTTCAGCGAGCCTGACCACTTGGTTCCGGCCTCGGTGATACCCAGGTGCAGCGGGTACGGGACGCGCTCGGCGAGCAGCCGGTTCGAGGCGATCGTGTTGGGCACACTCGTCGACTTCATCGAGACCTTGAAGTTGGTGTAGTCGAGGCGCTCCATCAGCTCGACGAACTCAACCGCGGCGGTGACCAGCGCCTCCACCGGGTTCGAGTACTCGAGCTCGCGCAGGTGGGCCGGCAGCGATCCGGAGTTGACGCCGATCCGCATCGGCTTGTCGAGCTCCTTGGCCTTGGCAACCACCTCGGCAACCTTGTCGGGGCCGCCGATGTTGCCCGGATTGATGCGGATGCAGTGGGCGCCCGCGTCGAACGCCTTGAGCGCCAGCGTGTAGTTGAAGTGGATGTCCGCGATGATCGGGATCGGCGACTCGCGCACGAGCGTCTTCAACGCCTCGGCGTCCTTCTCGCGCGGCACGGCACAGCGCACGAGGTCGGCGCCGGCCTCGGCCACGCGCTTGATCTGTGCGAGCGTCGCCTCGATGTCGGCGGTCTCGGTCTTCGTCATGGTCTGCACGGCGACCGGCGCACCGCCGCCGATCGGCACGTCGCCGACGTGGATCTGATTCTTTGAGGACATCGCAGGTCAGTCTAGATGTTCGAGTCCGGCACCGAGCCGCTGTCCTGTTACCGCGCGGGTGGTCGCGCTCGCCGCACGGCGGTTCGTGCTCGCGGAGCCGGGATCTCGTGCTCGCGAAGCCGGGGCCTCGTCCTCGCCGGACGGGTTTCCTGCTGGCCGGCGGGGGTCGCATCTCCAAAAACACGGGTTCTGATTCGATATCGCAGCCGATATCGCGGCGATATCGAATCAGAACCCGCAAAAACGACGGGGCATACCCACGCGGCGCCGTCGGGCTCTGCCCGTTGCTGCGCGGTGCTGCCCGGTGGCGCGCGGTGGTGCGCGGTGGCGCGCAGTGGTGTGCGGTGCCGCCCGTTGCTGCGCCGAACGCTCGCTGGGGTCGGCCTGATCAGCGAAACTTCCGCGATGGAGGCGGGAGCTGAGCTGATCGCACGCGCGCGGTTGATCTGCGGTGAGGCGCATGTCCTCACCCACCCGGTCGTGCTCGCCGCCTACCGCTCCGACGGGGCGCGGCGCGACGGACCGCTGCCGCTCGCGGTGATTCTCCCCGGCAGCGCGCCCGAGGTCGCGAGCGTCGTGTCCGCCTGCGCGGCCGCGCGGACGCCGTATGTCGTGCGCGGAGCGGGGACCAGCCGCAGCGGCGGCGCGCTTCCGGATCCCGATGCTGTGCTGATCGTGCTCACGCGGATGCGGCGGATCTTCGCGGTCAGCGGCTCCGAGCTGACCGTCGAGGCGGGCGCGCCGCTCGCCGGGCTGCCGCGGATTCCGGGCCGACGCTGGGTCGAGGGTGGTGACGGTGTCGGTACCGTCGGCGGCCACATCGCCGAGACCGGCGGCGTCGGCAACGTCGTCGCAATCGATCTGGTGCGGGCCGACGGCACGCTGATCGAGCTCGGCCGCCACTTCACCGGCTACGACGTGGCCGGCGCCTTCCCGGGCTCTCGGGGCAGGGCGGGGATCGCAGTCGCTGTCACGCTCAGAGCGGTACCGCAGCCGTGACCGACACGATCGTGCCGCACAGCTTCAGCGACGCCGCCGCCGCGCTCGCCGAGGCCGCCTCGGCGGGCCGGCCGGTGCGGATCGTCGGTGGCGGCACGAAACTCGGGTGGGGCGGCTTTGCCCCGGCAAACGCGCTGCGGCTGCAGATGGCGCACCTGAGCCGCGTGACGATCCATGAGGACGGCGGCGCGGCGACGATCAATGCCGGCACTCCACTCGTGCGCGCGCAGACGATCTTCGCGCGCAGCGGCCTGATGCTCGCCGCCGACCCGCAGCTCGGACTCGGACGGATGCCCGCCGCCACCGTCGGCGGCGTCGTCGCGACCGCCGACTCGGGTCCGCTCAGCCACCGGCACGGGCCGCTGCGCAATCAGCTCATCGGGATCACGGTCGCGCTCAGCGACGGCAGCATCGTGCGTACCGGCCCGCGCACCGATCACGTACAGAACGGGCTCGACCTCACCCGCCTCTTCGCCGGCTCGTTTGGAACGCTCGGTGCGATCCTCGCCGTCGACGTCAAGCTGCGGCCGCTGCCAGGCAGAACCGCGAGCGCGCTCGCGACAGCGCGCAGCGCCGAGCAACTCACTTCCGCCGCGCAGCTCGTCGCGGACGCACACCCCGAGCTCGAGGCGCTCGACTTCGCCTGGCGGGCGGGCCGCGGCGGACTGCTGGCCCAGGTCGCCGGCGACGAGGCCGAGGCACGGGCCGCGGCCGTCGCGCTGACGATGCGCCGCGGCGGGCTCGATGACGCGGCGGTGCGCAGCGACGATGCGGGGCTGTGGGCCCGCCAGCGGGCGGGCCAGCGGTCGGCCGACCGCGGCCTGCTGCGCCTGGATCACGACCCCCAGCAGCTCGACAGCGTGCTCTACGCGGCCGACGCAGGCGGGGCCACGGTCGTCGGGCGGGCGGTGCTGGGGATCGCCTACCTGACGCTCGACGTGGCCGAGATCGCGACCGTGCGCGGCGCACTTCCCGATCAGGCCGGCGCGCTGGCGCTCGACCTGCCCGGCAGCGCGCGCGGCACCGTGCAGCCGTGGAACGTCGCAGAGGGGCCCGCGCTCGAGCTGATGCGCGAGCTGAAGGGCGAGTTCGATCCGGCCGGGATTTGCAACCCGGGCGTGTTCGTGGGCAGCATCTAGTGCGCAGATGACCTGTACCCGCTGCGGCCTCTGTCTCGAGAGCTGCCCGACCTACACGCTTTGGGGCGCCGAGCCCGATTCGCCACGCGGGCGGATCGCGCTGATCGAGGATGCGCTCGCTCCCGGAGCCGCCGCAACCGCGGAGATGGCCGTGCACATCGACCGCTGCCTCGGCTGCATGGCCTGCATGAGCGTCTGCCCCGAGGAGGTGCCGTACCCCGACCTGCTCGCCTCCGCGCGCCAGGCGATCGAGCGCGAGGTGCCACGGCCCATCGCCGCGCGCCTGCGGCGGAGCGCAGCGCTGACGGTGATCCCGCGGTCGGGGCGCGCGAGCCGCGTCGGGCGCGCCGAGCTTCCGCACCACACCCCCGCCACCGGTGAGCCACGCGGACGGGTCGGGTTGCTGCTCGGGTGCACGCAACGAGCACAGCACCGCGATATCCACGAGGCGACGCTCACGGTGCTGGCGGCCGAGGGCTATGAGGTGATCGCGCCGCGGCTGCCCGACTGCTGCGGCGCGCTCGAGCTGCACAGCGGTGAACGCGATCACGGGCTCAGACGCGCACAGCAGACGATCAACGCATTTGCGGCCGTCGGCGGCGTCGACCACATCATCTCGAGCGCCGGTGGCTGCGGCGCGACGCTCAAGGACTACGGGCGCCTGTTGGGCACACCGGACGCGCGCGCCTTCAGCGCGCTCGTGCTCGATGTGCACGAGCTGCTGGTCAGGGCGCCGCTGCGCTCGACGCTGGGGCCGCTGGCGCTGCGGGTTGCGCTTCACGACGCCTGTCAGCTCGTCCACGGCCAGCGTGCCGGGCAGGCAGCTCGCGAACTGCTCGGCCGCATTCCCGGAACCGAGCTGCTCGACCTGCCGGTCGCGGCCGGAGCCTGCTGCGGCGCGCCCGCGATCTACCGCCTGACCGAGCCCGAAGCGTCGGCGGCACTCGGACGGCGCCAGGCCGAGGCGGTGATCAGCCTCGGGGCCGAACTGCTGGTGAGCGGCGACCACTGGTGCATCGCGCAGCTGCAGCGGGAGCTGCGTGAGCTCGGGCAGCCGCTGGCGGTGCATCACCCGATCCAGGTGCTGGCGCGCTCGATCGAGGCCGGCCGCTCGCGGCTAGCGGCAGATCACTGAACGTGGATGCCGGATCCAGCGAGGCTTGAGATGTCGTTGCTCAGCCCGACCACCATCAACAGCAGGATCATCGCGATCCCGACGAAACTCGCCCGCTCCATCACCTTGAGCGAAATCCGGCGGCCGCGGAGCTTCTCCGCCACAGCCCAGAAGATGTGGCCGCCATCGAGCGGCAGCAGTGGCACGAGGTTGATCAGGCCAAGTGAGAGCGAGATCAGCGCGAAGGTGTCAAGGCCGTCCTGCCAGCCCGCGGCAACCTCCTGGCTGGCGATCGCGCCCGCCCCGACAATGCTGTGCAGCTGGTGGCGGTCGCTGCTTTGGAAGATGTTCGCGATCACCGAGACGGTCTTCTCGGTCACGCGCCAGAGGCCGGAGACGCTCTGCCTGGCGGCCGTGAGCGCGCTGGTCGGCACCGTGGCGTCGTTCCAGGTGATCCCGATCAGCATCTCCTTGTACTTCGTGCTCCAGCGCGGATCGATCTTGACCGTCTTGAGCACTCCGTCGCGACGCAGAACGACGGTCGCGGGCTTTACCGCCGCGCAGCCATCGACGCGCACGCCGCCGGCGCATGGCTCCTTCGAGATCGCGTTGTGGATCGGCACCGGACCCTTGACGCCATTGACCGAGACGATCTTGTCGCCGACCTGGATCACGCCGGCGGCTGCTGAGCCCTTCGTGAGCTTGCCGACCGTGTTCGTTGCGATCGGCGCGCCCTGCGGGGTCACGAGCACGGTCGGACCCGCCACGTATACGAACCACACAAGCGCGAACGCGATCACCAGATTGACCGCCGGACCGGCGGCGATCACGACGATCCGCTTCCACGGCGGCTGGTTGACGTAGGCGCGGGCCGCGATCTCAGGCGAATCAAACTCCTCGTTCGGGCTCATCCCGGTGATCTTCACGTAGCCACCGAGCGGCAGCACGCCGATCCCGTACTCGGTCTCGCCGATCTGGCGTTTGAGGAACATCGGCCCGAAGAACAGCGAGAAGCGCTCGACGCGCATCCCGACAGCCTTGGCCGCGAGGAAGTGCCCGCCCTCGTGCAGCAGGATCAGTAACGCGAAGCCGAGAAACGCGAGAAAGTAGGACATCCGTGCCTTAAGTCTTGCATCGAGGGATTAGCTGAAGATCAAGTTAACGGTGAATCATCTCTGTCGCAACACGACGTGCGTCCAGGTCGGCGTCCATTAACGAGTCGAACGAGTGGACGGCCCGCGCCGGGAGCTGCTCGAGCGTACGCTCGATCACCGCGGCGATGCCGAGGAAGGCGAGCTCACCTGACAGGAAGGCGTGCACGGCGACCTCGTTGGCGGCGTTGAGCGTGCAGGGCGCGGTCCCTCCGGCGATGCCGGCGGCGCGGGCGAGCCGCAGGCAGGTGAAGGTCTCGAGGTCGGGCTGCTCGAAGGTGAGCGCCCCGAGTGCGGGCAGGTCAAGCGCCGGCAACGGCACCTCGCTGCGGTCGGGATAGTGCAACGCGTAGGCGATCGGCACGCGCATGTCCGGGTAGCCGAGGTGCGCGAGGGTGGCACCGTCGCACAGCTGGATCAGGCTGTGGATGATCGACTGCGGGTGTACGACCACGTCGATCTGGTCGTAGGGAGTCCCGAACAGGTGGTGGGCCTCGATCACCTCGAGTCCCTTGTTCATCAGCGTGGCCGAGTCAATCGTGATCTTGCCGCCCATCGACCAGGTCGGGTGCGCCAGCGCCTGCTCGATCGTCACGTCGGCCAGCTCGGCGCTCGTGCGGCCGCGAAACGGTCCGCCCGAGGCCGTGATCAGCAGGCGGTCGACGGTTCCGGCGCGCTCGCCCGCGATCAGCTGATGCAGCGCCGAGTGCTCTGAGTCGACGGGCAGGATCTGCGCGCCGGTGGCCTCCGCCAGCTGATTGACGAGCTCACCGCCGACGACCAGCGACTCCTTGTTGGCGAGCGCGAGATCGATGCCCTCGCCCAGCGTGGCGACGGTCGCCAGCAGGCCCGCGGATCCGACGATCGCGTTCAGGACCATGTCGCAGTCGGAGCCCGTCACCAGCTCGACCAGCCCATCGGGGCCCGACAGCACGGTGCCGTCGGTCCACGCCTCAGCGGCGCGCGCAGCGGCATCGGCGTCGGCGAGCGCGATCTTCCTGACGCCGAACTTGGTCGCCTGCTCGAGCAGCAGCTGCCAGTCACTGGCAGCGCTGAGTGCGACCAGCTCGAGCTCGCCACCGCTGCGCGCGACGACATCGAGCGCCTGCGTGCCGATCGAGCCGGTCGAGCCGAGGATCACAACGCGTCGTGTTGCCATCAGCGGTCGCGGCTTTCCTAGGAGATGTGGATCGCGATGTAGTAGCCGACGACCACCGTGAACAGGATCGCGTCGAGACGATCGAGCGCCCCGCCGTGGGCGCCGAACATCGCGCCCGCGTCCTTGATGCCGACGTCGCGCTTGATCAGCGACTCGAACAGGTCGCCGGCGGGCGCGAGCAGCGCGACCGCGATTCCGAGCAGCAGCGCGGTGCTGTGCGGCAGCCATGTCTGCTGATAGAGCCCGGCGACCACAATCGACACGATCGTCGCGAGCGCGCCGCAGCCAAGCCCTTCGATCGTCTTCTTCGGCGAGATCATCGGCGCCAACGGGTGGCGTCCGAACATGCGACCGCCGAGGTAGGCGGCGGTGTCGCCGAGGAACGTTCCGACCATCACGTCGATCAGGATCCCCTTGCCGATGTGAGCTCCCCCGGGCCCGGTCACCTGGCGCAGCAGCACCGCGCAGGCAAACGGAAGCGCGATCCAGAGCACGCCGAGCAGCGTCGCCGTGATCGTCGCGGCACCGCCCTCGCTCTGCCCGCGCGACAGAATCGAGATGAACACCAACGGCAGCGACACGAGCGCGGCGCCGACGACATCGGCAAGCGTCCCGTAGCGGGCCGCGAAGCACATGCCGATCGCCACCACGAAGCCGACGAACGGCACCGGGCGCCACTCCGCGAGCATGCGGTAGAGCTCGCTGAGGCAGGCACACGCGAGGATCGCCATCAGCAGCATCCAGCCGATGCCGCCGATGTCCACGAATACCACGGCGAGCACCGCGGCGGGAACCGCCACCAGTACGCGGGCCATCAGGTCCGAGCTGCGGCGCTGCGGCGGTCGCGCCGGGGCGCGGCGGGTCTGCGGCATCAGCGCCCTCCGAAGCGCCGCTGTCGTGAGGCGAACTCACCGAGCGCGCCGGCAAATGCCTCACGCGTGAAGTCGGGCCAGAGCTCGTCACGGAAGACGAACTCCGAGTAGGCCGACTGCCACGTCAGGAAGTTCGAGACGCGCTGCTCGCCGCTTGTGCGGATGATCAGATCGGGGTCGTGCATGTCCGGGGCGTACATATGGCGGCGGAAAGCCTCCTCGTCGCCGCCGGTGAAGCTGCGCGCGGCATCGAGGATCTCCGCGCGTCCACCGTAGTTGAACGCGACGAACAGGGTGATCCGATCATTCACCGCCGTCTCGGCCTCCGCCCACTGCATCTTCTCGATCAACCGCGACGAGACCGGCGCCGCGCGACGCCCGATGAAGCGCATCCTCACGCCCTCGGCCTTGAGCTCCGGGGTCTCGGCGTCGATGCGGCGCGCGAACATGCGCATCAGCCCGGAGACCTCGGCCTTCGAGCGGCTCCAGTTCTCGGTCGAGAACGAGTAGACCGTCAGCTCCTTGATGCCGAAGCTGACCGCGTCACGCAGACGCGCCTTGACAACATCGGCCCCCGCCTCGTGTCCGCGAATCGACGTCAGGCCACGCTGCTTGGCCCAGCGGCCATTGCCGTCGGTGATGATCGCGACATAGCGCGGGCCGTCAGCGCCCGGATCTGGCGCACCGCCGTCCTCGGCCATGTCAGACCTCGAGGATCTCTTCTTCCTTGATCTTCAGCAGGTCGTCGAGCTCGGTCACGCGCGCGTCGGTGACCTTCTGAAGCTCGCCCTCGGCGCGGTGCTCGTCGTCGGCACCGATGTCGCCGCCCTCCTTGAGCTCACGCAGATCCTGCATCACGTCGCGGCGCACGTTGCGGATCGCGACGCGGCCCTCTTCGGTGATGTGGCGCACGACCTTGACCAGCTCCTTGCGACGCTCCTCGGTCAGCTCCGGCAGCATCAGCCGGATCACGGCACCGTCGTTTGACGGCGTCAGGCCGACGTCCGACTCGAGGATCGCCTTCTCGATCGCCTTGATCGAGCTCTTGTCGTAGGGCTGGATCGCGAGCAGCCGGGCCTCGGGCGCGCTCAGCGTCGCGAGCTGCTTGAGCGGGGTCACGGCACCGTAGTAGTCGACGTTGATGCGGTCGAGCAGCGCCGGGCTGGCGCGACCGGTGCGCACCGAGTTGAACTCGTGGCGCGTGGAGTCGACGCACTTATGCATGCGCTCGCGCGCATCGTCGAGAAGGCCCGAAACGAGATCGTCTTCGCTCATGTCTTTACGAGTGTCCCCACGCGTTCACCGGACACTATCCGGTTGATGTTGGTGCCGTCGGCCATGTTGAAGACCACGATCGGCAGGTTGTTGTCCATGCAGAGCGCGAAGGCGGTGGAGTCCATCACCTGGAGCCCCTGGGTCAGCGCCTGCTTGTGCGTGAGCTCGGGAATGAAGGTCGCCGTGGGGTCCTTGGCCGGGTCGGCGGTGTAGACGCCCTCGATCCCGTGCTTGGCCATCAGCACGATCTCCGCGTGCACCTCGGCGGCGCGCAACGCCGCCGCCGTGTCGGTCGTGAAGAACGGGTTGCCGGTGCCGGCGGCGAAGATCACCACGCGCCCCTTCTCGAGGTGGCGGATCGCGCGCCGGCGGATGTAAGGCTCGGCGACCTCTGAGATCGTGATCGCCGACTGCACGCGGGTCGGCACACCGCTCTTCTCGAGCGCGTCCTGCAGCGCGAGCGCGTTGAGCACCGTCGCCAGCATCCCCATGTAGTCGCCGGTTGCGCGATCCATGCCGCGCGCCGCGGCCGCGAGGCCGCGGTAGATGTTGCCGCCACCGACCACCGCGGCGACCTCCACCCCACGCTGATGCACGGACGCGATCTCCCCCGCGACCGCCTGCACGCGATCGGGATCGGTGCCGTAGTCGCGGTCACCCATCAGGGCCTCACCGGACAGCTTGAGCAGCACCCGCCCGTAGGCGGGTGCGCCGTTGGTGCTCGCTGTACTGCTCACGTCTGAGGCTGGATCCTATTCGCCGACGGCGAAGCGTGCGAAGCGACGGATGACGACGTTCTCGCCGGTGTCCGACGCGAGCTTCGCGCGGATCGCCTCGATCGTCTGCCCGCCGTACTTCTCCTCGTTGACGTGCTTCTGGCGCAGCAGCACCACGTCGTCGAGCCACTTGTTGACGGAGCCCTCGACGATCTTGTCGCGGACGTTCTCGGGACGGTCTAGCGCCTTCTCGGTGGCGACGCGCACCTCGCGCTCGCGGTCCTCGGACGGAACCTCGTCCTCGGTCACCGCGAGCGTCGCCGGGCTCGCCGCGATGTGCAGCGCGATGTCCTTGGCGAAACCGGTGAACGCGTCGTTCTTTGCGACGAAATCGGTCTCGCAGTCGACCTCGACGAGCACGCCGACCATCTTCGCGCCGGCGCCGTGCACATAGGTCTGGATCGTGCCCTCGGTGGCCTCGTTGCCGGCACGCTTGGCGGCCTGCGCCTCTCCGCGCGCGCGCAGCAGCTCGACCGCGCGCTCGATGTCGCCGTCGGCCTCGGCCAGCGCGTTCTTGCAGGCCATCATCCCGGCGCCGGTGCGGTCGCGCAGGGCCTTCACGTCAGACGCTGTGATAGCGCTCATCTGTTCTAGTTCTCCTCAGTCTTGGTCTCGGTGGCCTCGGCGACCGGCTCCGCGGGAGCCTCGGCAGCCGGGGTCGCTTCAACGGCCGGCTCCGCGGGAGCCTCGGCGACGGGAGCGGCTTCGGCGACCGCAGCGGCTTCGGCAACGGGGGCGGCCTCGGCGGCGGCCTCGGGCTGAGCCTCGATCGCGGGCTCCTCGGCGGCTCCGGCGGCAGCGGCCTGCTCGACGGCCTCCTGGGTGGCGGCAGCCTGCGCGGACGGCGTGGCCTCCTGCTGTGCAGCAGCGGCAGCCTCGGTGGCGGCAGCGGTCTCGGCGGCGTTGGCCGCCGCCTCCGCCTCGGCGCGTGCCTTGGCCTCGGCCTCGGCGCGTGCCTGGGCCTCAGCCTCGGCGCGTGCCTGCTCCTCGGCCTCGCGACGGGCCTTGTCCTCGGCTTCGCGGCGAGCGCGCTCCTCGGCCTCCTTGCGCTCGCGCTCGAGGCGTGCGGCCTCCTCCTGTGCACGGAACGCGCCATGGGCCTCGGAGACGACGTCGCCGATCGCCTTGGTGATCGCCGCGCAGGAGCGGATCGCGTCGTCGTTACCGGGGATCACGTAATCGATGCCCTCGGGGTCGCAGTTGGTGTCGACCAGGCCGATCACGGGGATGCCGAGGCGCGAGGCCTCGTGCACCGCGATCTGCTCCTTCTTCGGGTCGATCACGAACACACAGCCGGGCAGGCGCGTCATGTCTTTGATGCCGCCGAGGTTCTTCTCGAGCTTGCTGCGCTCGCGCTCGAGGCCCGCGACTTCCTTCTTCGGGAGGCGCTCGAAGGTCCCATCTTCGGACATCTTCTCGATGCCCTTGAGGCGATCGATGCCCTGCTTGATGGTCTTGAAGTTCGTCAGCGTGCCCCCGAGCCAGCGGTTGGTGACGAAGAACTGGTTGCCGCGGCGCGCCTCCTCCTGAATCACGTCCTGCGCCTGCTTCTTGGTGCCCACGAAGAGCACGTACCCGCCCCGCGCGGTCACGTCGGCGACGAAGCGAAAGGCCGCCCGCGCCATGGTGACCGTCTTCTGCAGGTCGATGATGTAGATGCCGTTGCGCGCGCCAAAGATGTACGGCTTCATCTTCGGGTTCCAGCGCTTGGTCTGGTGGCCGAAGTGAACCCCCGCCTCCAGAAGCTGCTTCATCGTGATCTGCGACGCCGTCGCCGCATTCAGGGCCTGCTGCATC
>DATASU010000038.1:0-7842 GCA_036269095.1 Solirubrobacteraceae bacterium
GCGAGGAGGACGTCAAGGTGCGGGCGCTCGCGGTCGGCGCCGACGACTACGTGACCAAGCCGTTCAGCCCGCGCGAGCTCATCGCCCGGCTCCAGGCGGTGCTGCGACGCGCCACCACCGAGCCTGAGGACGCGGTGATCCGCGCCGAGGGGTTGGAGCTCGACCTCGCCGCGCGCGTGGTGCGCCGAGACGGTCAGGAGGTGCACCTGACCCCGACCGAGTTCGATCTGCTGCGCGTACTGGCCACCAATCGCGGGCGCCTGGTCACCTACCGCGAGCTGCTGACCGCAGTCTGGGGTCCCGGCTACAGCGACGACATGCAGGTGCTGCGCGGTCACGTCGCCAACCTGCGGCGCAAGATCGAGCCCCACGACGGTCCGCCGCGGTACGTGAAGACCGACCCGCGTGTCGGCTACCGCTTCGCTGCATAGCTGCCGGCCAGCGGGCCGGCAGCCTGCATAGAACCTGTATACGGAGCGACCGCTCCTGCACGGATCCGGCATGGTCCGGCTCCGAACATCCAATGCATGGATGCTTATGCGATTTTCCTCGGGGTCCTGATGTTCGCGATCCTGCTCGGGCTGATCTACGCGATCGACCGGATCTGAGATGGTCATCGCGGCCATCAGCGGCGGGGACCTGTTCGGTCTGATCGCCTCGATCATTGTCTGTATCTACCTGCTCTACGCGCTGCTGCGCGGGGAGAAGTTCTGATGACCTTCTCCGGCTGGTTCACGATCTTTGCCTTCGTCGGCATCCTGACGGCGCTGGCATACCCACTGAGCCGCTACATGGCGGCCGTTTACGGCGGCGAACGGACCTTCCTGGACCCGATCATGCGCCACCCGGAGCGGTTGATGTACCGGCTCTTCCGGGTCGACCCGCACAAGGGCCAGGACTGGAAGTCCTACGCCAAGAGCCTGCTCTTCTTCTCGCTCGCCGGGTGGCTGTTGCTGTACTTCATCCTGCGCAGCCAGGGGCTCTGGAACTTCACCGGCCTGAATCCGCAGCACTTCGCCTCGGCCCCGTGGAACGTGACCTTCAACACCGTCTCGTCGTTCCTGACCAACACCAACTGGCAGTACTACGGCGGCGAGATCACGATGAGCTACTTCAGCCAGATGGCTGGACTCGCCGTTCAGAACTTCGCCTCGGCGGCGGTCGGCATCGTCGTCGCGGTCGCGCTGATCCGCGGAATCGCCAACCGCGTCAGTGACCACGATGCCTCCGGGGCCACGAGCCTCGGCAACTTCTGGCACGACCTCGTGCGCACGATCCTCTACATCCTGCTGCCGCTGTCGTTCGTCGTCGCGATCGTGCTGATCTGGCAGGGCTCGATCCAGAACTTCTCGCACTACCTCAGCTTCACCGGGCTCACGCACCTGACGCAGACGATCGCGATGGGGCCGGTGGCCTCGCAGGAGGCGATCAAGCTGATCGGCACGAACGGCGGCGGTTTCTTCAACGTCAACTCCGCCCACCCGTTCGAGAACCCGACGGCGTTCACGAACTTCGTGGAAATGCTCGCGGTTCTGATCATCCCTGCGTCGCTGGTCTTCACCTACGGCCGCATGGTCGGCAACCGCCGCCAGGGATACGCGATCTACGGAACGATGATGGTGATGTTCCTGGGGGCGGCGATCGTCTGCTACGTCGCCGAGGCCCACGGCTCGCCCGCGCAGCACGCCGCGGGCCTGCACACGGCCGCGATCCATGGCTCGGCGGGCGGCAATCTCGAGGGCAAGGAACAGCGCTTTGGCATCGCCGGCTCAGCGCTGTTCGACGTCGTCACAACCGTCACCTCGTGCGGCGCGGTCAACAGTGCGATCGAATCGTTCACGGGCATCGGAGGAGCGGTTCCGTTCGCCAACCTGGGCGCCTCCGAGGTGATCTTCGGCGGTGTCGGCACCGGTCTCTATTCGATCCTGCTGTATGTCCTGCTGGCGGTTTTCCTCGGCGGCCTGATGGTCGGCCGGACGCCCGAGTACATCGGCAAGAAGATCGAGGCCAGAGAGATAAAGCTGGTGGCACTGGGGATCCTGATAACTCCGCTCTCGGCGTTGTTCTGTACGGCGATGGCGACGGCCACCAAGGCCGGGCGAGCGTCGATAGACACCGCCATCGCGCACGGTCCGCAGGGCTTTTCGGAGACGTTCTATGCGTACCTGAGCCAGGCCAACAACAACGGCTCCGCGTTTGCCGGATACACCGGCTACGACGGAGTGGTCGGCAATGCCGCCGGCTCACACGGAATCAGTTTCGCGGATGTGCTGGGCGGCTTCGACATGTTGTTCGCGCGGTACACCCCAATCCTGTTCGCCCTCGCCGTTGCCGGATCGCTGGTGAACAAACGCGTGAGCCCGGCCGGGCTGGGAACGATGCGGACCGACAACCCCACGTTCGTGGTGCTGCTGATCGGCGTGATCATCCTCGTCGGCGCGCTCACGTTCTTCCCCGCCCTGCTGCTCGGACCGATCGTCCAGGGCCTGACCGGACACCTCTACTAGGGGAGCGAGCTGAACCATGGCTATCAAGAAGGAACTCAAGGAACTGCTGAGCGCGTTGCGCGCGATGCTGACGTTGATCGTGCTGCTCGGCGTCCTGTACCCGCTGCTCACGACCGGCATCGGTCAGCTGGCATTCCCCGGCAACGCCAACGGCCAGCAGGTCTACGTCGACGGCAAGCTCGTCGGCTCGAAGATCATCGGTCAGAACTTCTCCACGCCGGTGTACAAGGACGGCAAGGAGCAGACGTCGGACGGCTCGCCGCTGACCGCGCCGGATCCGCGCTACTTCCAATCGCGCCCGTCGGGGGACGACTACAACTCCGCGTCAACGGCGTTTGCGAACTATGGGCCGAACAGCATCGTGACCGAGAAGGCGATCGCCTCGAACATCGCCGGCTATATCGCGCTGAACGGCAGCTACTACCCGGGCGGGCTGACCGCGGGCAAGATCCCGGTCGATGCGGCCGACACCTCGGCCTCCGGCGTCGACCCCGGTATCTCGGTCGCCAACGCGCGGATCCAGGCGTACCGGATTGCCGCCGTGCGGCATCTGTCACTCGCGAAGGTCGACGCACTGATCGCGCAGTACACGGCCGCGCGCGGCCTCGGTTTCTCCGGCGAGCCCAGCGTCAACGTGCTGCAGCTCAACCTGGCCCTCGACCGCCTCTGATTGAAGGGACTGAAACAGTCAAATGAGCACAACATTCCCCGATGCCCCCAACCCGGTTGCGCCGGGGCACGGTCGTGAGGCGATCTCCCTGTTCAGGGGCGACATCGCCAGGCGGGCGGTGGTCGACAGCTTCGTCAAGCTCGATCCGCGGGTCCAGGTGCGCAACCCGGTGATGTTCGTCGTCGAGATCGGCGCGACGATCACCAGCGTGACCTGGATCGTCCAGGCATTCGGCGGCAACCTGCTCGGCGGCCATGACCCCGCGTGGTACACGTTCACGATCGCGATCTGGCTGTGGCTGACGGTCGTATTCGCGAACCTCGCCGAGGCGTTCGCCGAGGGCCGCGGCCGCGCCCAGGCCGACACGCTGCGCTCGATGCGCCAGCAGACGGTCGCGACGATGGAGGACGGTTCAGTGCGCAAGGCCGAGGAGCTGCGCCGTGGCGACCGGGTTGTGGTCGTCGCGGGAGAGCTGATCCCCGGCGACGGCACCGTGGTCGAGGGCATCGCCTCGGTCGACGAGTCGGCGATCACCGGTGAATCGGCGCCCGTGATCCGCGAGTCCGGTGGTGACCGCAGCGCCGTCACCGGCGGCACGCGGGTGCTGTCGGATCGGATCGTCGTCGAGATCACCCAGGAGCCGGGGCACTCGTTCCTGGACCGCATGATCTCGCTGGTCGAGGGTGCCGCGCGGCGCAAGACACCGAATGAGGTCGCGCTCGGCATCCTGCTCGCCGGTCTGACGCTGATCTTCATGATCGTCGTCGCGACGCTGCGCCCGTTCGGGCTGTTCGCCGGCACCGACATCTCCGACACCACACTGATCTCACTACTGGTGGCGCTGATCCCGACGACGATCGGGGCGCTGCTGTCGGCGATCGGCATCGCCGGGATGGACCGGCTCGTGCGCCGCAACGTGCTCGCACTGTCGGGCCGTGCGGTCGAGGCCTCGGGCGACGTCGACGTACTGCTGCTCGACAAGACCGGGACGATCACGATCGGCAACCGTCTCGCATCGGAGTTTGTGCCGATGCCCGGCGTCGGCGAGTCGGAGCTGGCTGAGGTCGCACAGCTCGCATCGCTGGCCGACGAGACCCCCGAGGGACGTTCGATCGTCGTGCTCGCCAAGCAGTACGGCATCCGCGAGCACGACCTGGCACAGATGCACGCCGAGTTCGTGCCGTTCACGGCGCAGACCAGGATGAGCGGAGTCGACATCGATGGTCAGCGCCTGCGCAAGGGTGCGGGCGACGCGGTGATCGCGATGGTCGAGGCCGAGGGCGGGCGTCCGCCGGCTGAGCTGCGTGTTGAACTGGACCGGATCGCCGGCGAGGGCGGGACACCACTGGCGGTCGCACGCGACAACCAGGTGCTGGGTGTGATCTACCTCAAGGACACGGTCAAGGAGGGCATGCGCCAGCGCTTCGAGCAGCTCCGTGCGATGGGAATCCGCACGATCATGATCACCGGCGACAACCGCCTGACCGCCAAGAAGATCGCGGAGGAGGCCGGCGTCGATGACTTCCTGGCGGAGGCGACACCCGAGAAGAAGCTCGAGCTGATCAGGGAGCAGCAGGCCGCCGGGCGGATGGTCGCGATGACCGGTGACGGCACCAACGATGCGCCCGCGCTGGCACAGGCCGACGTCGGCGTGGCGATGAACACCGGTACTCAGGCGGCGCGCGAGGCGGGCAACATGGTCGACCTCGACTCCAATCCGACGAAGCTCATCGAGATCGTCGAGGTCGGCAAGCAGTTGCTGATCACAAGGGGAGCGCTGACGACGTTCAGCATCGCCAACGACGTCGCCAAGTACTTCGCGATCCTGCCGGCGATCTTCGTCGCCACCTACGCCGCCAGCAAGGGCGGCCGGGGACCGCTGCACGTGCTCAACGTCATGAGCCTTGGCGATCCCCACTCGGCGGTGATCTCGGCGATCATCTTCAACGCGATCGTGATTCCGGCGCTGATTCCGATCTCGCTGAAGGGTGTCTCCTACCGGCCGATCGGCGCCAGCGCGCTGTTGCGGCGCAACCTCTGGATCTACGGGCTCGGCGGGCTGATGGTGCCGTTCATCGGGATCAAGCTGATCGACCTGATCGTGCACAACCTGCTGGGGGCGTGAGGGACGGCATCCCGTGGCAGATCTAACTGAAGCGACCGAGCTCGGCGGGCGGCCACGCGGCCGCCTGCGGGTCGTCATCGGGATGGCCGCGGGTGTCGGCAAGACCTACCGGATGCTGGTCGAGGGGCGCGTCGAGAAGGAGGCGGGGCGCGACGTGGCGATCGGGCTGCTCGAGACCCACGGGCGTGCGGACACGGCGCAGGTTGCCGAAGGTCTCGAGGTCGTACCGCGCCGGCACGTGCAATATCGCGGCACTTCACTCGAGGAGATGGACCTGCCGGCGATCCTCGCGCGTGCCCCTGAGCTCTGCCTGATCGACGAGCTGGCGCACACCAACGCTCCGGGCGTCGAACACGCGAAGCGCTACGAGGATGTCGAGACAGTGCTGGCCGCGGGCATCGACGTGCTCTCGACCCTGAACGTCCAGCACCTCGAGTCTCTGAACGACCAGGTCGCGGAGCTGAGCGGCATCCGCGTGCGCGAGACGATCCCCGATGCCTTTCTCGGGCGCGCCGATGAGATCGTGGTCGTCGACCTCACGCCCGAGGATCTGATCGAGCGGCTGCGCGCCGGCAAGGTCTACCCATCCGAGCGCATCGATGCCGCGCTCAACAACTTCTTCAGGATCGAGAACCTCTCGGCGCTGCGCGAGGTAGCGTTGCGGCAGGTGGCCGAGGAGGTCGGCCAACGGCGCTTCGCGGCGGCTGTCAACGTCGGGGCACGCGGGGAGTCGATCGCCTCCGAGGCGCCGCAGGCGGTCAGCGAGCGGCTGCTCGCGTTGGTTGAGCCATATCCGGGCGCGCACCGACTTGTGCGCCGCGCCTGGCGCTCGGCGCAGCGACTCGGTGCGGATCTGGATCTGCTCTGGGTGCGGCCACCGGGGGTGTTGAGCGGCGAGCAGGAGCGCTCGCTGACCGCGCTGCGTCAGCTCGCCTCACTGCTTGGGGCGCGGCTGATCGTCGAGGAGTCGGATGCGGTCGCGCACGCGGTGGCGGATGTTGCCCGCCGTCAGCGCAGCACCTACATCCTGATGGGGCGCTCGCGGCCCGCGCGTGGATTTGCTCGGCTGCGGACACCACTGCCGCAGCAACTGCTGGAACTGCTGCCCGGGGTCGACGTGCGAATCGTCGCCGACCGCGCGCAGCGACCTACGGAGGAACAGCGATGAAGACACTGTTTGCGAGCCGACCCGATGCGGCCGGAAGCAAGAGCGAAGGCGGGCGCATCCTGCTGCCGTTCACCAATCAGGCGATCTCGCGGCGCGCGTTTGAGGCCGCGATCCGCCTGGCGCACGCCGAGCGCTCGACGCTGATACCGGCGTTCCTGGCACGCGTGCCGCGCAACCTTCCGCTCGAGTCGCCGCTGCCCGCGGCGTGCGCGGTCGGGATGCCGTTGCTCGAGGCGATCGAGCAACGCGCAAGCGCGGAGGGCGTCCCCGTCGATGCTCGTGTGAGCCGGGGACGCACCTACCGCGATGCGCTTCAGCGCCTGCTCGAAGAGGAGCGCTTTGACAGGGTCATCGTGTCGGCGACCGATAGCCCGCGTCAGGGCCTAAGCGATGACGACCTCGCCTGGCTGCTCCGCACCGTCGCGGCCGAGGTCCTGATCCTCAGGCCCGCGCCGGATGACGCGCGCAGTATCTCCGCCAGCGGTCTCCACGGCCACTTCTGAGTCGGCGGCCACGGCCACGGCTTTGTCGGTCGCGCTGCGTGAGCGCAGCAGCGCGACCGCGACCACGACTCCGATCAGGACACTGCCGATCCCGAACACGTAGGCCAGGCGGTAGCCGCTCAGCAGTGACGGGACATATGCGTGGTGGCTCGCCAGCAGTGAGCTCGTGTGGTTGGTGGCGAAGGTGCTGAGGACCGCCAGGCCGAGCGCGCCGGCGACCTGCTGGGAGACGTTGACGATGCCCGAGCCGAGTCCGGCGTCGGCGTGCGGCACGTCCTCCATTGCGATCTGCAGCATCGGCATGAACGCGTTGCCGACGCCGAGGCCCATCAGGAAGAACCCGATCAGCAAGCGCGGGAAGTAGTCCGTATGCAGGCTGATGCCGTGCATCACGAACAGCCCGAGCGCGACCAGCAGCAGACCACCGACCATCGTCGGCAGCGCGCCGAGACGCGCGACCAGCCGGCGCGTGACGCCCATCGACAGCACCGCCACGGTCAGCGTCCAGGGCATGAACGCGAGACCGGTCTGGATCGCGTCGTAGTGCAGCACGTGCTCGAGGTAGAGGCTGCCGATGAACCAGGTGCCGTACATGCCGGTCACCAGGAACCCGCGGGTGAGGCACGACACGACCAGCCCACGCAGCTTGAGGATGCGCAGCGGGAAGATCGGGTTGGCGATCCGCGACTCGAGCGTGAAGAACGCCGCGAGCAGCGCAACGGCGATCGCGCCGCCGCCGAGTGTCTCGGTCGAGCCCCAGCCGTGAGTGGTCGCCTCGATGATCGCGTAGACGGCGATGCCGATCGCCAGGGTCACCAGCACCGAGCCGAGCCAGTCGACTCCTTCGCGGATGCCGCGACCGTTGTCGT
>DATASU010000039.1:0-1856 GCA_036269095.1 Solirubrobacteraceae bacterium
AGCGCGTAGCTGGCAAGCAGCCGCTTGATCGCGGCGCAGATCGGCGCGTCGTCGACCTCCTCGGGGACGTCGCAGGCGAGCTCTGCGAGCGCGACCATCTCGCTGCCGTCACCGGTGCGGAACTCGAGCAGCGCACCGACCTGGAGGTAGTTGGCGACGCGGTCGAGCAGCAGGTGGCTGGCGCGGTCGTGCTCCCCGATCGCCGGGCCGGCGAGCGCGAGCGGTCCACCGCGGGCTATCTGCAGCGACTGTCCCGAGGCGATCAGGGCGACCTGCTCAGCCGTCAGTCCTGCCTGCAGCGCAAGCCGCAGCTGCGCCGCTGCCGACACGCCGGTCACGCCGTAGGGCGCGTCGGAGGCGAACAGGATCTGGGCCGGCGGGACAAGCGAGAACAACGTGGTCAGATCCTGGGTGATCCACCACGAGCTGTCGAACAGGACATTGGGGAGATCGACACACGCGCGCCACAGCCACGCGAGGTCGGACACCGCGGCGTGCGCGAGGATGACGCGGGCGTTGGGGTACTGCTGGGCGTACCCGATCACGTGCTCGCCGAGCGCCGGGATTCCGCGCCCGGCGTGGATCAGGATCGGAAGTGTTCGCTCGTGCGCGAGCGCGAACAGCTTTGGAACATCAGGATGACCAAGCGTGAACTGCTCGGCGCGTGGGTGGAGCTTGATTCCCTTGGCGCCGTGGCCGAGGGATCGTTCGGCCTCGCCGAGCGCGTCCTCACCCGGTTTGACGCGACAGAACGGCACGAACAGGCCGTCGGACTGCTCGGCGACCTCGATCACGAAGTCGTTGGCGGGCGGGTAGCCGTCGGGCTCGTGCATCGGGAATACGAAGCAACCGCATGCATCGGCTGTCCGCAGGGTCTGGACCAGCTCCTCCGGACTCTGATGCATGCCGTCGGGGTCGTTCTGGCCGAGGTGGGTATGGGCGTCGAACAGCTCGAGACCGGGCACCTGGTCGCGGACGGACTGCAGCCAGGGGGCGAGCACGGTATCGAGATCCATACTCGGATTCGTACCATGAACGCAATGAGCGCGAGTCAGACGCCGACCAGGACACTGACCGAGCCGTGGGTGCTCGGCGGGATCACGATTCCCAACCGGATCGTGCTCGCGCCGCTGGCCGGGATCGGCAACTGGTTCGTGCGGCTGCAGGCCAAGCGCTACGGCGCGGGGCTGACGGTCTCAGAGATGGTGTCGAGCCACGCCGTGCACCACGGCAACGAGCGCACCTGCCGGGAGCTGCTGCGGATCCATCCCGATGAGCACCCCGTCTCGGTGCAGCTGTTTGGCGCCGATCCCGAGGTGATGGCCTCCGCGGCTGAGCGTGTCGCGGCCGCCGGCGCCGACCTGATCGACATCAATATGGGCTGTCCGGTGCCCAAGGTCTGTAAGACCGGAGCCGGGGCGGCGCTGCTCGCTGATCCCGATCGAGCCGTCGCGGTTGCACGGGCCGCAGCTCGCGGCAGCGGGCTGCCGGTGACCGTGAAGCTCCGTACCGGGCTGCATCCGGGCGACGGCAAGGGCGTGGCTGTCGCGCGCGATCTCGCCGAGCGCGGGGGGGTCGCCGGGCTCTCGATCCACCCGCGGCACGCCTCGCAGCGCCACAGCGGCAAGCCCGACTACGACCTGGCCGCGCAGCTCGTGCAGGAGCTACCGGTGCCCGTCCTGCTCTCCGGAGGCCTGCGCACCGCCGAGCTTGCGCGCGAGGCGTTCGAGCACACCGGCGCCGACGCGATCCTGCTCGCCCGCGGCTCACTCGGCAATCCCTGGGTGTTTGAGCAACTCGTCGGGCTCCGCGATGCGGAACCGACTCACGCGGAGATCATCACCGAGGTCAACTGG
>DATASU010000040.1:0-3755 GCA_036269095.1 Solirubrobacteraceae bacterium
GGGCATCCGCGCCGAGTTCGCCGACGCCGAGATCAGCCACCTGCAGGGCGTCACGATCGACGGCGAGGACGACTCCGGGATCCCCGCGGCGCTGGCCGCCGCGCGCGACGCCGACCTCGTGCTGGCGCTGCTCGGCGACCGTGCCGGGCTGTTCGGCCGCGGGACCTCGGGCGAGGGCTGTGACGTCGCCGCGATGCGCCTGCCCGGCCTCCAGCAGCAGTTGCTCGAGGGCCTGCTCGACACCGGCACGCCGGTGATCACGGTGCTCGTTGAGGGGCGCCCGTACGCGCTCGGCACCGCGCCGACCCGGGGCGCCGCGATCCTCGCGTCGTTCTTCCCGGGCGAGGAGGGAGCGAGCGCCATCGCTGGTGTGCTGAGCGGCCGCGTCGAGCCCTCGGGACGCCTACCGGTCAGCGTGCCGCAGACGCCCGACGGTCAGCCCTACACCTACCTCGGTGCGCCGCTCGCGCAGAAGAGCGGGACCTCGAGCCTCGACCCGACCTCGTGTTACGCCTTCGGCCACGGGCTCTCCTACACCGCGATCGAGTGGGGCGAGCTGACGCTGCCGGCGATCAGCGCGTCGACCAGCGGCGCCCTGCGGGTCGGGCTGACAGTCCGAAACACCGGCCAGCGGGCCGGTGTTGAGGTGATCCAGTTGTACCTGCACGACCCGGTCGCTTCCGTCGTGCGGCCGGTGAACAGGCTGATCGGCTACGCCCGTGTCCCGCTGGACACGGGCGAGACTGTGCGCGTGACCTTCGACGTGCCGGCCGAGGTCACCGCCTTCAGCGGACCGGACGGGCGCCGGATCGTCGAGCCCGGCGAGCTCGAGCTGCGGCTCGGCGCCTCGAGCGCGGACATCCGCCTGGTGGCGGCGGTCGAGTTGACCGGCGAGCGCAGATTTGTCGACCACACGCGCAGGCTTCACTGCGAGGTGAAAGAGGAGAGGCCCGCATGGCAACCGTAGTCTTCGATCGTGCGACCCGGGTCTATCCGGGGTCCGAGGAGCCCGCCGTCAACCAGCTCGCGCTCGACATCGCCGATGGCGAGTTCCTGGTGCTGGTCGGGCCGTCGGGCTGTGGCAAGTCGACCTCGCTGCGGATGCTCGCGGGACTCGAGGATGTCTCCGATGGGCGCGTGCTGATCGGCGAGCGCGACGTCACCGGGATGGCGCCCAAGGACCGTGACATCGCGATGGTGTTTCAGAACTACGCGCTGTATCCGCACATGACGGTGGCCGACAACATGGGCTTCGCGCTGAAGATCTCGGGCGTCGGCAAGGACGAGCGCCACACGCGCGTCATCGAGGCGGCCAAGCTGCTCGACCTCGAGGAGCTGCTCGATCGCAAGCCCAAGGCGCTGTCCGGCGGCCAGCGCCAGCGCGTCGCGATGGGGCGCGCGATCGTGCGCAACCCGCAGGTGTTCCTGATGGACGAGCCGCTCTCGAACCTCGACGCGAAGCTGCGCGTGCAGACGCGCTCGCAGATCAGCTCGCTGACACGGCGGCTCGGGGTCACGACCGTCTACGTCACCCATGACCAGGTCGAGGCGCTGACGATGGGCGATCGCATCGCGGTGATGCGCGGCGGCGTGCTGCAGCAGGTTGGTGCGCCGCGCGAGCTCTACTCGCGCCCGCAGAACGTGTTCGTCGCCGGCTTCATCGGCAGCCCCGCGATGAACATCTTCGCGGCGAAGGTCGTAGAGGGCGGGGTGCAGCTCGGTGTCACCGTGGTGCCGGTCGACCGCGCGGCGCTGGCCGACGCCGGCGGCGAGGTGTCGGTCGGCGTGCGCCCCGAGGACATCGTGATCGGGCCGGCCGGCGGCGAGGGCATCGCGGTCACCGTCGATCTGGTCGAGGAGCTCGGCGCCGACGGCTACATCTACACCCATGCCGAGCTCTCCGACGGGCGCCGGATCGATCTGGTCGCGCGTGTCAGCGGCGCCGCCTACCCGCAGCTCGGCGATCGGCTGACGCTGGCCGCGAAGCCGGGGCGCGTGCACGTGTTCCACGCGCACACGGGCGAGCGCCTGAACGGCGCCGTCGGGCTGGCACCCGGGTCGGCGCCGGCGGACGCCACCGCGGCCGGCTAACTCAGCAGATCGCTGATCAGTGCCCGAATGCCGCGGTCGTCGTGGCTCGCCTTGGCGTGCTCCCGCGGCTGCAGCCAGGCGTCGGGCGCGGCGGTGCCGCCGTCACTGGTGTAGACGTGCTCGTAGGCCTGGCGCCGCAGCGAGTCGAGCACCATGTCGTTGTAGGCGCCGAACGGGATCGCGAGCGTGTGGATCTCACCGCCGGTGAGCTCCTCGAGCAGCCGCCGACCCTGCGTGATCTCGTGTTGGAGCTTGGTCTGGTCGAGTGTCGTCCAGTCGTGGTGCTGAAGCCCGTGGTTGCCGATCGGCATGCCGCTCTGCGCAAGCTCCTTGAGGTCATGCTTGCTCATGAAGCCGGGCTCGCCGAGCCAGCCGGGCACGATGAAGAAGGTCGCGGTGAGGTCACGCTGCTGCAGCGCCGGCAGCGCCAGCTCGAGGTCGGACCAGTTGCCGTCGTCGAAGCTGATCGTGATGTCGTCACGGCCGATGCAGGCATCGAGTGCCGCGTTGAAGGTGTCGGGCGTCACCCAGAAGTCGCGCTCGTTCGGACCGAAGTCACGGCCGATCGGCCGGCCGATGCCGTGGAAGTTGAGGTTCAGGATCTGGTCCGGCACTGCGCTGCGCATCATCGCATCCGTGGCCTCTGTCGCGCGGTGTAACACTGCTGCCATCGCTGCCCGAAAAACGCCCGGCGCCAACGTCGCGCTGCGGAACTGCCTGATGCGGGGCAGCTCGCTCGAGGGTGTGGTCGGGGTCGAGTCGCTGCGCGGGCTGACAATGCCGTGGAGCGACCTGGTGGCTTCAACGGCGGCGCTGGCCGCTGCCGCGGGGATCACGATCGAGCCGTAGCTCAGAGCAGGCCGAGCGCCGCGAACGCGCGGGCGTAGATCTCGCGGATCACCGCCTGCTTGTGGGCGTTGTAGTCGTTGGTGTGACCCCCGGTCTGGTTGGTGTGCGTGACCGCGGCCTGCTTGGCCTCGAGGTAGCGCTGCCGGTCGTCGGGATGGGCTCGCAGCCAGTCCCTGAAGATCAGGTGTCGCGCGGCCTCCGGGCAGTCAGGGGCCCAGATGTGGACGTTGGCGCGGGGATCGTCGTGGCGCAGCAGGCGATGGCCGTACCACCAGTACTCGTTGAGCACGAGCGTGAAGCCGTGGCTCTCCAGCTTTGGAACGTAGGCGGCCTCGTCGTCGTTGTCGGCAACGGTGAGATCGATGTCGATGATCGGTTTGGCGTCGAGGCCGGGGACCGAGGTCGAGCCGACGTGGGCGACGTCGAGTGCGGCTGGCCCCAGCGCGCCTCGGATCAGTGCCGCGACCCGCTCGTAGGCCCTTGGCCACGCGGGGTCATAGGGGACCAGATCGACCTTCGTGCTGGGCGCCTGCCCGGGGACGTAGGGGTCGGCGCCCGGTGGGGCGAGGTCGTCGCAGAAGGTCGTGATGTCCTTGGCGGTCAGCATCGGGGGGGGCATCAGAGGCTCTCATATGCCCGCCGCGCGCATTCTTTGCTGGGATCTTTCGTAATGACGAGGCGGTTTCATCCGGTCGCCGCAACACGATGGTTTTTCGTGTTCTGATCGGAGGGTGGGATGGCGAAGCGCAGGGTGTATCGGTGGTTGACCCCTGAGAACAGGCGGGTCATTGAGGAGCGGTTGGCTGATGGTGTGG
>DATASU010000041.1:0-21526 GCA_036269095.1 Solirubrobacteraceae bacterium
GAGCTGCTCGGAGACGTCGACGAACTCGCAACCCCCGTAGTAACGCCGGCCGGGATAGCCCTCGGCGTACTTGTTGGTCAGCACCGAGCCCTGTGCCTCGAGCACTGAGACGGGCACGAAGTTCTCGGACGCGATCATCTCTAGCGTCCGCTGCTGGCGGTCGAGCTCCTTGGCAAGGACCTCGGCGATCTCGGGATCGACCTCGGAGAGCGGTGCGTTGAAGTAGTCGGCTGGAAGCTGCGTCATGAGGGCGAGCCTACCAGCGCCCGAGGCTGCTCAGCCAGCGGCCCCGGCGACGACGATCGCGAGGTCGTCATGACACCAGACGACGTCCACCGATCGGAAGCCGGCCTCCCGCAGCCAGCGCAGCTGCTCGGCCAGCGAACTCGGCTTGTCGTAGCCGGGAGTGAGCGGGATCACCGCGTCCGCGGGGTCGTCGGGAACGATCACGTCGGCCATCACGAAGCGCCCACCGGGCGCGAGCGTCGCGCGTATGCGCGTGAACAGATCGGGTTTCTCGTGTGGGTCGAGATGGTGAATCGCGAGCGCGCTCACGACGAGATCGAAACTGCCCTCCGGAAGTGGGTCCTGGAGGCGGCGCTGAACCAGCTCGACTCTCTGCGATGAAAGGTTCGTGGCCGCGGTGGCGAGCATCTCGGCGCTCTCATCGACGCACACGAACTCGGCGTCGGGCAGGCGCTCGAGCAGCCGCCGGGCGGTCTCCCCCGTGCCGGTGCCGAGCTCGAGCACGCGGCCGCTGCGCCACTCCGCATACGCCGCGAGCACCACCAGCTCCTGGAACTTCTCGTAGGCCGGGATCTCGGCGCGCACAGTCTCGGCGTAGGTCGCGGGGTCGAAGCCCCAGTCATCGTTGAGTGCCGCCTCGACGGCGGCCGCGCCGAGCGCGCCCTCGCGCACGATCGACCAGGCGCCGCTGCCTTCGTAGAAGCGCAGATCGATCACCGTTGACGGGATGCCCGGTAGCTCTCCGCCGTCGATCGTCAGGTCGACTCCGCCGCTGATCGCCGGATCGACGTCCTCGAGCCGGCGCGCATCGGCGCCGCCGGAGCGGTTGGCGCTCGACTGCAGCACCGGGAGCCTCACGGCATCCAGCTGCGGCACCGAGATGATCCGAAGCCCGATCGTGTCGGGATCCGCTGGGCAGGCCCGTGGAAAGCGGCGGGCCGGGTTCGGCAGCAGCGCGGTCACCTTGCCGGGCATCAGGTTGTGGAGCGCGGCGTGCGTTTTCTGACCGAGCCCGCGGAATGCGTGCAGGCCGGCATGGAGATCGAAGAACATGACGGCCGCCGGCTTGTCGTCGGGCCGGCCCTTGAGCGCGTAGAGCCGCTCGATCGCCGCCGGGTTGTCGGGATCGCAAGCGAGGCCGTAGACCGTGTCCGACGGGAACAGCACGACGCCACCGTCGCGGATCACCCGCTCGAAGTCAGTCATCGTCCTGGCGCGCCCCACACGTTCATCGCCGGCCCACCACGACTCGCTCAAGGCCGGCGAGATCGGCCAGCCGCTCCAGCTGCGCGAAGCCGGCCTGCTCGAGCAGCGCCGCGGTCGCCTGCGCCTGGGTGTGGCCGATCTCCAGCGCGATCAGCCTGACCCGCGGTGCCCGCCCGGCCTGCTCGATCAGGCGGCGCACGACGTCAAGCCCGTCGGGGCCGCCGAGCAGCGCCAGGCGTGGCTCGTAGGCCGCGACGTCAGGCGGCAGCAGCTCGTCGTCGGCGACATAGGGCAGATTGGCGAGCACCGCGTCAGCGCTGACGCCCTCGAGCAGGTCGCCCTCGAGCCACTCGACCTCGAGGCCAAGGCGCTGCGTGTTCATGCGCGCGACCGATAGCGCCCCGGAGCTGATGTCGACGCCGACCACGTCGAGGTCGGGCCGCTCCTGTTTGAGTGCCAGCGCGACCGCGCCGCTGCCCGTCCCGACGTCGGCAACCCGCACGCCGGGTGCCAGTGTGAGCCCGACCTCGACCAGCAGCTCGGTCTCCGGCCTCGGGATCAGCACCCGCGGGTCGACCGCGAAAGTCAGGTTGCGGAACGCCTTGCGGCCGAGGATGTAGGCGACCGGCTCGCGGCTGGCGCGACGGCTGAGCAACGCCAGGTAGCGGGTCCGATCATCAGGCCCGGCTTCCTCGTTGCCACGGATCACGAGCTGTGAGCGGTCGACCCCGAGCACGTGGGCGAGCAGCAACTCGGCGTCGAGCCGCGGGCTGTCGCAGCCGACCTCCTCGAGCGAGGCGCTTGCGCCGGCGATCTCCTCGCGCAGGGTGGTCACGCCGCGTCGTCGAGCCGCTTGCGCTTCTCGTCGTCCTGGAGGGCATCGGTGAACTCGTCGAGCTCGCCCATCAGGATGCCGTCGAGGTTGTGCAGCAGCAGGTTGATGCGGTGGTCCTTCACGCGCCGCTCGCCGTAGTTGTAGGTGCGGATCTTCTCCGAGCGGTCGCCGGCCCCGACCTGCGCCGAGCGCGTCGCGGCGAGCTCGGCCTGCTGCTCGGCGAGCGCGCGCTCATATAGGCGCGCGCGCAGCACGCGCATCGCCTTCTCGCGGTTCTGCAGCTGCGATTTCTCGTCCTGCATCGACACGACGATCCCCGTGGGCCTGTGCGTGATCCGCACCGCCGAGTCGGTCGTGTTGACCGACTGGCCGCCTGGGCCAGATGAGCGGTAGACGTCGATCTGCAGGTCATTCTGGTCGACGTCGACCTCAACGTCATCGACCTCGGGCAGCACCGCGACGGTCGCGGTCGAGGTGTGGATGCGTCCCTGAGACTCGGTCTCGGGCACACGCTGCACGCGGTGGGTTCCACCCTCGAACTTGAACACCGAATACGCGCCGTCGCCCCTGATCGCAAATGTGTAGGTGCCGTCGCCGATGTCCATCGACTCCGGCTTGAAGCCGCGCCGCTCGGCGTAGCGGGTCAGCATCCGGTAGAGGTCGCCCGCCCAGAGCCCGGCCTCGTCGCCGCCGACGCCGGGGCGGATCTCGACGATCACGTTCTTGTCGTCGTTGGGGTCGCGCTCGACCATCGCCAGGCGGATCTCCTCCTCGAGCTCCTCGAGCCGTGCCGTCGAGCTGCGCAGCAGGTCCTTGAGCTCGGTGTCGTCACCGTCCTCGGCGAGCAGCTCACGGGCGCCGGCCGCATCATCGGCCACGCGGCGGTATTCGGCGGCCAGCTTGGCCGCCGGCTCGACGTCGCGGTAGGCGCGTGAGGCCGCGGTGAACTTCTCACGGTCGCCGATCACCGCCGGATCGGCGAGCTCGTTCTCCAGCTCACCGAAGCGGGTGAGGATCTGATTCACAAGTTGGTCAAGCATCGAAGTTCGAGTTTAGGCTGGGAACCATCGAGCGGCGATCTGACAAGTACCCGGCAATGAGACTTGTTCCAGGCACGAGCCGGTTGAGCGACGACGGCGCTGCCATTGCCCGCTCGCTCCACGATCCCGAAGCGTTCGCCGAGGTCTTCGATCGGCACTTCGCCTTCGTCCACCGCTACATCGCGCGCCGTGCGGGGCGTGACCGCGCCGAGGACCTCGCGGCCCAGACCTTCACCGTCGCGTTCTCGCACCGCGGCCGCTACCACGACGACCTCGGGACCGCGCGGCCGTGGCTACTCGGAATCGCCACCAACCTGCTGCGTGCCGCGGCTCGCGGTGATCAGCGGGTGGCGTCAGTCGTCGAACGGCTTAGTTCTGAGGCGAGGTCGTCATCTCCGGGCGCGTCACTGACTGGCGCGAGTTCCGCGTTCGAAGATGACGACCA
The DNA here is from genome assembly GCA_036269095.1 of Solirubrobacteraceae bacterium. Taxonomy (GTDB): domain Bacteria; phylum Actinomycetota; class Thermoleophilia; order Solirubrobacterales; family Solirubrobacteraceae; genus Palsa-465. The sequence goes on from DATASU010000041.1 coordinate 3,773, forward strand.
CCTCAGAAGTGCGTTGGCGACGATGCAGCCCGATCAGCGCGAGGCGCTGCTCCTGCACGCACTCGGTGAGCTCTCCTATGCCGAGGTAGCGGCCGCGTTGGACATACCGATTGGCACCGTACGGTCGCGAATCTCGCGCGCGTGTGCCGCCCTTAGAGCCGAACTCGAGCCGCCGGCGGTCGCCGGCGAGAGGAGGAACCATGCTTGACGAACTCGAGCACCAGCTGGAGCGCGTGCGCGCGTACAGGGCCGATGTGGCCGAACCGGACGCGGCCGCCGTTGCTGCGGCCCGGACACGGCTGATGCAGGCGATCGCCGGCGAGCCGCGCGCCGCCGCCGGTCCCGCTCCCGTCCCCACTTTCGCTTCCGCGCGGCGCGACACCGCACGCGCGCGGCTGCGCAGGCTGCAGCGCCGGCGGCGTTTCGTGCTCGCCGGGGGGCTTGCGACGGTCGGCGTCGGCATCGCCGGGGCGCTTGGCCTGAGCACCGCCGCGACGCCCGTGAGCGCGCTGGCGGCCCAGATGAACAAGCTCGCGAGCGTGGCGGCAAGCCAGAACTGGACCGGGATCCCCGGCCCCGGCCAGTACCTGTACACCGAGTCGACCGGGCTCGACGACGACGCGACCGGGGGTGCGGACAACAAGATCTGTTCCTACAGCCAGGTCGAGCACCGTCAGATCTGGATCGCGACGGATGGGTCGGGCGCGCTCAGCGACGTCCGCAATCAGAGCAAGTTCACCTCCGCCGCCGACCAGGCCACCTGCGCCACGATGGGTATCACCGACCCGAGCACGCAGGACAGCTCCTCGAGCTCGCGCTTCGCGGCCGGTGGACTGGCTTTCCCGACCAGCGACTGGAAGTCGTTGTCGACCGATCCCGCGACGTTGCTGAAGCAGGTTCACGCCGCCGACGGCGGCCCCGACGACGCCGCGGAATGGTTCACCAACATCGCCGACTACATGCGCGAGAGCGATGTTCCGCCGGTGATCAGGGCGGCCTTATACAGGGCGGCGGCGCTGATCCCGAACGTCAAGCTGCTCGGTACGCAGACCGATCCCACGGGCCAGGTGGGACCGGCGGTCGGATATCCCTACGCCAATGGCCAGATCCACTCTGAGCTGATCTTCGATCAGCAGACCGGCAGGCTCCTGGCGGAGGAGTACTTCGACCCGTCCGGCGCGCTCACGGAGTGGAGCTCATACACCGATCAGAAGATCGTCGACTCGCTGCCGAACTATCCGCTGGCCCAGACCGGCCAGCCCAGCGCGGCCGGCACGACCAGCGGCTGACCCGGACGCGGGAGGGGTTTTGGGTCCCCAGGACCCAAAAGCCCTCCCCGATCCCGCGCGGGTGTTCAGGCGACGACCTCGACCCCGACGAGCTCGTCGGGGTCAAACGAGCCCGGCGTCTCGTGCGCGAGCACCGAGTTGAGCGCGGAGATCGCGACCTCGAGCTGGTCGAGCGAGGGCTCGCGGGTGGTCAGCCGCTGCAGCTGCAGGCCGGGGTACATGATGATCTGCACCCAGCGGCGCGCGCGGTTCTTCCCGGCCCACTTGATCAGCTCGAACGAGACGCCGATGATGATCGGCAGCCCGACGATGCGCGTGATCACGAGGATCCACCAGGCGTGCAGCCCGGCGACGGCGAACACGAAGATCGAGACGATCATCACCACCAGCAGGAAGCTCGTCCCGCAGCGCGGGTGCAGGCGTGAGTAGAGCGCGGCGCGCTCAGGCGTGAGCTCGTCGCCGGCCTCGTAGCAGGAGATCGTCTTGTGCTCGGCGCCGTGATACTCGAAGGTGCGACGCAGGTCGCGCATGCGCGACAGCAGCGTCATGTAGCCGAGGAAGATCGCCGTGCGCAGTGCACCCTCGACCAGCCAGAAGACGAGCGACGAGCCGAGCTGATGCCTGACGAGGTTGACGAGCGTCACGGGCACCACGAAGAACAGGCCGATCGCGAACGCGAACGCGACCACGAGCACCGCGATCCAGATCCCCCCGGGGAGGTCCTCGGCCTCCTCACCCAACTGCGCGCTGGCGGCGATCGAGAGCGCCTTGAAGCCGATCCCGAGCGACTCGACCAGCGCGATCACCCCACGCAGGATCGGAATCCGGGCGAACGCCCGCAGTCGCGGGCGTTCGCCGAACTCAAACTCCTCGACGGCGATCCCGCCGAGGGTGCCCTCGGGGGCGTCCTCGGCGGCAGGCGTCCGCACGGCGACCGCCCAGTGCTTGACCCCGCGCATCATCACGCCCTCGAGCACGGCCTGGCCGCCCAGCGGCGCGTCCTTGCTGGCGGTCAGGCTCGGTTCCCTGACCGCCGTCTCACTCATACGGCAGAAGCCAGTTCCGAACGCCTAGGCGTTCGTCGTCTGGCGGGCCGCCACGCGGCCCTTGGCAGCGCGACGCTGGAAACGCTCGACGCGACCGCCGGTGTCGACGAGCTTCTGCTTGCCCGTGTAGAACGGGTGGCACTCGGCGCAGATCTCGACGTGGATATCGGGCTTCGTCGAACGCGTCATGAAGTCGTTCCCGCACGTGCAGGTGACGTGGGAGTCGACGTAATTGGGATGGATGTCAGTCTTCATAGCTGTAACCAAGGATAGCCAGCCTGTCCATGCGGGAGAATGCCCGCCACGCAGGCAGGCCGCGACAGGCCACGAGCGGCTGATCAGGCGATCGTGTAGAGCGGCCCGTCGCCGCCCTCGGGCGTCGTCAGCCGCCCGCCCTTGGCGGTGATCGCCCCGCACTGAACGCAGTTGGTGTAGTTGACGATCACGTCGACCTCACCCTCGGCCGGTGCGTCCTCGGGGATCTCGTAGACCCCGGCCGGGCACATCCACTTCCAGGTCTCGGCGATCTCGCGCGCGACACGGGTCTGGACACGGATGTGGTTGGGCGCGTCATCGCGCGTGGCGTTGCCGGAGATGAAGACCGACGAGAGCTTGTCGAAGATGTACTTGCCGTCGGGCTTCGGGTATTTCGCGGCGGTGTCACCGACGAACATCTCGGTCTCGTCGTTGCGGTGCCACTTCTGGCGACCCAACGGCACGAGCCCCTTGGTGGCTGTACTCAAACCGACGATCGGACCGCCACGCAGGAAGCCCTTCTGGAACGGCTGGCGGGTGTTGCGCACCTCCCAGAGCTCCTTGCCGATCGACGAGTTGGCGACCGCCGCCTCGTACTTCTCCAAGGAGGCCTCGTTCTTGAGGTGCTCGTAGATCGCCTCGCCCGCGAGCTTGCCCGACTGGATGCAGTGGTGCACGCCCTTCAAGGCCACCGTGTCGACCATCCCGCCGGCGTCGCCGACGATCACCGCGCCGGGCATCGAGAGCTTCGGCATCGACCAGTAGCCACCGCCCGGCAGCGCCTTCGCGCTCCAGGCCACCCGCTCGCCACCATCCAGAATCGAGCGCACCAGCGGATGGGTCTTGAACAGCTGCAGCAGGTCGTGGGCCGAGGTAGTCGCGTCGCGGTACTCGAGATCGATCACGAACCCGATCGACACCAGGTCGTCCCCTGTCTGCGAATCCTTCATCGGATACAGCCAGGTGCCGCCGATCTGCCCGTACTTCGACTTCAGCGACAGCGGCCAGGGGCCGAGCGTGTGAATCACGCGATCGAGCGACTTCGGAACCTTCCAGATCTCCTTGACGCCGAGCTCCCAGACCTGCGGCTCACGGTTGTCGGCGAGGTCGAACTCACGGATCGCGGGCCCCGTCAGATGGCCCCAGTTGCCCTCGGCCAGAACGGTCACGCGCGCCTTGATGTCGGTGCCGGGCTCGAAGTTCCCCAGCGGCTCGCCGTCCTTGCCACGGCCCTTGTCGCCGGAGCGGACGCCGACAACGGCCCCGTCGGACACGATCAGCTGGGTCGCCGCGGTCTCGGTCAGCACGTAGGCGCCGGCCTCCTCGGCCATGCGCTGCTGGTAGCGGGCCAGCGCCGCGACCGAGATCACCTCGTTGCCGTGGTTTTTGAAGTTCGGCGGCGTCGGGATCTTCACAGCCCGCTTTTCGTTGGGCACCAAATACACGGCTTCCTTGGTGACCTCGCCGAACGCGAAGCGCTCGCGCCGCCAATCCTCGCGCGACAGATCCGGGAACAGCTCCTGCAGCGGCCCGGGGCGCATCACCGCGCCGGACATGACGTGCCCGCCGCAGGTCTTGGCCTTCTCGATCACCGCGACGGGAACCTCCCCGAGTGACTCCAACAGCTCCGGATCGTCGCCCAGCAGCTGCAGCACCCGGTTGGCGCAGGCCAACCCGGCGGTGCCGCCGCCGACGATCGCAACCCCGACCTCGATCAGGTCGTCTTCGCCATCAAGACCACGCTTGATGAACTCGGCCTGCGGGTCGACGGGCGGCGGGAACTCGCTCGGAGAATGAGCCATCGGCTCAGCCTGCCTTCTTCGCCTTGATCGCCTCGGTCAGCTTGGGCAGGATCTTGTTGAGATCGCCCACGATCCCGAGGTCTGAGAACTCGAAGATCGGCGCGTTGGCGTCCTTGTTGATCGCGACGATGTTCTCCGAGGACTGCATCCCGACCTTGTGCTGGATCGCGCCGGAGATCCCGGCGGCGAGGTACAGCTTCGGCGACACGGTCTTGCCGGTCTGGCCGATCTGCGCCGCGTACGGGTACCAGCCGGCGTCGACCACCGCGCGCGTCGCCGCCACAGCGGAGTTCCCGCCGAACGCCGCCGCCAGCGACTCGGCGAGCTCGAAGCCCTCGGCCTTGCCGAGTCCACGGCCACCGGCGACCAAGATATCGGCACCCTCGATGTCGACGTCGGCCCCACGCTGCTCGCCACGCGTGACCATCTCGGCCTGACGGGAGAACGGCGAGTACTCGATCGCGACATTCACGACCTCGGCATCGGCAGCCCCGCTCTCACGGAGCTCGAACGCGTTGATGCGCCCGATGATGATCCCGAGATCACCGCGGTAGCGCGACACCGAGATCTTGGAGTCACCCAGGATCGGGCGCTCGGCGACCAGCTCAGACCCGTCGGCACGGACCGCCGTGACCTCCATCGTCACACCGGCCTGCCGGCGCGCGGCCAGCCCGGCGCCGATCTCGAAACCGAGCAGACCGCCTCCGAAGATCGCGTAGCGGTGCCCGTGCTCGGCGATCACCTTGTCGAGCACGTCGACCACCGGCTGCGCGAGCCCCTCCGGCCCCTCGGCCCGGAAGACCCTGCGCGCGCCGTAGGAACCGAGCGTCTTGCAGAGCTCGTCGCTGAGGTCGGCGCCACCGACGACAACGGCGTCACAGGCACCACCGATCTCGGCGGCACGCGCGGCGCCCTCGGAGATCGCGCCGAGTGAGTTCTTGTTGAACGCGCCCTCGTAGTGCAGGACGTAAACCAGAACATCGGCCATCAGATCAGCTTCCTTTCGTCGAGCCACGCGACGATCTTCTCGACCGTCTCGTCGGTGTTCTCGTCCTCGATGATCTGCCCTGCGGCCTTGGCCGGCGGGTCCTTGAACTCTCCGCACTGCACGCGTGATCCGTCGACGCCGACCAGCGACGCGTCGATCCCGACGGCGGCGGCGTCGACCGCCTCGAGCGGCTTCTTCTTCGCGCCCATGATCGCCTTCAGCGACGGGTAACGCGGCTCATTGATCGCGTCACCGACCGAGATCACGGCCGGAAACCTGACCCGCACGGTGTCGTAGCCGTACTCGGCCTGACGCTCCAAACGCAAAGCGTCACCATCGACGTCGAGCTTGATCACCTGCGTCAGCGACGGCATCTTCAGATGGTCGGCGACAACCGCGCCGATCGTGTAGCACTCGCCATCGTCGGACTGCTGGCCGAGCAGCACCAGGTCCGGGGCCTCCTTCTCCAGCGCCTTCGCCAGCGCATAGCCGGTCGCGGCGACATCGGAGCCCGCCAGCGCCTCATCACTGAGATGTAGCGAGCGGTCGGCGCCGAGCGACACCGCCTTGTGCAGCGCCCGCACCGCCGACTCCGGTCCCATTGTCACCGCCACGATCTCATCGACCTCGACGTGGCCGCCCTCGCGCAGCTGCATCGCAGCCTCGATCGCGTGGGTGTCGTAGGGGTTCAGGTTCTTCTCACCCGATCGGTCCATCCGCCCCGTCGAGGGATTGATGCGCTTCTCGACGGCGGCGTCCGGAACCTCTTTGACCAGGACGCAAATCTTCAAAGGTGCCTCCTCAACAAACTAAGAATCGACCGGATACTACCTCATTGACTGACGAGTCAATCAGGGACGCACGGAGCTGCGGATGAAGTCGATCGCCGCCTCGGCGGAGGCTCCGGGCGTGAACACCTCGGCAACGCCAAGGCGCTTGAGCTCCTCGATGTCCTCGGCCGGGATCGTGCCGCCGACGGTCACGAGCACGTCGTCGAGCCCCTCGGCCTGCATCAGCTCGATGATCCGCGGCACCAGCGTCATGTGCGCCCCGGACAGGATCGAGAGCCCGATGGCGTCGGCGTCCTCCTGGATCACGGTCTCGACGATCTGCTCCGGGGTCTGATGCAGCCCGGTGTAGATCACCTCCATGCCGGCGTCGCGCAGCGCCCTGGCGATGATCTTTGCCCCGCGGTCGTGCCCGTCGAGCCCCGGCTTGGCAACCACCACCCGGATCCTGCGCTGAGCGCTCATCGCCCGACCCGTGGCAGTTCGATGCGAGTGTTCGTGCGTTTGAGTACGGCGGCGGTCAGCCCGCTGGCTGCCGCCGCGACTGAAGCGATGCCGGCGATCATCAGCTTGCGACCGAGACGGTCGAGGCGCAGGACCTCCCAGCCTTCGACCCGCGCCAGCTGCTCGAGGTCCGAGTCGGGGTTGACGACGACCGGGTGCCCGACGGCGCGCAGCATCGGCGCGTCGGAGATCGAGTCCGAATAGGCGTAACAGGCGCTCAGGTCGAGTCCGTCACGGGCGGCCATCTGCTGGATCGCGACCGCCTTGGCCGATCCGTAGAGGAACGCGCCGCTGGGCCGGCCGGTGTAGACCCCATCCTGGACTTCGGAGAGCGCCGAGCCGAGGGCGCCGTCGAAGCTCATGACCTTGGCCAGCACCTGCGCCATATCCTGCCCCGCCGCGGTGACGATGAACGCGGGCCGGCCGGCGTCCTGGTGCGCATAGGCGATCGTCAGCATCTGCGGATACAGGCGCGGCAGGATCCGCTGCATGACGCGTACGCCGAGGCGCTCGAGGTCACGCACGCGCACCCCCTCGAGCGACGTGGCGATGCGGATCCGCAGTGCCTCGGACTCCTCATCGCTGGCGCCGCGCAGCCGGAAGCGGATGTTCGCGGCCGCATCGGATACCAGCTGCCGGCGGCTGATCATCCCCGCCTCGCGCACCGCGCGCGCGAACTGGAAGCCCGACGAGCCCTGCATCAGCGTCTTGTCGAGGTCAAAGAAAGCAGCCGCCGGGCTCGAGCCCTCGCCGCTGGCGCGCGCGATCTCGTCGCTGCCGCTGAGCTCCTCAGGCACCGGCAACCTCGAGCACGATCGCGTCGCCCTGGCCGCCGCCCGAGCAGATCGCGGCACAGCCGATGCCGCCACCGCGTCGCCGGAGCTCGTGCACCAGCACGCCGATGATGCGGGCGCCGGAGGCGCCGATCGGGTGCCCGAGCGCGACCGCGCCGCCGTTGACGTTGACCCTGTCCTCGTCGATCCCGAGCATCCGGATGCTGTTCAGGGTGACGGAGGCGAACGCCTCGTTGATCTCCCAGAGATCGATGTCGCCGGGGGTCAGATCGAGCTTCGCGAGCGCCTTGAGCGCGGCGTTGGCCGGGGTGCGCGCGAGGTAGGCGTATTCGTCGGCGACCTGCGCCTGGGCGATGACCGTCGCCAGCGGGCGACGGGCATTGGCGGAAGCCCACTCGTCACTGGCCACCACCAGCGCACCGGCGCCGTCGTTGACGCCCGGGGAGTTGCCGGCGGTGTGCGAGCCCTCCTTGCCGGTCAGGCCGGGCAGCTTCGCGAGTGCCTCGAGCGAGCTCTCGCGCCGTGGCGCCTCGTCGGTATCGACGGTGATGTCGCCCTTGCGAGAGCTGATCGTGACCGCGACGATCTCCTCCGCGAGGCGACCGTCATCGGTCGCCTGGATCGCGAGCCGGTGCGAGCGCAGCGCCCAGCGGTCGAGCTCGGGGCGGGTCAGCTCGAGCTTGTCGCCCACCTCGGTGGCCTCGTCGAACATCTGACGCCCGCTGAACGGGTTCGTGAGACCGTCATGAACCATCGCGTCAAGCGCCTTGGCGTCGCCCATGCGGTAGCCGAAGCGGGCGTCTTTGAGCAGATACGGCGCGTTCGACATCGACTCCATGCCGCCGGCAACCGCGACTCCGACATCACCCGCGCGGATCGCCGCGTCGAGGATGCCGACCGCGCGCACCCCGGAGGCGCAGACCTTGTTGATCGTCTCCGACGAGACCTCCTTCGGGATCCCGGCGTTGATCTGCGCCTGGCGCGAGGGGATCTGACCCTGACCGGCCTGCAGCACCTGGCCCATCACCACATGCTCGACCTGCTCCGGGCTGACCTCGGCCCGCTCCAGCGCGGCGCTGATCGCGGTGCCGCCCAGTGATGCCGCATCGACACTCGCTAGGCCACCGCCGAGCTTCCCGATCGGCGTACGCGCGGTGGACAGGATTACGGTCTTGGGCATCGGGCTCAGCTCCTTCCCTCGCTCAGATTGCGTGCCGCGAGCGCGGCTATCTGATCGTATTGTGACCGCATGGACTTTGAACTCACCTCAGATCAGCAGCTGCTGCGCGACACCGTGCGCGAGTTCGCGCGGGCCGAGATCGCGCCCGCGGCCGAACGGCTCGATCGCGATCATCAGTTCCCCTATGAGATCGTGCGCAAGCTCGCCGCGCTCGATCTGATGGGGATTCCATTCCCGCAGGAGTACGGCGGCGCCGGCGGCAGTTCCGCGGACTACGCGATCGTCGTCGAGGAGCTCACGCGGGTCGACTCGTCGGTCGCGATCACGCTCTGCGCGCATACGTCACTGGGGACGCAACCGCTCTACCTGTTCGGCAGCGAGGAGCAGAAACAGCGGTACATGCCGCGGCTGTGCAGCGGTGAGATGCTCGGCGCCTTCGGGCTGACCGAGCCTGAGGCCGGTTCGGACGCGGGTAACACCCAGACCCGCGCACGGCTCGAGCACGGCGAGTGGGTGATCAACGGCGCCAAGCAGTTCATCACCAACGCCGGCACCGACATCTCGGGGCTGGTCGTGATCACCGCCGTCACCGGCTCCGCCGATGGTGATCGCAACGAGATCTCCAACATCCTCGTGGAGAACGGCACCGCCGGCTACGAGCCGGGGCCGCAGTACCGCAAGATGGGCTGGCATGCCTCCGACACGCGGCCGTTGTCGTTCGCCGATTGCCGGGTCCCGGAGGACAACCTCGTCGGCGCGCGCGGGCGCGGGCTGCAGCAGTTCTTCCAGGTGCTCGACATCGGCCGCATCGGGGTGGCGGCGATGGGTGTCGGCCTGGCGCAGGGAGCGCTTGACGAGGCGCTCGCCTATGCCAAGCAGCGGCGCGCGTTCGGCAAGCCGATCTCGAGCTTTCAGACGATCCAGGCCAAGCTCGCGAACCTCGCGACCGAGATCGAGGCCTGCCGGCTGCTCGTGCAGAAGGCCGCCTGGCTCAAGGACGAGGGCAAGAACTTCTCGCTGGTCGCCGCCCAGGCCAAGCTCAAGAGCGGCCGCCTGGCCGTGCACGCCGCCGACGAGGCCGTGCAGATCCACGGCGGCTACGGCTTCATCGAGGAGTACCCGGTCGCGCGCTTCTACCGCGACGCCAAGATCCTCACGATCGGCGAGGGCACCGACGAGATTCAGGAGCTGGTGATCGCGCGGGCGTTGGGGGCCTGAGGGCAGGGTGAGGCTGGAGTCAGGTGGGCCCCGGCAAAGCCGGCCGGGGCCATCCCTCACAGTGACCGCTGGTACTTGGTGAATGCTCGCGAGGTGAGGTAGCCGCTGACCAGTGCCAGCGCGGCGAGCAGCGCAACGCGCTCGCCGACGAGGCCCCAGTCGGTCTTCTGCATCGCGGCCGAGCGGGCGGCTTCGACCGCCCAGTTGATCGGGTTGTACTTGGTCGCGACCTGCATCCAGTGCGGCAGCAGGCTCTTCTGCATCATCCCGGTGGAGAGGAACGTCAGCGGCAGCTGGAAGAAGCTGACGGTGCCGATCACGGTCTCGCGCTGGCGCCCGAGCAGCCCGACGGCGTAGGACAGCGAGGCCACGACCGAGGCCAGCAGCGCGCCCACGACCAGCATCACCAGCACGCCGATCACGCCGCCCTTGAAATCGGCGCCGAGCAGCAAGGCGAGGATGATGATCAGGATCGCCTGGATCATCATCGCGAAGCCCGCGTAGAGCACCGCGCCGGCGTTGATCGAGCCGCGCCACACGGGTGAGGCGAGCATCCGTTCCATCACGCCGCTCTGGATGTCCTCGACGGCACCCATGCCGCTCCAGCCGGCCGAGAACACGGCGAGCATGATCACGACGCCGGGTGTGAGGAAGTCGATGTAGGTGCCGCTGAAGCCGGGGATCCGCGCGACCGCCTTGAACAGCGCGCCGAACAGCAGCAGCCAGCAGACCGGCTGGATCACGGTGATCAGCAGGAACGCGGGTTGGCGCAGCAGCACCCGCAGGCTGCGCAGGAACACCTGATAGGTCTGTCGTGTCGCGGTCATGCCGCCTCCCCGAATTCGCTCTCGGCCTGTTCGAATGCGCGCCCGGCAAAGCGCAGGTAGACGTCGTCGAGCGAGGGGCGCGAGACCTTCACCGAGGCGACGCCGATCTGCTGTCCATCGAGCGCCGACAGCACGGCGGGCAGCGCCGCCGCGCCGTCGCGGGCGCGGGCGCGCAGAAGCCGTCCGTCGAGCTCGATCTCCCCGACGCCCTCGATCCGTTCGAGCACCGAGGCCGGATCGCTCGAGCCGGGGTCGACGAGCTCAATGTACAGTGCGTCGCCGGACACCTGGCGCTTGAGCTCGTCGGGCGAGCCGGTCGCGACGATCCGTCCGCGATCGACGATCGCGAGCTTTCCCGTGAGCGCGTCGGCCTCGTCCATGTAGTGGGTCGTGATCCAGATCGTCATCTGCTCGTCGGCGGCGAGGCTCGCGATGTAGGTCCACATCTGGGCGCGCGCCTCGGGATCGAGGCCGGTCGTCGGCTCGTCGAGAAACAGCACCTTCGGGCGGTTAAGCAATCCCATCGCGATGTCGAGCCGGCGGGCCATGCCACCCGAGTAGGTGCGCACCTGGCGGTCGGCGGCGTCGACCAGTTCGAAGCGCTCGAGCGCTGCCGCGACCTTTGACTTCAGCTCCTGCCCGGTGATGCCATAGAACTCGCCGTGCAGGATCAGGTTCTCGCGTCCGGTCGCGTTCGCGTCCGATCCATGCTTCTGACCGACGACGCCGATCGTGCGCCGCACCTTGACCGGGTCGGATATCACGTCGATTCCGGCGACCGTCGCCGAGCCGCTGTCCGGGCGTGTCAACGTGCAGAGCACCCGTGTCAGCGTCGACTTGCCGGCGCCGTTGGGCCCGAGCACGCCGAAGATCGTCCCCGACTCGACGGTCAGGCTGACGCCGTCGAGCGCCTGTACGGCAGGCGGGTACCGCTTGTGAAGATCAGCTGCTTCGATCGCTGCCGGCATCCGCCGTCCTCTCCTCCTGGCTCCTCTAGGATTTCCCTCTGGTATCAAGTATCTTGACGCTCGAGAGATTAATGTCAAGTGACAAACGAGCCCTGTTTGGTCAACTGGTTGCCGAGGTGCGCCGCGCGCAGGCTGCCACCGCAAGGTTCGATCGCGCCGTCGCCGAGGTGGCTGGGCTCAACCTGACCGATATGGGCTGCCTCGACATCCTAGGCCAGGAAGGACCGCTCACCGCCGGCCAGCTGGCCGAGCGCACCGGCCTCTCGAGCGGCGCCATGACGACTGCCATCGATCGCCTCGAGTCCGCCGGATTTGCGCGACGGACGCGCGACGCCGGTGACCGGCGCAGGGTCGTGGTCGCGCTGACCGACAAGGTCAACTCGCTCAACCAGTACTACGACGAGCATGTCGAGCTCGGCGAGCGCCTCTATGGCCAATACACGGCCGAGCAGATGCGCCTGCTGCTCGGCTTCGTGCGCCAGGGACGCGAGCTCGACGAGCGACGAGCCGCGGACCTCGAGCTCGTCGTCAGGAACCGGCGCGACGCTCGCTGAGCAGCATCCCGGCGGCACTCGCGGGATCCAGCTCGCGCGCGACCACGCGCTCGAGCAGCGCCTGGAAGCGTGGGTCATCGACGATCGCGGCCTCGAGCTCGCGGCGCAGCCGCTGGGTCGCGATCGCGAGCACCTCGCCACGCAGGTGCCGGCGACGGCGCTGCGTGAGCGTGCCCTCCGACTCGATGTAGGCACGGTGCTCGGCGATCCGTGACTGCAGCTCCTCGACGCCCTCACCACTGGTCGCGCGTGTGCGGACCACCGGCGCACGCCAGCCCACCTTCGGTGCCAGCGCCAGCACGCCCTTGATCTCGCGGACCATCGCGTCGGTCAGTGCGTGATCGGCCTTGTTGACGACGATCACGTCCGGGATCTCCATCACCCCGGCCTTGAGCGCCTGGATCGAGTCGCCCGAGCCCGGCATCAGCACCAGCACCACGGTGTCGGCGTGGTCGACGATGTCAACCTCGGCCTGGCCGACACCGACCGTCTCGAGCAGCACGAGGTCGCGACCGCTCGCGTCCATCAGCAGCGCGGTCTGCAGTGCCGCCTCGCTGAGTCCGCCAAGCGCCCCGCGGTTGGCCATCGAGCGGATGAACACGCCGGCGTCGAGGAAGTGGTCGCTGAGCCTGATGCGGTCGCCGAGCAGCGCGCCCTGTGAGAACGGCGACGAGGGGTCGACCGACAGCACCGCGACCGAGCGTTCGCGTGCGCGCTCGAGCCGCATCAGCTCCGCGATCAGGGTCGATTTGCCCACCCCCGGCGGACCCGTGAAGCCGACGATCGCGGCCTTGCCGGTGTGCGGGTAGACCTCGCGGACGACATCCCAGCCTGCCGGGTCGTCGTTCTCGACGAGCGTGATCGCGCGGGCGAGCGCGCGACGGTCGCCGCTGAGCAGCCGCTGCGCAAGTGTCGCCTCGCTGCCGGGGGTGTCGGTCTCGCTCATAGGCTGAGGATGATGACGGTCGCCGCCTCCGAAAAGCACGAGGCGGTCCGCGCGGGCGCAATAGGATTGCCGCGTGGCGACGCGCACGACCATCCGCAGGCCCCCGATCCCCCGGGTTCCGCCGCGCGTGCCTCCGCCGCCGCTGCGTGGTGGGCCGCGCGAGCTGCTCGAGTTTGCGCGCGAGCACAACATGATGCGCTGGGGCTACGTCGTCCTGGCCTCGCGCTGGTTGTGGCTCAAGCTGCGCTGGGGTAACAGGCTCGTCACCGACGGACCGTGCTTCATCTGCGGGAACGTCAAGTTCGAGATCGGACGCGACGCGAAGGTCGTGCTCGGACGCTGGTCGTGGCTCGGGGACGGCTGCAAGATCCGTGCGCACGAGGGCGTGATCGAGATCGGGGCCAAGTCGGTTCTCGGGCAGGAGTGCACGCTCTCCTGCTACCAGCACATCTCCGTCGGCCGCGAGTGCATCATTGCCGACCGCACGATGATGATCGACTTCGATCACGGCACCGCGGAGGTCGAGCGCCCGATCCGCGAGCAGGGCATCTACAAGCGCGACGTGCGCGTCGGCCACAACGTCTGGATCGGATACGGCGCCTGTCTGCTGCGCGGCGTCAGCGTCGGTGACAACTCGGTGGTCGGCACCTACGCGGTGGTCACCAAGGATGTGCCGGCCGACGCGGTGGTCGGCGGCGCCCCGGCGCGCGTGCTGCGGATGCGACCGCGGCCGCTGACGTTGCGCTACGAGTAGCTGAGCTCGAGGTATGGAGCGAGGTGGCGCAGCTGCGACTCCTCGGTCTCGCCCCTGAGTGCCCTGGCCAGTTGGGCAGCGTGCCCGCTGGCACGCTGCCTCGGGTAGTCGCCGGCCCAGTCGCGGTGCGCGAGGAACGCCCAATCGCTTGACTGCAGCGCGAGCAGCTCCCGCAGCGCCCGCGGTGACGGCGTCGCACGGTGATCGCGGAAGGCATTGAGCTCGGCGCCACGCGCCTGCCAGGCGAGATCGGCGACCGCCGGCGCGCTCCAGGTTCGCAGGTCATGGCCGGCACCCCAGCTGCTCGGCAGGAATGCGGCGCTGTCGAGTTCCGCCGCCGGGTGCCGCGTGAGCGCGTCCGCGTCAAGCGCCGTCATCCGCAGCCCCTGGCGCTCGGCCTCGCCGAACACGGCTCGCAGCCACAGCGGCCCCTCGTACCACCAGTGCCCGAGCAGCTCGGTGTCGAGCGCGCAGACGCACAGCCCGCCGCCGGCGACCCGTGACCGAACGGTGCGCACGAACTCGCGGGCGTCGTCGGCGGCCTGTCGCAGCGCGCGCTCGGAGTCGTAGACGCTGCCGTCGTTGGCCCAGACCTGGTGGTGGTAGTGCGTGCGCCGGTGCGAGTCGCGGTAGGCGGGGTGAGCGGGGTAGCCGTGCTCGCCCCAGACGAGATCGATGATCACGCGGTCGATCGGCAGGAGCACCGGCCCGTCGTCGGGTTGCCGCGGGCTCAGGTTGTGCGGGTGTCCGAGACCAAAGACATCGGTGAGCTCGACGCAGCTGGCATGCACCCCGGCCTCGACCAGCGCGCCGTGCAGCCACGGTGCGTGCGCGCACTCGGGCAGCCAGAAGCCGCCGGCCCACTCACCGAAGCGATGCCGGTGCGATTCGATCCCCACGTGCAGCTGCAGGTCGATCGACTCGTGCAGTGCGAGCAGCGGCAGCACCGCGTGGGTCGCCGCCGAGGTCCAGCTCGCGTGGCGCCCGAGCACCTGCGCGATCCCACCCTCCTCCTGCAGCCCTTCGAGGATGTCGGCGGCCGTCATGTACTCGAGCTTGGAGCGCTCGAGCTCGTGGACGATCGCGCTCTGGCCCTGGCGCGCGAACTCCTCGCGCTCCTGCCGGTGGGTCTCGGCGCGCACCGAGCGCAGGAACGCGATGCAGCGCTCGATCGCCCCCGGCGCCTCGAGCTGGTCGCACAGCACCGGCGTGAGCGACAGGGTCAACTTCGCGCGGGCCTGCTCCTCCCCCAGCTCCTCGAGCATCAGCAGCAGCGGCACGTAGCTGGTTGCCGCCGCTTCCCACAGCCATTCCTCACCGAACGGCCAGGTGCCGAAGCCCTCGACGTAGGGCATGTGCGTGTGCAGCACGATTGCTAGCTCGCCGGGTGCGGGCACCGCGCTGAGGCTACCCGGCGGATTGACACAAAGACGACACAAACGTGCCTTGTTCCGTCACACATCTGACGGCACGCTCAGCCCATGAAGCGTTTGGAACATCGCCCCGCGCCGAACTCCGGGGGAGAAACCAGGCCCTCGGACCGATTTGTCCCTCAGAGTCGAGCCGAGCGGGACCGACGGATGACGAGGGTGTTGCGTGAGAATGGCGGCGTCATCTCATTGGCGGGCCTGCGGACGATCGGCTTCAGCGCCGACGAGGTCGCAGGTTTCGTCTCGCACGGGGATCTGAGGCGACTGCACCGGGGCGTCTATGCCGACGGGCGGATTCGGCTGTCCGAGGATGCGCACCTCAGGGCTGCGCTGCTCGCGGTCCCCGGAAACGTCTGGTTGGCCGGCAGGACCGCTGCCGCGGTCTGGGGGTTGCGCGCCGTAAGCCTTGTGCAGATCGAAGTCTGTGTAGTCGCGTCGTGCACGCCCAAACGCCGCGGCGTGCTTCTGCACCGTGTGTCGGAGGCGCCACACCGGTCAGAAATCAAGACACGGAGAGGACTGCGACTCAGCTCCGTAGCGCGTATGTTGTTCGAAGTCGCGCACTATGCCGCTTCGGATGAGCTTGATGCATTGATCGAAGCGTCAATTCGCCGCGATGTCCTGAATTTCACGGAGCTGGAAGCGACTCTCGAACGTCACCACCGCGAGCCCGGTGTCGGCAAGGTGGGGCGCGCCATCGCCGGCTACCGACCTATGCCGAAACGGAGGTCCGGACTTGAGCGGTCGTTCGACCGGTGGCTTCTTACCCACCCGGAGATACCGGAGCCTCAGCGCAACGTTAAGTTCGCCGGCACATGGGAGCTCGACTGCTACTGGCCTGAGCACCGGTTGGTGCTCGAGCTTGACGGACGTCCGTACCACATCATGGGCGAGGACATCGAGCGCGACCGGCGCAAGGATGCGTGGCTCCAGAGAAACGGCTTGCGCGTACTCCGCGTCACGGATCTTCGATGGAAGACGGACCGCGCTGGCGTGCACGGTGACCTGATGGCCTTGCTTGCGCTCGGCAGGCTCGACTCCGGGGGCCTAAGTCGGCGCGACAACGCGGTTCTCCCCCAGAGTGACTGAGCTGCCAGGCGTGATCACGGATTGTCACGAAGTTGGCACGAACCTGTCTTGTTTCGTTACAGACGCTCTTGCCAGGTTGTCCGCATGGCACGAACCAAGACATTCACGGGTAAAGCTTTCCCTATCGATGAGCTCGGCTGCGAGCCGCTGCACAGCATCGTCGGGCCCGAACTGTGCGCCCAGTTCATGCAGATGTTCGACGTCCGTCTGTCAAACGGTCACGTCGTACGGGCCTTCAAACACAAGACCACGCGCTGCTATCTCCACCTTGACCGGCCGGAGGCCGGGCTTGCGTACTGGTACACCGACACCGGGAGGTATCGCCTGGTGGACCTCACCGGTGCTCTCATCGCCGTGTTTCGCGATCTCTGGCGGCTCGAGCATGATGATGATGTCACACAGACCTGGCAGCTCCTCAATCAGGCCCTGGATCGGCTTGAGACGTCACCGCCACCCGGGTAGAGGGGCCGTCTGCGGAGCATCACTTCCCGGACCCTCGACGGAGGGTGTGCACGCGCAGCACGACTGCTGGCTCACCAGGTGCGGGCACCGCCTTAGGCTATCCGCAGCCTCAAGTGCGGCTGACCAGAGCTCGCGCTCCGCTCGGCCCACGCCGAACGCGCGGCCGTCGCGGCCGATGATCGGCGCTCAGCTCTGCGATCACGGCACCGCAGCAGCGGTCCCCGGCCCAGGAGAAGTAGAATGAGGTTCGTCTGCACGTGTCCGACCTCTGGTCGTGCGGTCAATTGCTCTAGCACCAATCGCTGCAGGTCGGCGATGCTGCCGCTCTCGGAGAGTCGCCGCGCGAAGGCGGTGAGCGGGTTCATGGCCGAGCGATAGCGGCGAGATCACGGCGTAGGAGCTGTGATGTCTGGGTGGTTATGGCCTGGACGCCCGTTTGAGAAGTCCGCCCAAAGCTGACCGGCGCGGGGGACCCATCCTCCGTTTACCGTCCTTGGCGTCCTTGAGGATCTTCCGGATGTTCGTGTCAGGAGTCGCGGATTCTCCTCGTTCGAGAGCCTCCTCGTAGGAAGCAAGCGCCTCGCCGTTTCGAGCAAGTTGCTCGAGGACAAATCCGCGCGTGGTCAGTGCGCTTATCAGCATCTCGACGGAGCTGCCTCGGACAGCGTCGTCATCCTCAACTGGACAGCGTCGGACCAGGTCGTTGTAGAAGCCCAGGGCCTCAGCCCAGTCGCCTTGCGTGATCGCGGCTACGGCTTTCTGTCTCTGGCCACGCATCGAAATCGCTCGACGAGCGCTCGGTCACGCAGACAGTTGCGTCTCGCGGTCCCGAAGATCTGTTTCACCGTCACACTTCCGCG
>DATASU010000042.1:0-2214 GCA_036269095.1 Solirubrobacteraceae bacterium
CCCGCTGGGGGAAGCGTTGCGGCCGCTCGGTCTTTCTGGGCCGTCCACCAGGTGGTGGCGGCAGGAGCGTGCCGGGAGCCGGCCGCGGCGCATCTGGTTGATGAAGGGCTTGGCGCGCACCGGGGAAGCTCATACGGGAGCGAGCGCCTCCTCTCCGAGCTCGCGCAGCGTGTGGTAGCTGCGTTTGAGGAGCTTGCGCGCGACTGACAGGCACGCGCGGTTGCCGCCTACTCGTTCCTTTGCCTCCAGGTAGTACTCGCGGTCGGGGCTACGCTCGCCGCGCCGTGCGACCTGCGCAGCCTCATACAGTGCCCACCGCAGAGCGGGCGGCCCCTGGCGGGAGATATGCCCGGGCGCGCGGCGCTGATCGGACTGATACACGGTGATGTCCAGCCCGGCGTAGCGGACCGCCTGGCGAGACGAGGAGAACCGGGTGCAATCACCAAGCTCGGCGAGGATCGTCACCGCGGTCAGCTCGCCGATCCCGTAGTGGGCCATCAACGCCTTGCAGCCCGCTTGGCGGCGCGCATAGGCGCGCAGCTCCTTGTCCAGCGGGGCGATCTGCGCCTCGAGCGCGTCGATCATCCCCAGCGCGACCGTGACCTGCTCCCGTGCCGCCGGCGGCAGTGGCTGCGCGGCCAGCCACTCGCGACCGTCGCCGACCATCAGCTGGCGGCGCTGCGGGCAGCCGTGGTGATACAGCGTCGCCTGGATCCGCTGCTGCCACTCCGAGCGCTGCTCAGACAGCGTGTGACGCAACCTGACCCGCGCGCGGAGATCGAGGATGTGATCGGGCGGGATCCACGACTTCGGCAGCCGCTTGATCATCAGCAGCTCGCGCAGATGCCTCGCGTCCGCGCGGTCGCTCTTGGCCCGCTTCTTCGGGCCCTTGAGCCCCGCCGTCTCCGCCGGCTCGGCCAGATGCACCTCGGCCCCGACCCGCCGCAGCTCCTCGACCACGAACCGCCAGCCGGTCGTCGCCTCCAGCGCTACCTCCAGCTCCCGGCCGCGAAAACGCGAAACGAACTTCCGCACCGCAGCGCGATCCGCCGGCACCACACGCGTGCGTTGGAGCTCGCCGCTGTCGGTATCGATCCACTCGCCGGTGATCTGTCCTCGATGCTGGTCAAGTCCCATTACGATGCTCACAAGGGGCCTCCTCAAGCTCCACGGTTACCAAGCCTGCGCGGACACGCTCCGCGCTTGAGCTGAGGAGGTCCCTACACGTCGGGTCAGACGGACTGCTCATGACATCTTTCATCGGTACTCAGGGCCCGTCGATGAATCTCCGGACCCTTACTGCAGTCTCTGCAGCACCGTACCGGTCCCTAGGCCGCCTCCGCAGCACATCGTGACCAGGCCGATCTGAGCGTCACGCCGCTCGAGCTCGCGCAGGATCGTCGTGATCAGCCGAGCGCCGGTGGAACCGACCGTGGCCGAGCGCAATCGCACCACCGTTGACGTTGACGCGCTCCATATCCGGGCTCAGCTCCTTCTCCCACGCCAGCACGACCGAGGCAAACGCCTCGTTGACCTTTCGCCCGGTTCGCGCGCGCTAGTCGGCTCGCGCGCCGCCGCGGTTATGCCCGGCGCGCCGGAACGCCGTCCGACGCCGACGCGACCTCCCGGGATTCCGAAGTCCGGAGATGCGCGGTGATGTCGATGAACACCTCGGCGATCTCCGGTAGCTCGCGTCTGAGGCGCACGTCGACCTCGTCGAGGTGCTCCGCCAGCTGCTCGCTCGACCGTGCCGGGGCCGGGTGCACCTTGGCGGTCAAAATGACCTCGTGCGGCGCTGTGTGGACGGCGTACAGCTCGAGCACGGCCTCGATCGCCGGTGACCGGGCGAGGATCGCATGCGCCTTCTCGAGCCGTGCGGGCGAGATGGACTGGCCGATCAGAAGATCGGCGAGCGGCTGAGCGAGGCCGACTGCCGTCACCGCGAGCAGGATGCCGATCAGAAGCGATGCAATCGCATCGCTGGAGCTCGGGCCGCCGAGCTCGCGGACCAGCAGCCCAGCGGCCGCGATCGCCACGCCGATCAGCGCGGCGGAGTCTTCGACGGCCAAGGCGCGCAGCGTCGGTTCGCTGGTGTGCCGGAGGTATCCGATCGTCGACGCGCCCCAGTGCCTTGCCTCCTGCCGCGCCTCTCGAACGGTCTGAGCCAAGGAGGCGCCGTCGCCGAGGGCTGCGACCGCGAGGACGATCCAGCCG
>DATASU010000043.1:0-5152 GCA_036269095.1 Solirubrobacteraceae bacterium
CAGCGGCTTGAAGCGCTCCGCCAATTCGGCATCGTCGCTCTGGGCAGCGAGTTCCTGGGCCCAGTAGAGCGCGAGGTAGAAGTGACTGCCGCGGTTGTCGAGCTCGCCGACACGCCGCAACGGTGAGCGGCGCTCCTCCAGCACGCGGCCGGTGGCGCGGTCGAGCGTGTCGGCCAGCACCTGCGCGCGCGGGTTGTCGTTCTTCTCCGCGAGCAGCTCGAACGAGACCGCGAGCGCGAGGAACTCACCGAGCGAATCCCAGCGCAGATGGCCCTCGCGCACGAACTGCTGGACGTGCTTGGGGGCCGACCCGCCGGCACCGGTCTCGAACATCCCGCCGCCGTCCATCAGCGGCACGATCGAGAGCATCTTCGCGCTGGTGCCGAGCTCGAGGATCGGGAACAGATCGGTGAGGTAGTCGCGCAGCACGTTGCCGGTGACGGAGATCGTGTCCTCGCCCCTACGCGCGCGGGCCAGCGTGAAGCGCGTCGCCTCGGCCACGTTCATGATCTCGATCTGCAGACCCGCGGTGTCGAGCTGCGCGAGCGCCGGCTGCACCTTCTTGAGCAGCTCGGCGTCGTGCGCGCGCGTCTCGTCGAGCCAGAACACGGCCGGCGCGCCGGTGGCGCGGGCGCGGGTCACGGCGAGCCTGACCCAGTCCTGGATCGGCGCGTCCTTGGTCTGGCAGGCACGCCAGATGTCACCGGCGGCGACCTCGTGCTCGATCAGCGTGGCGCCTGATGTGTCGACGATCCGCACCGTTCCGGGTGCATCGACCTCGAAGGTCTTGTCGTGCGAGCCGTACTCCTCGGCCGCCTGCGCCATCAGCCCGACGTTGGGGGTCGTGCCCATCGTCGCCGGATCGAAGGCGCCATTGCGCTTACAGTCCTCGACCGTCTCGGCGTAGAGGTCGGCGTAGGAGTGATCGGGGATCACGAACTTGGTGTCCTGCTGCTGCCCTTGAGCGTTCCACATCTGACCCGAGGCGCGGATCGCGGCCGGCATCGAGGCGTCGATGATGATGTCGCTCGGCACGTGCAGGTTGGTGATGCCACGGTCCGAGTCGACCATCGCCAGCGCCGGCTTGTCGTTGAAATCGAGCTCGGTGTCGGCCGGCAGCGCGCCGAGCCCGTCGTTGGGGTCCCAGCCGGGCGTGCCCTTGAGCTCGGGGAAGAAGGTCGTCACCGCGTGCCCGAAGATGATCGGGTCAGAGACCTTCATCATCGTCGCCTTGAGGTGCACCGAGTACAGCAGCCCGATGCTGCGCGCCTCCGCGATCTGCCCGGCGAGGAACTCGTTGAGCGCGGCGGCGCGCATCACCGACCCGTCGACGACCTCACCTTGCCGGACCGGGAAATCGGACTTGAGCACGGTCGTCGTGCCGTCCTGCGCGACATGCTCGATGCGGATCCTGGTTGCCGCGGGAATCGTGACCGACTTCTCGGTCGAGCGGAAATCGCCGTCGCTCATCGTCGAGACGTGCGATTGGGAGCCGTCGGCCCACGCACCCATCGAATGCGGGTGCTTGCGCGCGTAGGCCTTGACCGACGCGGGCGCGCGGCGATCCGAGTTGCCCTCGCGCAGCACCGGGTTCACGGCGCTGCCCTTGACCCGGTCGTAGGCGGCGCGGTGGGCGCGCTCGTCGTCTGTGCTGGGTGAGTCCGGGTAGTCGGGCACGTCGTAGCCGTGCTCCTGCAGCTCTCTGATCGCGGCCTTGAGCTGCGGCACCGAGGCGCTGATGTTCGGCAACTTGATGATGTTGGCGTCGGGCGTCTTGGCGAGCTCACCGAGCTCGGTCAGCGCGTCGGCGGTGAACTGCTCGTCTTTGAGGCGGTCCGGGAACTGCGCGAGGATGCGCCCGGCCAGCGAGATGTCACGGGTTTCGATCTCGACGTCGGCGGCGGCGGCGAACGCGCTGATGATCGGTAGCAGCGAGCCCGTGGCGAGCGCAGGCGCCTCGTCGGTATAGGTGTAAATGATTTTCATGTGATGAGAAGAGACTAGGAAGGGAGGGGTTCGTCGGCGGGCGCGGCCAGCTGGAAGCACCGGCCGAGCCTTGGGTAGACCTTGCCAGATCCGGGTCCGGCGGGACCCCAGGAGCGGGATGACCTGGGCGGCGCAGGCGGAGAATTCCACGCGGCCGCGCAGCTTGTATAGGGTCGCTGCTGTGGTTAGCCGGGGGCGTTTGACTGCAGTCATGATCGCGGCTGCGATCGTGTTGGTGCTGGGCGCGGCGTCGGCCGGTGCGGCCCAGCTGACCGTCAACACCACGACCGACGATGTGACCCCCGGGAACGGGCTGTGCTCGCTGCGCGAGGCGATCGCGGCGGTCAACACGCCCGGCTCGATCGGCGACTGCGCGATGGCCGACGACACCTCGAACACGATCGTGCTCGGCCCGCACGAGTACGACCTCACGATCGCGCCGACCGGCGGCGACGATCAGAGCACCGGCGACCTCGATGTGAATGCGACCGCGCCACCGCTGACGATCGAGGGTGCCGGTGTCAACGCGACGACGATCAACGGGGGCGCGCTCGACGACCGGATCCTGCACGCGCTCCCCGGCACAACGGTCACGATCGAGAACCTGACGATCACCGGTGGCCACGCGGCCGACGGAGCCAACGGCACAGACGGTTCCGACATTGGGACGGTGGTCGATCCGACCGCGGGCCTTGCCGGTGCGCCCGGCGGCGGAATCCGCAACGAGGGAACGATGAGCCTCACCGACGTGGCCGTGACCGACAACACGGCCGGGTCGGGCGGCCGCGGTGGTGCCGGACTCCCGGGCGCCGGGCCGTCGCAGGGAAACGGGCAGGCGGGCGGCAACGGAGGCGGCGGCGGTGGCATCTACAACGCCAGCCCGGGTTCGCTGAGCCTGACCAACGTCACGGTCAGCGGCAACATCGCAGGCAACGGCGGCACCGGCGGCGCCGGCGGGCAGGAGGACACCGGTGGGTTCGGAGGCAACGGCGCGGCCGGAGGGTGCTGCGGTGACGGCGGCGGCCTCGACGACGCCGGCGGTCAGGTGAGCATCACCGACAGCACCTTCTTCGGCAACCACGCCGGCAACGGCGGTTCGGGAGGCGCCGGCCAGGCGCCGTCGCCCGGTGGCGGCGGTGGCATCGGTGGCGAGGGCGGCCAGGGCCAGGGCGGCTCGTCCGGCGGCGCGATCGCGACGAGCGGCGCGACCGCGGTGGCGACGATCGTCGACTCGACGCTGAGCGACAACTTCAGCGGCGTCGGCGGCAACGGAGGAAACGGCGGCGTGACGACCACCGCTCCGATCAACGACTTCCAGAGCGGCGGGGGCGCGGGCAACGGCAGCGCCGGCGGCGCCCTGTTCGCCAGCGGCGGCGCGACGGTGACGCTGACCAACACCACGATCGGCAGTAACCAGGTCGGTGGCCCGGGCAATGCCGGAGCGGCGGGGGCGGGAAGTTCGCACGCGCTGCCCGGCGCCGCTGGTAACGCGGCGTTCGGCGGCGGGATCTACGACAGCAGCACGCCCGCCGCGACGCTCAGCGACACGCTGCTGGCGTCGAACGAGCTCGGCAACTGCGCCGGGAACATCACCGACGGCGGGCACAACCTCAGCTTCGGCGTCTCGGACTGCCCCGGAACCGGGTTCATCCGCAACGATCCCAAGCTCGCGGCGCTGGCCGACAATGGCGGCCCGACGCAGACACAGGCGCTCGGCTCGGGCAGCGCGGCGATCGGCGCGGGCGCGAGCTGTGCGAGCACCGACCAGCGCGGGCTCCCCCGCCCGGCTTCATGCGACATCGGCGCTTACCAGCTGACGGTGCCGACGGTGTCGGCTTCGGCGGCGAGCGCGGTCAGCGCGACCGCTGCGAGCCTCAGCGGATCGGTGACCGCGAACGCGGGCAGCGCAACGGTTCAGTTCGAGTTCGGCACGACGACGAGCTACGGCCAGACCGCGGCGGCAGCGACCGCCAGCGGGCTGACCGCGCAGGCGGAGTCGGCGGCGCTGAGCGGCCTGGCTCCCGCCACGACCTACCACTTCCGGCTGCTGGCGACCTCGAGCGACGGCACGACCGCGAGCCCCGATCAGACGTTCACGACCGCACCGGCGGCAGCGGGGGCCGGAGCGGGGGCGGGAACGGCGGGCACGCCGAAGCTGAGCAGGCTGAAGCTGAACCCGGCGCGGTTCAGGAGCGCACCCAAGCACGGCCGTGCAAAGGGCAAGACCGGAACCACGATCAGCTACACCGACTCCACGAGCGCGCGCACGACGTTCGTGGTGCTCGCGCGACGCGCGGGTCTCAAGAAGGGCAAGCGCTGCGTGAGGCCGACCAAGCACGCGCACGGCGGCCGCTGCACGCTGCTGTCGAAGGTCCTGACCTTCACCCACGCCGACAAGGCCGGCGCCAACCGCCTCCGCTTCAACCGCCACCTCGCCGCCGGCAAATATCGCCTGCAGGCGACAGCGCGGGCCGGCGGCAAGACCGGGAAGACGCTGACCGTCGGCTTCACGGTCCTCGGATCGGGCTAAGCTCGAAGCGTGCTGGCGGCACTGCCAATCGCTCATCCTTCCCGTGCCCTCCCGCTGTCGGGCACGGTCATCGGGATCGATCCCGGGCACAACGGCCGCAACTACAGTGACCCGAGCTTCATCAACCACCTCGTCTGGAACGGGCGCGAGATGGAGACCTGCGACACGACCGGTACCGAGACCGACGCCGGCTACACCGAGGCGCAGTTCAACTGGAACGTCGCCTCGTACCTTCGCGCGGACCTTGTCGCCGACGGAGCGAAGGTGGTTTTGACGCGCCACAACAACACCGGGCTCGGTCCGTGCGTGAACACGCGCGCGCGGATCCTCGATCGCGCGCACGTCAATGTCGCGGTCGACATCCATGCCGACGGCGGCCCGGCCTCGGGTCGCGGGTTCACCGTGCTCGAGCCGGTTGCCGATGGCGTGAATTCGAAGGTGGTGGCGGCGTCGGATCGCTTCGCGAAGGTGCTGCGCTCGGCGTTTCTTGCCGGGACCGGCATGCCGCTTTCGACCTACGACGGGGTCGACGGCCTGCAGCCGCGCGACGACCTCGCGGGCTTGAATCTGACGACGGTCCCGAAGGTGCTGATCGAGTGCGGGAACATGCGCAACGCCACCGACGCGAAGCTGCTG
>DATASU010000044.1:0-21381 GCA_036269095.1 Solirubrobacteraceae bacterium
GGACGATCCCGTCGCGCTCCCACTGCTCGTAGCCCGGCGCCGCGTTCTTGGTCAGAAACGCGCGAAACGACTCGCCGAAGTCCTTGTGCTCACTGCTGTAGAGGGTGCGATCCATCCGCGGAGTATGCCGCGCTCCAGCTGGTGAGGCGCTGGATCTCGACCACGATGAACGGGCCCCGCGGCGGGCGGGCACGGTATTGCTCGTAGCGTCTTGCAAGCGCTTCGGCCGCCCCCGCTGGGGCGGCCTTCTCCACCCTGGCGCGACCATCGGCCCGCACCCACCACAGCCGCTCCCAGTCGGAATCGTAGTGGTCGACCAGCACGCTGACCTGCGGATTGGCCTCGATGTTGGCCAGCCGACGCAGCGCGGTCGTGCGCTTGGGCTTGTGGTCGACGGCCGTCACCAGCGTGCGCTCGCCGAGCAGCGCGAATGTGATCGGGACCAGATGGGGATTACCTGTGGACCCGACGGTGGCCAAGCGGGCCACCGTCGCGGAGCCCAAACGATCGAGAGCTGTAGCGTCTTCAGACATGCGCGTACCAATCACCCTGTCGCTCCACATCCCGAACTTCAACTATCCGGGTGTGGGCTCTGACGAAGTCTTTGAAAGGGTCGCGGCGATCGCGACCACCTGTGAGGCGTCCGGTTTCAGCTCGGTGTCCGTGATGGACCATCTGCACCAGATCGCCCCGGTCGGCCCGCCGACCAACTGGATGTTCGAGGGCTCGACGATGCTCGCGGCGATCGCCGCGCGCACGAGCAAGCTGACGCTGGGCCTGCTGGTCGGCAGCGTGACCTATCGCAACCCCGCGATCGCGGCGAAGACGACGACCACGCTCGACGTGATCTCGGGCGGCCGCGTCTGGCACGGGATCGGCGCCGGCTGGTTCGAGGAGGAGCACATGGCCTACGGCTATGACTTCCCGTCGCTGAAGCTGCGCTTCGAGATGCTCGAGGAGGAGCTGCAGGTCGTGCGCGCGATGTTCACTGAAGAACAGGCGCGGTTTGCCGGCGCTCACTTCCGCGTCGACGGCGCCTACAACAACCCCAGGCCGCTGCGCGGTGACATCCCGGTCATGATCGGCGGCAGCGGCGAGAAGAAAACGCTGCGGCTGGTCGCCAAGTACGGCGACGGCTGCAACCTGTTCGCCGCCGACGCCGAGCGGGTCCGCCACCTGCTCGGGGTGTTGGAGGCGCACTGTGCCGACGTCGGGCGTGATTTCTCGGAGATCACCAAGACCGCACTCGGGCGCGTGCTGATCGCGCCGACGCATGAGGCCGCCGAGCAGAAGAAGCGCGGGCTGCTCGCGCTCGGCATCCCGCAGGAGTCGATCGACTCTATGAACGCGGGCGATCCTGACAGCGTCGGCGAGCGCGTGCAGGCACTCAAGGACGCGGGGCTCGAGGGCTACTGCTTCTCGATGCCCGACAGTCACGACCTCGAGTCGCTGGCGCTGGCCGGCGAGACGCTCTCGAAGATCTTTCCCGCCCCGGCGGCTGCATGAGGTCACTCGAGCAGCGGGTCGCCGCGATCGCCGAGCTGGCGGTCGGGATCGGCGCCAACGTCCAGAAGGGGCAGATCGTCGCGATCAGCGCCGAACCGGGACAGGAGCTGATCAGCCGCGCGACCGCCGAGGCCGCCTACGCGCGCGGCGCGAAGTTCGTCGAGGTCGCCTATTTCGATCCGCACGTCAAGCATTCGCGCCTGAAGCACGCGGATCGCGAGACGCTCGACTTCGTGCCGCCGTGGATCGGCGATCGCGTGCTCGCGCTCGGCGAGGTCGGCGCCGCGCGGATCAATTTCCAGGGCGTGATCGAGCCGCACCTGTTCGACGACATCGACCCCGAGCTGCTCGGGATCGACCTGCTGCCGCGCACCAGGGAGTCGATGGTCGTCGTCGGCAAGCAGCAGACCAACTGGTGCATCGTGCCGTTCCCGACCGAGGGCTGGGCGACGCTGGTGCATCCGGAGCTCTCCGCTGAGGACGCCTACGAGCGGCTGTGGGTCGAGATCGAGCGGATCCTGCGACTCGACGAGCGCGATCCGGTGGCCGCCTGGGAGGCGCGCCTCGCCCAGCTGCACGGCATCGCCGAACGGCTGAACGCGCTGCGCCTCGACCGCCTGCGCTACTCCGGTCCGGGCACCGATCTGACCGTCGGGCTGCTGCCCGGGTCGAGGTGGATCAGCGGTGCGATGGACACGATCCACGGCATCACGTTCACCGCCAACCTGCCGACCGAGGAGGCCTTCACCGCGCCCGACCCGACGCGCGTCGACGGCACCGTGACCGCCACCAAGCCGCTGCTGATCCCGGGCGCCGGCCCGATCGAGGGGCTGCGGGTGCGCTTCGAGGGCGGGCGGGCGGTGCAGATCGACGCCGAGAGCGGCGCCGGGATCCTGCGCTCGATGACGCAGAAGGACGAGGGCGCCGCGCGCATCGGCGAGGTCGCACTCGTCGACCGTGACAGCCGCGTCGGCCAGAGCGGCTCGGTCTTCTACTCGATCCTGCTCGATGAGAACGCCGCCTCGCACCTCGCGCTCGGCGCCGCCTACCCGTTCTCGGTGCACGACGGCCCCGACCGCGCACGCGCCAACAAGAGCACGATCCACGTCGACTTCATGGTCGGCTCGAGCGAGGTCGACGTCACCGGCGTCAGCGCCGATGGTGTCGAGGTCCCGCTGTTGCGCGAGGGCGCCTGGCAGATCTGAGTGGCGGTCTGGCCGGGGGTGGTTCAGCGGAACCACCCCCGACTGATCGTGGCCGCTCAGCAGCCGGCTGTGGGCACGGTCGGTACGCCCTGGCAGTCGCCGCTGACGGTCTGCTGATAGCCGCCGCCGATCCAACTGTCGATGCCGTTGGAGGCGTTGGCCTCGCCACCCGAAACGGACCCGTAGTCCTCAGACGCGGAGTTGCGGTAGCCGCCGCTGATCGACGCGCCATAGCCGCTGGTCTGGTTGTCACTACCTCCACTCACCGTCGCCTCGCCGCCCCCCGCGGTGTTCTGAAAGCCACCGCTGACCGAGCTGTGAGCTGCGTCGACCACGTTCGCGTCGCCACCCGTGGCCGAGTCGAAGTCCGCCGTGACGTCGTTGAACTGGCCGGCGATCAGCCCTCCGTATGAGGACCAGCCACCGCTGTCGCCGGCGATCAGGTTGTGCGATCCGGTGCGCGCGTAGGGCGCTGTGTCGTCGTAGCCGACGATCAAATTGCCCAGGCCGTTGAGGTCAGTCTCGCTGCCACTGCCGTTGACGACCTGCAGGTTCATCCCTGAGAACCGCAGCGTGTCGTAGCCGTCGGGGTCGGGTCCGCGAGTGACCCCACTGAAGGTCGTCGCGAGCGACTTCGTCGTGGTCTGCACGCTCGCCAGGGCGCCCTGCACGCCGGTAACCGTGCTCTGCAGGCTCGAGAGCTGGCTCTGCAGCGTCGCGACCTGGGACTTGAGCGTGGCTACCTCCGACTGCAGCGCGGCGGTAGCGGCGGACGCGGCGTCATAGCCGTCGAGCAGCACGCTCACATGCGCGGCGCCGGCGATGTCGGTGACCGTCGGCGACGCGCTTGAGAGCGGCACCAGCAGTGTTGTCGTGCTCGTCTGGTGCGCAGCGCTGTAAACGGTCGAGCCGCTGATGCTGACGCGGCTGGCCCTGCCCGCCGCGGTGACCACGACTGTCGCCTCGACCGATGTCGCGTCGCTCGGCAGGCGTGCGGCTTTGAGCGACAGGACCGCACGCTTGCGCGGCTTCAGCGCCTTGTTGACCAGCACCGATACCGGGGCGGAGAAAACCGAGAGCTCGGCCTCGGGCTGAGCCTGCGCAGCCGCCGCAGCCGCCGCGCCCGATGCCGGCAGCAGCGATGCGAACAAGCCGGCGATCAAACCCGTGCCGAGCATCGCCGCCCGCCTCGACGTCATACATCCCATAAGAGCCCCCCTTTTGTATTTCGGCGCCGGCATCGGTTCACGCGATCGGCGCCAGCGCATTGATCCGGCCGGGAGGCTATCTCCGGCAGGTCACCACGGCCAGGGTTCGAGACCGGGTCGAGACTCGGTTGAGACGCTCGGCGGCATCCAGATGCCCCTCCCCGCTACGCTAACCCGGATTCCCGGAGAGGTGCCGGAGTGGTTGAACGGGCACGACTGGAAATCGTGTAACGGGGAAACTCGTTCGGGGGTTCGAATCCCCCTCTCTCCGTTTTGTGATGAGTCGCGACATGTGTCTCAGATGTCGCTCGACCTGGTTCACTTTTCCGAAGGGCCCGACCATCGGCCGGATTCTTTGTTTTTCCGAGCCGCTGCATATAGGGTTCGTCGCGATGAAGTGGCTGCGCGCATCGTTGGTAGCGCTCGCTCTGCTCGCGATGCCGGCCGTCGCGGTCGCGGGCCATATCGAGCCGGTTGGCTCCGGCGCCCCGGTGCAGCTCGTCGGCACCGATCACTACGGCAAGGTCAAGCTCATCGTCGTGTATGACAAGGGCGTCCCTAAGCTCGACAACATCGTCTACGCGACGGCCTGTCATCTCAAGGGCGTGAGCGTGCCGGGAACCTTCAAGGGAACCAAGGCCGGCACATTCGCCGGCGCCAGCGCCAAGTACGCCGTCAGTGGCGTGATCACGTCGTCCGGGACAACCGTCACCGCGCGGGGATCGATCACCGCGGCCGCGAGCTGCAAGGGCTCGACGGCGCCGCTGACTTTCAGCGCCAAGAGCGCCAGCTGAACCAGGGGCGACGATGACCGGCCGGTGTCCGGCGTGCGCGGCGGAGCTGAGTCAGGGCATGCGCTTCTGCCCGTACTGCGGCACCTCGCTGGCGGCGACGCTGGGGTCCTCGCCTCGCGAGCGGCGCCTGGTCTCGGTGCTGTTCTGCGATCTGGTCGGCTTCACGAGCTTCTCCGAATCGCGCGACGCCGAGGATGTCCGCGACATGCTGGAGATGTACTTCGGCATCGCCCGCCGGGCCGTCACCCGGCACGACGGGCAGATCGAGAAGTTCATCGGGGATGCGGTGATGGCGGTCTGGGGAGCGCCAGTGGCCCGTGAGGATGACGCCGAGCGCGCTATCCGCACCGGCCTGCAGTTGGTCGAGGGAGTCAGCCTACTCGGCGAGCGGCTCGGAATCCCCGCGCTGGCGGCGCGGGTCGGGGTGGTGACCGGTGAGGCGGCGGTGAATCTCGCCTCGGTCGCCGAGGGGATGGTCATCGGAGACGCCGTCAACACCGCATCCCGGATCCAGTCCCTGGCCGAACCCGGCACGTTGCTGGTCGACGAGACCACACGCCGGATCTGTGCCGACGCGGTCACCTTCAGCGATGCGGGCGCCCACCAGGTCAAGGGCAAGAGCGAGCCGGTACAGACGTGGCGCGTACTCGCTCTGCAGTCAGCTCGCGTCGAGCTTTCGGGCCTCGGCTCGGCACGTATCGAGCCCCCGTTCGTCGGGCGCGACAGCGAGCTCACGACCGCGATCCGGCCCCTGACCGCGCTCGAGGACGCCGACTGCGGACTACAGCACGTAACCATCCTCGGTGACGCCGGCCTGGGCAAGTCGCGCCTGGTTCGTGAGCTCGAGCGGTGTGCGCACCGGCACGCCGTGCCGGTGCGGTGGTACAGCGGCAGGGCGCTGTCGTTCGGAGAGGGCAACGGCTTTCACGCGCTGGCCGAGGTCTTCGCCGGGGCGGCCGGCTTCGGTGTCAGTGATCCGCCCGAACGTCGTCGCGACGGAATCGAGGCGCTGCTGGCGGCAACCCTGGTCGATGCCGCGGAGCGGCAGCGGGTGCGGCCCGCTCTGGCGCGACTGTTCGACCTTGATGACGACGGCGCCGGCATCGAGCGCGGTGAGCTGTTCTCGGCATGGCGGCTGCTGGTCTCCCGCCTCGCACGGACAGCGCCGCTCGTCATCGCGCTGGACGAGCTGCAATTCGCCTCCCAGGATCTGCTCGACTTCCTCGCTCACCTCCAGGAGTGGGCCGGCGACGAGGCCATCCTCGTCCTCGCCCAGAGCCGGCCGGACACGCGCGTTCAGGCGCTGGCGGCAGGCGGCCAGATGATCGATCTGATGCCGCTCAGTGCCGAGCAGATCGGCGAGCTGATCGCCGGCACCGTCCGCGACCCCCCGCCCGATCTGATTCAGGCGATCGTGGCCGATGGTGGTGGGGTTCCGCTCTACGCGGTGGAGTCGCTGCGCTCGCTCGCCGATCAGGGAGTGCTGATCCCGGAGGGCAGCCGCTACGTGGTGCGGGGTGAGGTGCGTGCCGCACAGGTCCCCCCGACGATCCGGGCCCTCGTCGCGGCGCGCCTCGACCTGCTCGCACCGGGTGCCCGACGCCTGGTCAGCGCCGCCGCTGTGCTCGGCGACCGGTTCCTGCCCGAGGCCGCAGCCGAGCTCGCACAGCTGGATGCCGGCGATGTGCGATCGGCGATGGCGGACCTGGGTGCGCGGGCGATCCTGGAGACGACGCCCGGTGGAGAAGCCGAGTTCGTACAGGGCGTGGTGCGACGGGTCGCACTCGCCAACCTCTCACGACGCGATCGCAAGCGCCTCTATCTCGCCGCGGCAGAGCTGGTCGGCGCCGACCACCATCACGAGCCCGCGACGACCGCCGGCTACCTGCTCGAGGCGCTGGCGGCCGGCCCGTCCGATCCCGACGTGGTCGAGCTGCGCGCTCGCGCCAGGGAGATCCTGATCCGTGCGGCCGAGCGGGCGGTCGGTGTCGGATCGATCGAGGAGGCGCTGACTCACCTCGACCGCGCCCGCGAGTGCAGCGATGACCCGGAGGCGAGCCTCGCGCTGCTGGCCCAGAGCGCGGCCGTTGCCTGGCGTGGCGGCCTGGGCCCGGAGTCAGGTCAGCGTTGGGCCGCGGTGCGCGATTCCCACACCGCTGCCGGCCGCACCCGCGAGGCCCTGCGCGCGGCGCTCTATCACCTGCGAGGCACCCGCTACGTCGGCCCGCCGGCCGACCTGTTGCCCGGGCTACGGGAGATCGACGCCGCCCTGGCCGGTGTCGAGGATGCCGCCGCCGCCCAAGCCGCCGCCACGCTGGCCTTCACGCTCTATCAGTGCGGGGATCACGTGGGGGCGCTCGCCAACGCCCAGCGGGCCGCGGTCATCGCCGAGGCCGCCGGCGCTCCCGGGGATCTCGTCCAGGCTCTGGGAACCGAAGCGATCGCGCTCGGCGAGCTTGGGCGTCTCACCGAGGCGCTCAGCGTCTATGACCGTGCCATCGAGCTGGCGACGGCCCACGATTCCCGGCGACTCGCCGAGCTCGTCGGCAACCGCGCCATGGCGCTCGGATCGGTCGCGCGCTTTGCCGAGTCGGCCGCCGGCGCCCGGGACACGATCGCCCTCGCCGAGCGTCAGGGCATGCGTTTCACCGAGCGCTGGGCGCGGTTGGTACTCGCCCGGGCGCTGTGTGCCCAGGGGGACTTGGACGCCGCCGAAGCTGAGGTCGAGACAGTCGGAGACAACGTCCAGCCCTTCCAGCTCGGCATGGCCTACGCACCGCGGGTGATGATCGCCCTGGCTCGCGGTGAGTCAGCCGTCGCCGCTCAGCTTGTCGCCGATTTCGACGCGCGTGCCGCGGGCGCCGCGGTCCACGAACCGGACTTCGGCTGCCTGCGTGCCGCCGTGCTGGCCGCCCAGCAGGGCGACAACGATCGGGTTGTGCGTGTTCTGGCACAGGCCACCCCCGCGGACTTCGCCGAGTGGAGCACCTGGGTGTCGACCGTCGTCGATCTGATCATCGGCAGTGGCACCCCGGACGCCGCCGGGCTGCGCTCCGCTCACGCCGCGCTGACCTCCGGCGATGAGCCGACCAAGGCTCTGGCACCGGTGGCCGCCCAGGCGCGACGACTGGAGGCCTGGCTCGCGCTGGATCGCGGCGACATCCACGCTGCGCGCGCGGCCTGGGCCCAGGCGCTTTCCCTGGCACGAAGCTGTGGCATGGCCGGCGCCGCGGCGGCGATCGCCGCCGAGCAGAGCCGCACGACGGCCGACCACACCTGAGCCCTCATGCGCCGTCGGTCCGGTCGACTTCCCAGCACCGAAGCCGCCGTTGAGCCAGACGATCATCAGCAGACGGTATCCCGCGTTGTCGGACAGCGAGGCGCCCGCGTGACCCTAATCGAGCGAAGCGAGATCCAAAGCGAGAGCGCAGCGGTCTCTCCCGCGCGAGCAGGCGCTACCTCACTACAAGACCTTTCTTCATGGCTCGCCTCAGCTACTTCGGCCTCGCCGCGCAGACTCGAGCCCACGGCTGCGGGACGCGACGCGGCTTGTCAGTCGTTGATGTCGAGCACCGGGGTGATGTCCGGCAGCTGCTGACCTTCGGCGATGTGCTCGTTGGGGACCACGGCGGTACCGACAGCGAAGAACTCGATCACGTGACTGCCCCAGCCGTGGCTGTTCTCGTGGAGCTTGACCTCGACGATGCCGAGCACGCCGTCGCCGATCGCCTCGGCCTCCTTCTGCATCCGTTCCATCGCGAGCTCGCGGGCGTCGTAGAGCGCCTGCGTGTACTGCTCGAGCTCGACGTTCTTGCCGGTCTGCTTCATCGCCTGCATCATCCCGCGGTGGGCGACGTGATAGACGCAGCTGCCCATCACCATTCCGACCGGGCGCTTGCCGGTCTGCATCAGCGTCCAGAACGCCTGGCCGGAGAGGTCGCTGGTGAACGGCCGGCCGTTGGGGGCGCGGTGCAGATGGCCCTCCTTGTGGCGGATCGCAGTGCCGATCGCGATGAACTCGGCCATGTCGGCGCCCCACTCGTAACGGCCGATGTCGAGGCGCACGCCGACTACGCCGTCGGCGCCGAGCTGGTCGGCCTCCTCCTCCATACGCGTCATCGCCAGCTCACGGGCGTTGTACATCGCCTGACTGAGCACGTCGAGCTCCTGGTTCTGGCGCAGGTTCGCGAACTGGTAACCGACGTGGTAGATGCTCGAACCGACGACGAGACCCACGGGCTCGAAGCCCGCCTTCTCGACGCACAGGTACTCGTTGACCGAAAGGTCGGAGGTGAACAGCCCGCGGGCGTTCATCTGCAGCCGCTCGCTCGAGTGCGCGGCAAGGCCCTCGGTGCTGGTTGGGTCGTAGTCAGCCATCAGCTGCGCTCCTCTGTTGGTTAGTCACCGAGATTGATCGACATCATCGGTCCGCGGAACGGGCTGGGGTGCGGGTCGTGCGCCCCCAGCCGGATCGCGGTGCCGAGAATGTTCATGGTCACGTGGAAGTAGTGGTACCTGTAGCCGCCGGACTCGTACTCGTGGTGCTCGATCGTGTGCCTCAGCGTTGAGACCACGATGTTGTTGGCCTCGACGGCATTGGCCTGGCGGCGGACCTCGAGCATCACGCGGTTGCGCGCGTCGTAGACGCCCTGCGCAATCTCCGGGATCTCGGCGTTCATGCGCGCGCCACCACCGCCGAGCAGCCCGCCGGAGTTCATCACCCAGCTCGATGAACCGCTGAGCTGCACCGACAGCACGGTCGTGTGGCCGACGACGCCACGCACCTCGGCGCCGATGCGGCGGAGCTTGTCGACGTCCTGGCCGGACAGGCTGCACATTCCGAGCGGCGCGTCGCCGCGGCGCGGCAGCGTCGTTTCGCGCACCGCCGTGCCGAACACGACGAGCTCGACATTGCTGGCGTCCCCAACCGAGCCGGCGTTCATCTCGATGCCGATCACGCCGTCGGCCCCCGCGAACGCCGCCTCCTGGCCGAGCCGCTCGAACGCGCGGCTGCGGGCCATATTCCATGGATCTGACAGCGCTCGGATCTCACCCGTCGTGTAGAAGCCGCCCTGCGCGCCGACCCAGCCGTGCTGGACCACCGACGATCCCATCACCTGCGCGACCGGCTGCAGGCCCGAGGCCTGCGCCAGCGCGTACTCCTTTGCGCTGAGATCACTCGTGAAGAACGGTGCGCTCGCCGACCCGATCCGCTTCAGCCGCTCCTCGGCGCCCAGCGGGATCCGGCCCTGACGGATGCGCTCGAGATCTACCTCGGCAGCACGCGCCTCCTCCTCGGTGGGCGGCGTCGGTCGCTGGCGTCCGAACAGGGGCACGAGCCGCATCCTTTCACAGCCGGCTCACCGGGGTGCAGAGGCGCTCCATCCAAGGGGGTGTTCACGGGCAAATCGCAGGTGTATGGTGCGCCTATGCGTGTCCGTGGGATGGCACCGCGGTTGATGATCGTCGCGCTAGTTGCTGGCTCTCTTGGTGCATTCGGAGCAACGACGAGTCGCGCCTCCGGTTCGTCTGCTCCCCTGGCGCACGCCACGGCAACCGGTACGGCGGCCCAGGCCAAGGCCGCGAGCGACTACTACGTCACCTTCGCCGCCCGGGACTGTCCCTCCTACCTCGACGTATACGCCAACAAGTCGCGCAACAACATCGTCGAATCGCTGGCCGATTTGGGTCCGGACACTCAGTACTCCGGAGGCGCCAGCGGCGCGCTGGTCTCACCGCAATACGAGGACATCGCCCCGCAGAGCAACTGCAAGCCTCTGGTCGGCTGGCGATTCACGCTCGGCACCGGATATCAGACGCGCGCGGTGGACGGCGCGTGGGGCTCGTTGTCGAGGGTCACCGGCGCCTACTCGGATTCGATCGTCACCGCTGCGTCGACACCGCTGCTGGACGCCAGCGGCAATGCGGTGCCGGGCTCCAGCCTGTCTGGCGCCACCACGTTGAAGCTGTCCGCGGCGCAGGTCGCTCTGGCACTGAAATCCAGCAAGCTGTGGCTGCAGGGCGGCACGCCCTACGACCCGGTCATGGCCGACCGGTTCGGCACCCCGGACAGTCCGCAGTACGGGTTCGCGGCACTGCGCTGCGCGACCGACGCCAACAACAACGACAACGTCGAGTACCTGTATTTCCCAACCGGCGTCACCCACCTCTTCTGTTACGCCTTCTACGTTTCGCCACCCCCGACCAGTGGCACGATCATCATCAAGAAGGTCGTGACCGGCGCCCCCGCCGGCTCCAACCCATCGTTCTCATTCAATGGGCCACTGTCCTTCGACCC
The DNA here is from genome assembly GCA_036269095.1 of Solirubrobacteraceae bacterium. Lineage (GTDB taxonomy): Bacteria > Actinomycetota > Thermoleophilia > Solirubrobacterales > Solirubrobacteraceae > Palsa-465. The sequence goes on from DATASU010000044.1 coordinate 11,012, forward strand.
CAACGGGTTCACGTTGGCCCACGGCCAGTCGGCCACCTTTTATCGTGCCGGGGGCCGAACCTGGGACGTGACCGAGGCCTCGACCCCGGACTACAAGCTGAAGTCGATCGATTGCATCAGCAGATCGGGGGCCAGCAGCTACACGACGAGTGATACGAAGATGTCGGTTGCGCTGGCCGCCACAGACACCGTCACCTGCACGTTCACCAACGCCTGGGTGCCGCCCACGGGGAAGCTGCGCATCTCGAAGATCACGCTCGGCGGGATCGGCCACTTCAACTTCGATGTAATGCTGGGCTCGGGCTCCGCGACCACAGTCACCGCCATCTCCTCGCGCCAGGGCGTTCCGGTCGACGCCGCGCCCTCGCTGGACGCTCTGGAGCCGGGCCGCTACACGATCACGGAGAACGAGCCGACGACCAACGCCGGCACCTGGACCCTGAGCGACGTCGGCTGCAACGCGAGCTTCACTCGCTCCGAGGACAGCATCAAGCTGACGGTCGCCCGCGGCGACAACATCGCATGCACGTTCACAAACAGGTTCAGGCCATCGGCGAAGCTGTCAGTCGGCGACATCACGCTGAACGGCACGGCCTCTACGAGCTACCTGATCACACCCGAGCGCACGACCCATCCCACCGCTGACGGCGACACCCACATCCACGCCGCACGCACGACCCAACCGGGGGTCGAGGCACCAGCGAGCCCGGTTACGGCCGCGGACTCCACCGACGCGCTCGATCTCGGCAGCTACCGGATCATCCAGTCGGTTCCACCCGCACCAGGCGGTGGTGCCTGGATCCTCGTCTCGGTCGAGTGCAACGGCGACGACATCCCCTTCTCGCAGGGCTCGGTGGTGGTCACGCTGACGGCCGCGACGCGGTCGATCCACTGCGTCTTCACGAATCAGTACCTGAACGTCAGGCCGCGCGACCCGGAGATCAGCCTTCCGCCCGTCAGGCCGCCGACGAGCCCGCCCCAGCCGCCCATCGAGCCGGAAGTCACGCCGCCCGTCACGAACCCGGCGGGTGTCGATAAACCCGACAAGGCAGACCCGGCGACGCCCGGCTCACCCTGGGCAGACGTCTCGGTCGCCAAGGACGTGATCGGCACCGGTGGGGTGAATCTCGGCAGTGCTCTCAGCTACCGGATCGTCGTCACCAACCACGGTCCCGACACGGCTGAGCAGGTGGCCCTGGATGAGCAGCCGCTCAGATCGGCGCGGCTGATCTCCGTGGGAACAACGGCGGGCAACTGCACGCGGTCGTTGCCGCTGATCTGCTCTCTGGGTGACCTGCGCTCCGGCGCGAAGGGCACCGTGACCGTGAAGCTCGTTCCCCGGTCCTCCGGGCGGTTCCTGAACCTTGCGACGGTCGGGACGACCACCGCGGATCCGGATCTGGACAACAACGTGGCCGGGGCCACCGCCTACATCGCCGCGCCGCCACCGCCCGCACCACCGTTCGTCGGGCCGGGCAGCTGAACGTCACGCAGACCAGCTCCACGCTGCCGGAATCGTTCGCTCTTTGCGACCGCCGAGCGAGCCGCGCGCCGCATTTGTCCGAGCCGTTCGCTTGCATGGCAGGCGTGCACGAAACGACGCCGCAGGTCTTCCTTGTCGCGCGCCCATCGGTGAGTACCGATGGCATGCGCGCCTACCTCGAGTCGGTCGGAGGCGCATCGTGGCTCGACATGCGCGAGGACGCACGCGACGAGCTGAACGACGGCGAGCTGCTCGCTGAGTTCGGCGGGCGGATGTGTTACCGCAGCTGGGAGCCGGGACTCAACCCGAACGTGACGCGGATTCGCACGGACCAGAAGGAGTACTTCGCCAACGTGCTCCGCAGCGCCCACGGCAGCGTGCTCGAGCACGCCAACTACAGCTTCGCTTTCCGCGACGTCTCGCGTGTTTTCACACATGAGTTGATTAGACATCGCGCCGGCTCGGCGTTCAGCCAGGAGAGCTTGCGCTACGTGCGGCTGACCGACATCGGCTTCCGCGTGCCGCCGGCGCTCGAGCCGCTGCGCGATCAGGTGATCAGCCTGGTCGAGACGCTCGAGGAGTTCCAGCTGAACGCCGCCGAGCAGCTCGACATCGACAGCGGCGAGATCCCGTTTCACGTCAAGAAGGAGATCACCTCAGCGCTGCGGCGACTTGCGCCAACTGGTCTGAGCACCGACATCCTTTGGACCGCGAACATCCGCACGCTGCGGCACGTGATCGAGATGCGCACGGCGCCGGGCGCCGAGGAGGAGCTGCGCAGTGTCTTTCACCTGGTCGCCGAGATCATGAAGTCAGAGGCCCCCAGCCTGTTCCAGGACTTCGCACGCGACGAAGAGGGCTCCTGGATCCCCGAGTGGCGCAAGGTCTGACCGCCGATCGCTCAGGCCGCCTGCGGATTGGCCGATATACCTAAATAGATGAGTTCCCATCGTGAGACCCTTGTCGCTCTCAAACGCCTGAAGAGCGGCGAGACCGAGCTGACCTCGGAGCAGTACGTCGAGCTCCTGGAGGCTGTCGAGCAGGCCGTGCAGGCGCTGCAGCTGGCCCCAAGCGGGTCCGACTCGGTGGCAACGGGCCTCTGGTACAACCACGAGCGCGCGCCGGCGCTGGCCCGGCTTGCGGACGCCCTCGCTCCCGAGGAGCAGGGTGGCGCTTCAGAGGCGTTGGCCGAGCAGCAGCTCAGTGACCGTGACGTTCTGCAGGAGCTGCACCAGGCGCTCCTGAACCCGCGCACGCGCTGAGCTCCTCGGGCACGAGCTCCGCGGGCACGCGGCGAGGCCGGTCGGGCCGAGGGCCAGACCAGCGCGGGGGCGAAGCTGTGGACGTTTGGGGCCGTTTTTGACCCAACCGCCCATCGCCCTGGCTGAACACGGGGCTTCGCGGACCAAAGTCCACCAAGAGTGGCGGAAACGTCCCGGCCTAGAACAGACTGGTGAGCGCCGCGCCCGCGTGGGACGCGAGGTGGAACAGCGGCCCGGGGATCACGCCGAAGAAGACGGTCGCGGCCGCGAACAGCGCGGCGACGAACGCGACCTCGGGGTAGGGCAGCTTGTCGGCCTCCTGGGAGCCACCGGCAATCGGCGCGATGGCGCCCGCGCCGGCACAAGCGCCCGGCGCCACGGCGGAGGCCCCAATCGAGGCATGCGCGCCCTCGGGTGACATCCACACCGCCGCGACCACCCGCAGGTAGTACCCGAGCGAGATCATCGCGCCGACGACGAGCACGATCGCGAGCCAGCCGTAGCCGCCGTCGACCAGCGCGTGGATCAACTGGAACTTGCCGATGAAGCCGATCGTGCCGGGCACGCCGGCCAGCGCCAGCATCGCCAGCGTGATCGACCAGCCGAGCACCGGGCTGCGCTTGCCGAGCCCGGCGAGGCCGCTGACGCGATCGTCGCCGCTGGCGTACTGCTGGTGCTGGATCACCGCGAACGCGGCGATGTTCATCAGCAGGTAGGCGATCACGTACAGGATCGTCGCGGAGATCCCCAGTCGCGTACCGACGATCACGCCGGAGAGCATGTACCCGGCCTGGGCGACGCCCGAGTAGCCGAGCAGGCGCTTCAACGAGGTCTGGCCGAGCGCGCCGACGTTGCCGATCAGGATCGTGGCCGTCGCGAGCGCCGCCAGGGCCGGGGCCCATTTGGTCTGCTCGGAGATCACGGCGACATCGAAGAAGCGCAGGAACACCGCCAGCGCCGCGGCCTTGGTGGCGGTCGCCATGAACGCGGTGATCGCGGTCGGAGCACCCTCATAGACGTCCGGCGTCCATTGGTGGAACGGTGCGACCGAGGCCTTGAAGGCGAAGCCGACGACGACCAGCGCGATGCCACTCAAGAGCATCGGGTCGCCGAGCAGGTTGCCGTTCGGGCCACTGCCGGCGAGCACCTGGGCGATCTGGTTGAAGCCGGTCTGGCCGGTGGCGCCGTAGATCATCGCCAGGCCGTAGAGCAGTGTCGCCGAGCCGACCGAGCCGATGATCAGGTACTTGAGGCCCGACTCGAGCGAACCTTCACGGCGGTACTCGGCGGCGCAGAGGATGTAGAGCGGGATCGACAGCAGCTCGAGCCCGAGGAACAGCGTGATGATGTCCTGGGCCGAGATCAGCACCGCCATGCCCATCACGCTGAACAGCAGCAGCGCGTGGAACTCCCCGTGGCCGGCCGCACGTGGCGCGTCGTCGCGCCACGACAGCAGCACCGCCGCGACCGCGGACACGGCACAGACAAGATCGACGATCAGCGCCAGGTCATCGATCCGCAGCGCGCCGGCGATGATCGTCTGCGCGTGCGTGAAGCGCCAGATCTCGGTGCCGATCGCGCCCGCCAGCACCAGCAGCGCGAGCGCCGGCACGACGCGCGTGCGGATCTCGGACTGGCCGGCGAGGCCAACCAGCAGCACGACCAGCGCGCCGACGCCGAGCACGGCGATCGGCGACAGCCCCGCCCAGTCGATGTGCGGGCCCTTGATGTGGGCGGTGGCGAGAATCAGTGAGCTCATGAGTGGACCGCCTTGCGGTGAGTCGCGGTCTTACGGTCGGTGTAGACGCGCCGTGGCTTCTGCTTGGCGCCGTAGGAGACCTCGCTGATCGGCGGGTGGATCGACCGACCCTCGGCCGCGGCCGCCAGCGTGGCGTACTGCGACATATCGACGTGCCCGCCCAGCGCCGCGGCCGGCAGCACCGCCACGTCGAGCGAAGCCTGCGACTTGCCGAGCCCGAACTGCGGGTAGAACGCGAGCGCGAGGATGATCAGGCACAGCGGCACGATCGCGATCGCCTCGTTGCGCGTGACCTCGAACGAGCGCACACGCCCGCCGACGCGGTTGTGCATCGCGCGGATGAACAGCCGCAGCGCGTAGAAGGCGGCACCGACGACGGCGACCGAGGCGATCAGCGCGATCACGATGTGCGAGTCGAAGGTGCCGAGCAGGATCATGAACTCGCCGATGAAGTTCGACGAGCCGGGCATCGCCAGGTTGGCGAAGGTGACGATCAGGAACAGCGTGGCGAGCACCGGCGCCTTGAAGGCGATGCCGCCCATGTCCGCGAGCTTCTCGCTGCCGCCGGCGCGGGCCGCGGCGGCGGCGACGACGAAGAACGAGGCGGCGGTGACGACACCGTGGTTGATCATCTGCAGCAGCGCGCCCTGGCCGCCCTGCGGCGTCAGCGAGAAGATGCCGAGCAGGATGAAACCCATCTGCGCGACGCTCGAGTAGGCGATCACCAGGCGTGCGTCGTCGGTCGTGAAGGCCATCGCCGTCGCCCACAGGATCGAGACCAGGGCGATGATCAGCATCAGCACCTGGTAGTGGTGGGCGGCGTGCGGGAACAGCGGCAGCACGATCTGCAGGAAGCCGTAGCTTGCGACCTTCGCGACGACCCCGGAGAAGACCGCGACGGCCGGGATCGGCATCGCCTTGTAGGCGTCGGCCAGCCAGCCGTGGAACGGCGCGATCGGCATCTTCACGAGGAATGCGAGCGCGAAGGCAAGGAAGATCCAGTCCTCGTCGGTGCGCGACAGCGGCAGGTGCTGCAGCGCGCTGAAGCTGAAGTTGATGCCGGTGCCGTGGTCGCCTGAGGCGATCACGCCGGTGGCGATCGCCGCGGCCAGCATCAGGAACGAGCCGACCATCGTGTAGATCACCATCTTGATCGTGGCGCGCACGCGGTCGCCGCTGCCCCACGACCCGACCAGGAAGTAGAACGGGATCAGCATCAGGTCGAAGAACGCCACGAACAGGATCAGGTCCTGGGCGAGGAACGCGCCGAGCACGGCGCTCTCCGCCAGCCCGAACCAGAAGTAGTAGGTGTGCGGGCGGTCGACCTCGCGCACCGCCGACCAGGCCAGTGAGACCGTGAACAGCACGGTCGTCAGCAGCACCAGCGCGACGTTGAGCCCGTTGATCCCTAGCTTGTAATGGATCCCGAGCGCGCTGATCCAGACCTTGTCGGTGACGAACTGCAGACCCGGGTTGTGCGAGTTGAAGTTCGCGACGAAGGTGATGGCGACCGCGACCGGCAGCAGGCTCGCGAGCGCGGCACCACGGCCGACGTATTTGGTGGGCAGCGCGTTGACGATCAGCGCGAGCGCCAGCGGCAGCCAGATCAGGATCGAGAGCGTGAAGGGTGCGCTGGAAGCGGCGAATGGATGAGAGGCGAGCAAGGGGCCGATCAGATCAGGTCGAGGAGATCAGGAAGTAGAGGACAACCGCGGACAGGCCGAGGATCACGGCCGCCGCGTAGAAGCGCAGCACGCCGGTCTGGGCGCGGCGCACCGCGGCCGAGCCGGAGCGCACGACACCGGTCACACCGCCGGTCACGCCGCCGGAGATCACGATCCGCTCGAGCACCGACTGGGCGAAGCGGCCGATCGCCAGCGCCGGGCGCACGACCACGAGATCAATCGCCTCGTCGAAGTACCACTTGTTGACGAGGAAGTCGTGCAGCCACGGCAGCGCCGCCTGGAACTTGGCGGCGGTGCCGGGGCGGCGCACCCACACCCCGTACGCCATCGTGATCCCGACGAGGCCGATGACCGCGCCGATGATCAGCCCGGCCCAGGCCGAGCTGCTCGAGGGCTCGTGCGCGGCCGAGGCCAGCGGCGCGTCGGACAGCGACGTGCTGAGGAAGTTCTGGATCACGTGATCGACGCCCGGCAGCTGCAGGAAGCCGCCGACGACGGCCGCCAGCGCCAGCAGGCCCATCGCGACCTTCATCGCGGGCTCGCGCTCGGCGATCACGTGCTCGGGGCCGGGGAAGCCGACCTCGGTGTCCTCGACCTCGCCGTTGGCGGGGTTGGTCGGGACCTCGGCGTGGGCGATGTGGCCGTGCTCGAGCTCGACCGCCTCCGGCGACGGGTCGCCGAAGAAGGCGCGGAAGATCATGCGGAAGGTGTAGAGGCCGGTCAGCAGCGCGCCGACGTAGCCGAGGATTCCGAGCACCTCGTAGACGCCACCGCGGTTGTTGAGGTAGGCGATGATGTCGTCCTTCGAGAGCCAGCCCGAGAACGGCGGGATGCCGGAGAGCGCGAGGCCGCCGACGATGAAGCAGGCGAACGTGAACGGCATCGCCTTGCGGAAGCCGCTCATCCTGTCGAGCGACTGGCTGCCCGCCATCGCGCCGATGATCGAGCCGGCCGCCATGAACAACAGCGCCTTGAAGAAGGCGTGCGTCATCAGGTGGAACAGCGCCGCCGAGTAGGCACCGGCAGAGGCGCCCATGATCATGTAGCCGATCTGGGACATCGTCGAGTAGGCGATCACGCGCTTGATGTCGGTCACGACCAGCGCGATCGTGCCGGCGATCAGCAGCGTCGCGCAGCCAATGATCGCGCCGACCTCGCCGGCCGTCGGCGCGAGCTGGAACAGCGGGTGCAGGCGCACGATCAGGTAGACGCCCGCGGTCACCATCGTGGCGGCGTGGATCAGCGAGGAGACCGGGGTCGGGCCCTCCATCGCGTCCGGGAGCCATGTGTGCAGCGGCACCTGCGCCGACTTGGCGAAGGCACCGACGAGGAAAAGCAGGCAGCCCGCGACCAGGTCGGTCGAGTCGTTGTGGAACACGTGCGGGGCGGCGGCGAAGCTACCGAGGAACGAGACCGTGTGCGTGTGACGGAAGATGAAGAAGGTGCCGAGCACCAGGCCGACGTCGCCGAGCACGTTGATCACGAACGCCTTGATGCCGGCGCCGGTGGCGCTCGAGCGCCGGTACCAGAAGGAGATCAGCAGGTAGGAGGCCGCGCCGACGAACGCCCAGCCGATGATCAGCATCACGAAGTTGCCGCCGAGCACCAGGATCAGCATCGACAGCACGAAGTAGTTGAGGTACGCGAAGTAGCGCGAGTAGCCCTCGTCCGAGCGCATGTAGGCGGTCGAATAGAGGTGGATCAGCGTCGAGACGCCGGTCACGACCAGCATCATGAACACTGAAATCGGGTCGACCAGGATCTGGAAGCCGGCGTCGACGCCGCCCGACACGTCGTAGTTCCACAGGCTCGAGACGACCTCGCGATGAGCGCCGGAGCGCCCCAGCAGCGAGATCAGCGCGCCGACGGCGCACACGAACGCCAGTCCGATCGCGGCGGTTCCAATTACGCCGGCAGCCCTGCTGTAGGTCCGGAAGCCGAGGCCGATCGTGATCGTGCCCAGCAGCGGAAACAGCAGGACAAGCCAGCCCCAGGTAGTCGGGCTCATCCGTTCAGCTCATGCAGTTCGTCGACATCAATAGGCAGGTTGCGGCGGCTGATGGCAACTATCAGGCCAAGCCCGACGGTCACCTCACAGGCGGCCACGACCATCACGATCAGCGCGAAGATCTGGCCCGCCTCACCGCCGTGCATCCGCGCGAACGTGACCAGCGCGAGGTTGCCGGCGTTGAGCATCAGCTCGAGGCAGAGCAGGATCACGAGCGGATTGCGCCGCACGAGCACGCCGCCTGAGCCGATGCAGAAGATCAATACGGAGACCGCGAGGTACCAGCCGAGCGCCATCAGCTCTCATCCTCGGCTTCGGAATCACGCGGAGCGCCGACCAGCTCGGACGCGCCACCGTGGGCCTGCTCGAGCTGCTCGAGCACGCGACGCACACCGACGGCCTCGGCGATCGTGCCGGTGTAGGCCGGCCGCGGCGTCGCCCGGATCGTCTTGAAGTCGACGTCGTCGTCCTCGAGTCCGCGCCGGCGCCGCGCGAGCACGATCGCGCCGATCGCGGCGACCAGCAGCAGCAGCGAGGCGACCTCGAAGGCGAACAGGTAGTCGGTCAGGAACAGCTTGCCGATGTGTTCGGGATCACCGAAGCCGAGCTTGTAGCGCGCGCCGTGGCCCTTGATCCCGGACAGCCCGGTGCCGAGCATCGCGATGAACAGCTCGATCGCGAGCGCGACGGCGAACATCGGCCCGAGGATCCGCAGCGAGTTGCCGGCCTTGATCTCGTCGCCACCGCCCACGTAGGCGACCACGAACACGTACAGCACCATCACCGCGCCGGCGTAGACGACGACCTGCGCCGCGGCGACGAACTCGGCGCGCAGCAGCAGGAACAGCGCCGCGAGCGCGACCAGATGGCAGACGAGCGCGAGCACCGCGTACAGCGGGTTGCGCAGCGTGACCACGCCGATCGCACCGATGATCGCGATGATCGCCGCAATGAAGAACAGGGCCGCAGACATAGCCGGCTCCGCCTACTCCCCTTCCGTCCTCAGCGGCGTGCGCTCGAGCGGCTCCGCCAACAGCATCTCCTTGGTGAAGATCAGGTCGGAGCGGGTGTAGTCGGACATCTCGTAGTCGTGACCCATCGTGATCGCGTCGAACGGGCACGCGATCTCGCAGTAACCGCAGAAGATGCAACGGCTGAGGTTGATCTCGTAGACGGCGGCGTAGCGCTCACCGGCGGACACGCGGTTATCGGGCGAGTTCTCGGCGGCGACCACGCGGATGCAGTCGGCCGGGCAGGCCGCGGCGCAGAGCGAGCAGCCGACGCACTTCTCGAGACCGGAGTCCTCGAACTTGTGCAGCTTGTGACGCCCGCGGAAGCGCGGGTAGACCGGCGTCTTCTCCTCCGGGTACTGGATCGTCACCGGGCCCTCGACGATCCGCGCGAGCGTCGTCTTCATGCCGCGCAGCGTCTCGCCGAAGATGCGGTAGGTGCTCGCCGCGGGGTTGCGCGGCGGGTGGCGAACCACTTCGATTACGTCAGATCCCGGGTCGTAAGCCATGAGCGTGTCCTAAGCGTCCTAGGCGACCACGATGATCGCGGTCACGAGCAGGTTGAGGGTGGCCAGCGGCAGCAGGATCTTCCAGCCGAACGACATCAGCTGGTCGTAGCGCAGACGCGGGAGCGTCGCGCGGATCCAGATGAACAGGGTCATGAAGATCATCATCTTCGCGACCACCACGAACGGGTCGACCCAGCCGGGAGGATGGATCCCGAACGGCAGCAGCCAGCCGCCGAGGAACAGCGTCGCGGCCATCGCCGAGACGACGATCATGTTGACGTACTCCGCGAACAGGTAGGCGACGAAACCAGTGCCGCCGTACTCGGTGAAGTAACCACCGACGAGCTCGGCGTCGGCCTCGACGAGGTCGAACGGCGCGCGGTTGGTCTCCGCGAACGACGCCACCATGAAGATCAGGAAGCCGCAGAGCTGCGGGATGAAGTACCACATGCCGCGCTGCGCATTGACGATCCCGGTCAGTGACAGCGTCTGCGCGGTCATCAGCACGCCGACCAGCGCCAGGCCCTGCGAGACCTCGTAGGAGATCAGCTGGGCGGCGGCGCGCATCGACCCGAGGAACGAGTACTTCGAGCCCGAGGCCCAGCCGCCGAGCAGGATCCCGTAGAACGAGATGCCGCCGAGCGCGAACACGTA
>DATASU010000045.1:0-2490 GCA_036269095.1 Solirubrobacteraceae bacterium
GTACTCGGGCTCGCCGGCGTGCTGTGCATACTCAGCGCGGAAGCGCGCGACCTGGTTGTAGGCGGTGCCGCGGCGGGTGAGGTTGTTGTGGTCGGCACCAGGCTCGACCAGCAACAGCCACAGCAGTGAGCGGCGCTCCTGCGGAAGATGCTCGACCGGTCCGAACAGGGCGGCGGCCGCGCCGTTCCACGCGAGGATCCGCGTCATCGGACCGAGCAGGTAAGCCGGCGTCGGATGCAGGCTCTCGACCAGCGCGATCAGCGCGGCGTGATCCTCACCGGCGCTGTCCTCGTCGGCCGCGGGCAGCGGCAGCTCCGTGCGCGCTAGCGCGAACAGCGTCGAACGCTCGGCGGCGTCGAGCCGCAGCGCGCGGGCTACCGCCTCGAGCACATCGGGCGAGGGATGGATGTCACGCCCCTGCTCGAGCCACGTGTACCACGACACCCCGACCCCGGCCAGCGACGCCAGCTCCTCGCGCCGCAGCCCCGGCGTCCGCCGCCGGGCACCGTCGTCGGGCAGCCCGACGTCGGCCGGCGTCAGGCGCGCGCGGCGCGAGCGCAGGAACGCGCGCAGCTCCTCGCGGCGCGACGGTGAAGAGATGACAGCCACTGCTCCAAGCGTACGAGGCATCGGCACATCGGGGGGCCAAATACATGCCCTGGGATGTATTTGGCCCCCTCGAGTCAGCCGCGAACCGGACCGAGCACGCGATCGATCTCGGCGTTGGCGAACATGCCCTCGGGGTCCATGCGTGCGCGCACAGCCCGGAAGCGCTCCCACTCGGGGTAGCGCGGCGCCAGCGTCTCGGCCGTCTGGAAGTGGCGCTTGCCCCAGTGCGGGCGGCCCGCGAAGCCGTTCATGATCTCCTCGACCATGCGGAAGTAGGGCTCGTACTCCATCTGGTCGAAGACGTGAACGGCGATGTAGCAGCTGTCGCGGCCGTGGGCCGGTGACAGCAGCGCGTCGTCACCGGCGACGAACCGCACCTCGATCGGGAAGTTGATCGGCAGCCGCCGGCCCTGGACGCCCTCGCGGATCGCGCGGATCGCCTCGGCGGCGTGGGCCCGCGGGATCGCGTACTCCATCTCGGTGAAGCGCACGAGCCGCGGCGAGACGAAGATCCGGTGCGAGACATCGACGCGGTCGCTCGAGCCGGCGACCCTCGTGACCGTGCGGTTCAGGCGCGGGATCAGTGCCGGGTAGCGGCGCCCGAGCTTCGAGAACGCGCCCAGCCCGTGGTTGACGAGCACGATGTCCTCGAGGTACTCGCGCAGCTTCGAGCGTCGCGTCGGCGCGCGCTCGGTGCGGTCGTTCGAACGCAGCAGCGCCTTGTTGCTGTAGGGGAACCAGTACATCTCGAAGTGGTCGTGGTCCTCGGGCAGGTGGTCGAGCTGCTCGAGCGTGCGCTCGAGCGCGGCCGGCCCGTCGACACCGTGCAGGCGGTAGGCGGGCACGGTCTGCAACGTCAGCGCGGTGATCACCCCGAGCGCGCCGAGGCTCACGCGGGCGGCGCGCCAGCCGTCGGGATCGTGCAGCGCATCGAGCTTCACGAGCGTGCCGTCGGCCTGCATCAGCTCGACCGCGTGCAGCTGCGCGGAGATGTTGCGCAGGCGGCTGCCGGTTCCGTGGGTAGCGGTGGCGGTCGCGCCGGCCAGCGACTGCTTGTCGATGTCGCCGAGGTTCTCGAACGCGAGCCCGTGACGGTCGAGCTGCCGGTTGAGCTGACCGATCGTGATCCCCGCCTCGACGCGCACGAGCCCGCTGGTCGGATCGACCTCCAGCACGCGATCCATGCGCTCGAGCGAGATCAACGATCCGGCGGTCGGCACCAGCCCCGTGAACGAATGCCCGGCGCCCGCGACCCGCACCTTGCGGCCACCCTGGCGCGCGCGATCGAGCGCGCCACGCAGCTCGAGAACGTTCTGCGGGCGCTCGATCACCGACGGGAAACAATGCTGGCGCCGATCCCAATTCGACCAACCGTTCAGATCCTGACGAGAAGACGCGCTCACGGTTGCCATGTTCTAATGCATGGGTATGGCGATCGGGGTTTCTGGACAGGTGATCGGTGCGGGCGACCATGCGCGCCTCGAGCACGCGTGCGCCGAGCTCGAGCCGCCGTTCGCGGTCGTCGACGTCGACGCCTTCGCCGAGAACGCCGGCACGCTCGCGCGCCGCGCCGGCGGTAAGGCGATCCGCCTCGCCAGCAAATCGCTGCGCTGCCGCGCACTGTTGCAGCGGCTGCTGAACGACGAGACCGGCCCCTTCCGCGGCGTGCTGGCGCTGACCGTCGGCGAGGCGCTGTGGCTCGCCGACTACGGGGTGCGGGACATCGTCGTCGGCTACCCGAGCGTCGACCGCGAGGCGCTGCGCGCGGTGACTCATCGGGGGTCCAGCGGGACCCCCGATGCAGTGATCACCGTCATGACCGATGCCGTCGAGCACCTTGAGCTGCTCGAGTCGCTGGGCGGCGCGGCGAATGTCTGCCTG
>DATASU010000046.1:0-39618 GCA_036269095.1 Solirubrobacteraceae bacterium
GCGACCGATCACGACGGCCAGCTCGCCCTCGTAGTTGAGGAACCGCGTTCCGCGCGGGCGACGCACAATCGCGCGATGCCCGTTGAGCGTCGTCGGCGGCTTCATGAAGTACGAGGGGTAGGCCGGGGTGCGCGCCGCGTACTCGGTCAGACGGCTCTGATAGGTCAGGTGCACGGCGATGATCTTGGACGGCGCCACCGGCGCCAGATAGCGCGCATCGGCCTCAGGCACGGTGCGTCCGTCCTCGAGCACGATCGTGTCGCCGTCGAGCCGTCCCCAGGCCGCGGCCTGGCCGATTTCGACCCTCACCCGTCTCTCACTCACAGCACGCATGGTCTTGCCGAGGGTCCGCGCGTGCAACAGGAAGATGCGATCAATTATGCGTTCTGCGCGATAATTGGCACGGGTGGAGCTCAAGCAGCTGCGTTATTTCGTGACCGTCGCGGAGGAATTGCACTTCTCGCGCGCCGCTGAGCGCCTGCATCTGGCGCAGTCGGCGCTGTCGGCGCAGATCCGGCGGCTCGAGCAGGAGCTGGGCGGGCCGCTGCTGTTGCGCAGCACGCGTCAGGTCGAGCTGACGCCCGCCGGCGAGGCGCTGCTCAACGAGGGCCGCGCGATCCTGGCCGCCGCCGACGGCGCACTCGGACGGGTGCGCGCGCTGGCCCGGGGCGAGGCGGCATCGTTCTCGATCGGCTCGCTGGGCCCGGTGCCGGGCGCGCTGTTCTCGCCACTGCTGGCGACGTTCAGCGCCCGTCACGCGCAGGTGCGGATCGACGTGCGCGCGGTCGAGTTCTCGGAGATGATCTCGGCGCTGCGCAAGGGCCGTGTCGACGTCGCCTTCCTCTACGCGCCGCTAGAGGAGGAGGACCTCGAGGTCGTGCCGCTGATCAGCGAGCCGCGTGTGGCGGTGCTGCCGAGCGATCACCGCCTCGCCGGGAATGAGTTCGTGACGCCGGCGGATCTCGCCGGGGAGACGTTCGTCGCACAGCCCGACGTCACGCCGCAGGCATGGCGCGACTACTGGATGCTCGTCGACGAGGTCGGACAGCGGCCGAAGATCAGCGCCTACGTCGGCGACAACCTCGAGGAGTGGCTCTACCTGATCGGCCGTGGCGAGGGTGTCGACACCTGCCCGGCGATCATCGCGCGCTACTTCGCGCGACCGGACGTGGCGTTCGTGCCGCTGCGCGACGCGGCCCCGACGACGCTGGTGCTCGCCGTGCACCGTGAGATCAGGCATCCGATTATCGACGAGTTCGTCGCGCTGGCCGTCGAGATCGCCGCCAACGCCACCCGCAACCCGAACACCGGCTATGCAGCCCCGTCCGAGGAGGAGTATGAGCGAGCCGCCGCATCCACTTGACCTGATCGACCGCGAGCGCGTGCTGCAGCTGCTGACCGAGCATCTGAGCAGCGCCTGGGCCTCGTTTGACAGCGCGCGGCCGAAGGAGCCGCAGCTCGATCAGGCGCTGTTCGCACGGCTCTCGGAGGGCCTGCCGGCGGCACCGGGCGATCCCGAGGCCTCGCTCGAGGACATCGTCAGCGTGCTCGACGCGAGCGTGTCGCCGTCACGTCCGCTGTACTCGGCCTACATCGGCTCGACCGGGCTCGAGGCGGGTGTCCTCGCCGGCGCGCTCGGCAACGCCTATGACGTCAACCTCGCGGCCGCCGCCGGCGCCGCCGAGATGCTCGAGAACCAGACGATCCGCTGGGTCGCCGAGTTCGTCGGCTATCCAGTGGGCGACGGGGCGTTCACGAGCGGCGGCATGACCTCGAACCTGACCGCGCTGACGGCGGCGCGCGAGCACGCGCTGCCCGGATCTCGGTATCAGGGCGTCTCCGGTCGCGCGGCCGCGGTGTACTGCTCCGAGGAGTCACACCACTCGGTGGCGCGTGCGGTCGAGGTGATCGGGCTCGGCAGCCAGGCGCTGCGCCGCATCCCGATCGACTCCGACCGGCGGATGCGCGTCGACGCGCTGGCCGGCGCTCTGGCCGCCGATCGTGCGGCCGGCGTGGTTCCGGTCGCTGTGGTGGCTACCTCGGGAACGACGTTGACCGGTGCGATCGATCCGCTCGCCGAGATCGCCGATGTCTGCGCCGAGCATCGAGTGTGGATGCACGTCGACGGCGCCTACGGCGGGCCCGCCGCCGGTGTGCCCAGCCTGGCGCCGGGCTTCCGCGGAATCGAGCGGGCCGATTCGCTGACGATCGACGCGCACAAGTGGCTCGGCGTTCAGAAGAGCTGTAGCCTGGTGATGCTCTCGAGCAGCGGGCCGCTCGAGAGTGCCTTCGCCCACGACGAGCGCTACATGCTGCACGCCGGCGTGGCCGCGAACGGTGTCGATCGCACGCTCGAGTATTCGCGTCCGGTGCGTTCCCTGAAGCTCTGGCTCGCGTTCCGCATCTACGGCGCCGACATGCTGCGCCGCTGGATCGAGATGACGGCCGAGCATGCACGGTCATTCGCCGCCGCGCTACGGGCCAATCCGCGTTTCGAGTTGCTCAACGAGCCGACGCTCTCGGTTGTCTGCTTCCGTGATCTCGCGGCAGCAGGGATGTCAGCAGCGGAGATCGACCAGCACAACCTGCTGCTCGCCCGCGCGATCACCGACGACGGCCGCGTCTACCTCGCGCCGGCGCAGGTCGACGGCATGACCTGCCTGCGCGTCTGCTTCATGAACTTTCGCACGACCAGCGAGCAGGTCGGCGAGCTGCTGCGCGTGATCGCGGAGCTCGCCGGCACGATCTGAAGCCGCGGCGCTGCGCGAGCGTCGCGAGCTCGGCGGTTACTTCTTCTTCTTCTTCTTCTTCTTCTTCTTGAGCGTGTACTTGCCGGTCGTCTTCGGGCCCATCGCGCCGAGGACCGACTCACCCTGCAGCGTCACGGTCGCGCCGCTGATCGTGTTGACGTCGGTGATCGTCGCGGCATGGGCCGGTGCCTTCAGCTGCTCCATGAACACGGCGCCGTCGCCCTTGGTCACCTGCACGTGGAGCTGGTAGGTGGCGGCGTGCGCGATCGGCTGCCAGCTGATCTTGATCCCGGTCTTGACGGCGGTGATCTCGAGGCCCTTGGCCTTGGACGGCTTCGGCGGTGCCGCGGCCCTGAAGCGCGCGACCGTCAGCACCGCGTTCGGCTCGCCCTCGAGCGTCACGCGGGCCTCGATCGTGCGCTTCCCAGCGGGACCCGGGGTCGGCGTGAAGTTGATCTCGCCGCTGGTCTTCGCCGTCGAGCCGATCAGCTTCGAGACGTCCTTGCCGGACTCCCAGAAGCTGATCTTCTGACCCGGCTCCTTCGCGGCGTGCCAGCTGAAGGTGCGCTTGCCACCCTTGCCCACCGTCACCTTGCCGGACACCTTCGGCGGAGGCAGGATCTGCGCGCTGCGTACGCCTGTGATGTCCGTGGAGCCGGGCTCGGGCGTGACCCTCCAGGTGCCGCCGCCGTGCTGGATCGCGATCCAGGTGCGCTTGTCGGTCGGGTCCTGCAGGATCTGGAAGCCAGGCACCAGGTACGGCTTGACCGAGTCGGTGGGGACGCTCACGTGCTGGCCCCGCGGGCCCGTGACGGTGACCTGTGGCGGCGCGCTCGCGCCGTTGACCTGGATCAGGTCGGCTCCCTTGAGCAGCTTGATCGGGTCGGAGGCCGACGCGGCACGAGCTCCCTGGCCGAGCTGCAGCGTCTGCCACGGGCCGACCGAGCAGCCGTGCGCCATCGGATCCCAGCCGCCGTTCCAGTAGTAGCCGATACCCGGGCTCCAGCCGAAGCCGAACGCGGACAGATGGATACAGCCGACCGCCCCGATATCGGAGATCAGGACCTCGCCTCCGGCGTTGGCGTCGATGAACTTCATCGTGATCGTGCCCTTTGCGTCCAGATCGAACTTGCTGCCCTGGATCGCACCGTCCATCGACAGGCTGAACGAGAAGAACGGGTTGCTGTAGGGCGAGATGCTGCCGCCGAAGCGGATCCCGCCGCCGTCGGTGTAGTAGTCGAAGTACATACCGGCACCGTGCACGGGTCCCAGCGTGAGGTTGCCGGTCGCCTGGAACAGGTCGGGCTTGCCGTTGAGCCCACCCTGGTAGGTGAAGCCGCCGACGAGCTTCGCCACCGCCTGACCGTTCACCTCGGGGCCGAAGCTGATGCCGAGCGAGCCACCGAGCGTCGTCGGGTCGACGCCGAACTGGAACGAGATCTCCTGGAGCCACACGGGGCCGGCGATCGGGATGTTCAAGTTGTCGACCGAGGCGCCAAACGAATGGAACTTCCCGCCGACGACCGAAAGGCTCGCACCGACCGTGAGCTGATTCGGGGTCGGGATGACGATCGTCGCCGCTCCCGACCAGGAGTCGGCAACCGGGTCGTAGGTCGCCTTCAGCGTCTTGACACCGACCAGCCCGAAGATGCTCCAGCTGTCCTTCTGGATCGTCTCGGTGTCGCTGACGATTCCCGTCCCCGGCTTGGTCGAGAACGAGAGCGTGCCGGTGATTCCGAGCGCCTCCTGGCCCCAGATCGGCAGCGGTAGCCAGGCGTTGCCGGTGAACGTCGCTCCGTGCGCCTGCGTGAAGGCCAGGTTCAGGTCGCCATCGACCGCGAGTCCATCGATGTGGGCGGTTTGGTCGTTGGTCTCCGGAGGCAGCGCGATCGTCGTCACCTGTTCGGTGAGGGCCTTCGAGCTGACCGGTGCCGGCTTCCAGTCGATCGTGCCGGTGTAGATGTAGATCGGGGCGCCGCTGCCGTGCTGCGCGTCGACCTGGACCGCTCCGACGCTCTTGATCTCACCGGTGCTCGCGTTGAAGATCACCGACCCGAAGTCCGATGGCTGCAGCGTGATGCCGTTGAGGTCTACGGGGGTTCCCTCGGCGCTCTGGTAGGTGTTGCCGGTCTTGACGAAGCAACCGGTTGCCTGCGCGAAGTCGAACACCGCCTTGATGCCGCAGTCGGGCAACGTCGTGAAGGTCTGGTCGGCGCCGTCGCTTGTGGGCGAGCCGCCGGGGTTCGTCGCGACGATCCGGAAGTGGTACAGCGTGCCGCCCGTCAGCCCGCTGAGCGTCGCCGACACGGGCTGGGCGGAGCTCCCGGACAGCCCGGACTGATCGCATGGGATGCTGGTGCCGTAGCTGGTCGTCGCGCCGTACTCGAAGTGGCAGTCGGACAGCGTCGAGCCCTCGGGGTTGACGGTTGCGCCGAGTGTCGCGCCGGTCGTGCTGATGTTCGTGGCGATGCCCGTCGACGCCGCGGGCGACCCCGGCGGCGGCGGCGCCTCGCTCGTGAACGCCTGGTCGGATCCGTCGGTCGTGCCGACCTCGGTCGTGGTCACGAGCCGGAAGTGGTACGTGGTTCCCGGGGTCAGGCCGGTGAGCGGCGCGGTCACCGCCGCGGGATCGGTGAACGGCGTCGCCGTGCTGCATGCGGCCGTATGGCCGTAGTTGGTATCGGTTCCCCAGTCGAAGTGGCAATCGCTGACGGTGCCGCCCTGCGGATCGACGAACCCGTTCAGCGTCGCGGTCGTCTGTGCGATGTTGCTGGCGCTGTCGGTGGTGGCGGCGGACGGGTGTGCCGCGATTCCGGCGAGCTCGCCGGTGGCCGGGTTCGGTCCGGCACTGGGGTCGCTGGTGGCCAGCGAGTTGTCGTAGGTCACCTTGATGTCGGCGTCGATGCTCGGATCGCTGGCCGACGCGTACGTGTGCGTCGCACCGAGAACGCTGAACGACTCGGCGCTGGCGGCGTCTGGGCCGATCGAAGCTGAGCCGCCGGCTCGCGCGGCCCCGGCGGTCGCAGATTCGTTGACTTCGCAGCGTGTGTCGATCTCGTTCGTTCCCGAGAGACCGAGGCTGGCGGTCGTGGTGGTCCCGTCGCCCCAATCGACGGTGACGGTGAAGTCACAGGTGCGGGCGTCGAAGTTGGGGTAGGTGACCGTTCCGGACAGCGTGGCGTTGTTGTCGGTGCGGCTGATGTGAATCCCTGAGAACGCGATCAGTCCGTTGTTCACCGTCGCCGTGAACGACTGCGGGGAGCTGGTCCCTTCGCTGTCGCTGTACGACCAGTTGCCCGTGTAGCCGCCAGACACCGGCTTCGCGTATACGTGGGTGCTGCCGGTCGCCTCGACGTCCCAGGTACACGTGGACCACGTCTCGGAGGTCCCGTCACAGCTCTGGCCGACCACCGGCGGGCCGATGTTCGCGCGGGCGCCGTTCTGTTCGAGCTGAACCGTCTGCGGCACGAGGGTCCCGGTGCTGCTGTGCGCGTCGCCCCAGTTGATCGTCGCGCTGGTGCTGAGGCCGACCGCCGCCGCGCTGCAGTTGTAGGTGGTGGTGTCCGCGGGCTTCGCGTCGGCCCGCTTGGTGCGGCTCACGAAGATGATGACGTTCGAAGCGCACGGCTCGACGACCGTGCCGACGAGTCCGGTGTACGCCGTCCCGTCGGTCACCGCGAAGTTGTGACCCGCCGTCGTGCCGGTGGCGGCCGCCGAAGCCGCTGCCGGAGTGACCAGCGCTACCGCGCCGGTGAGCCCGATAGCAAACCCTGTACGCGCACGGCGCAGGCCGCGCAGCCAGTATTTACCTGCACATTCCCGTGTGGCCATTTCCCGATCCCCATCGTTGGCCTATGCCCCTGTGCTACTAAAGGCGAGCTTAACACACAACGCCGGCGCGTGGCAAAACCTTCAATCGGCACGACTCTTGTCAACCCGACGTGACGACGGGTCTTGAACCGCCGGCGCGTTCGACCCAACTCCGGGCACTACTGCCTGACGGTGGCCGGAGTGCTCAATGCGGCGAGCGGAAGCGTGATGCCCTGACGACGGTCCGCCCGAGCGCGGCCTGCCGCCGCCGGACCTCACGCGAGGCCGGGCTCCGGATCTGGGGTTATGCTTGCCGCCGATGGAGTCCGACAACGTTGCCGCCGAGTTTCAGACCCCGACGGCGCTCGTCAACAACCGCGGACTGATCACCGATCCGGCGGCGTTCGCGCGGGAGCACGGGGCCGCCTCCTGGCTGTACCTCTGCGGTGAGGAGTTCGCGGCGATGGATGGCGGGATGTCATACGCCGACGTCCGGGCGGCCGTGCCGGAATCGACGAACCTGATCGCGGATCCGCCGCGGCCGTTTGACATGGATATCGCGCGGCGCGGTGTGGCCGCGCTCGATCAGCTGCCCCGACCGACACTCGTCACCTGCCGCACGGGGCCGCGGTCATCGGCACTGATCTATCTGTACGCGGCGCTGCGCTCGGGCGCATCGGCGGACGCGGTGCTTGCCCGGGCGCGGTCCGATGGCGCAGCGTTTGTCGATGCCGAGCCGCTGCGGGCATGGGTCGTGCAGGGGCTGACGGAACTGGGCGGAGAAGCCGAACGGTGAGAAAGCACGTGCTGATTCTCGGTGCGGGGTTCGCCGGTCTGGAGCTCGCGACCCAGCTCTCGGAGACGCTCCCCGACGCCGTGCGCGTCACGCTGATCGATCGCAACGACTCGTTCTTCTTTGGCTTCTCGAAGCTTGACGTGATGCTCGGCCGGCAAACGGCCGCGGACGTACGGATCCCGTACAGCGCGGTCGACAAGGAGGGGGTCGAGTTCCGTCAGGAGACGGTGACCGCGGTCGACCCGAGCACACGCCGCGTCACCACGAACGCCGGGAGCTATGACGCCGACTTCCTGGTCGTCGCGCTCGGTGCGGACTACGACATGGCGGCCACGCCCGGCTTCGAGGCGGGCGGTCAGGAGTTCTACTCGCTGGCGGGTGCCGAGCGGCTTCGCGACGCGCTCGCTGATTTCGACGGCGGCAGAGTGCTCATCTCGATCCTGGGGCAGCCGTTCAAGTGCCCGCCCGCTCCGTTCGAGGGCGCGTTCCTGCTGCACGAGTACTTCGTGCAGCGCGGGATCCGCGACTCGGTCGAGCTGACGTCGATCTTCCCGATGGCGCGGCCGGTCCCGGTGACCGGCCCGGTATCGCAGATGTTCCGTGACGGGTTGGCGGAGCGCGGCATTGAAGAGCTGCCGGGCCAGCGGGTCACCGGCATCGATCCGGGCGCCCGGACCGCACAAACCTCAGAGGGCGACAGCATCCCGTACGACATGTTCATCGGCATCCCGGTGCACAGGGCCCCGGATCCGCTCGCGGCGTCGGACCTCACCGTCGACGGCTGGGTGCCGGTCGATCAGACCAACCTGCGGACGCGATTTGCCGGCGTCTACGCGCTCGGTGACGTGTGTAGCGGCCCCCGGGTCGTGCCCAAGGCCGGGATCTTTGCCGAGTCCGCCGCACGCGTCGTTGCCGCCGACATCACCGCGGCGATCACCGGCGGGGAGCCGCCGGCTCCGTATGCGGGCTCGGGTATCTGTTATGCCGAGTTCGGCGAGGGGCTCGTGAGCAAGGTCGACGTGAGCTTTCTCGCCGGTCCAGCGCCGGACGCCGTGCGCCACCTGCCATCGCGCGCGATCGCGGCCGAGAAGGTCGAATTCGGGGCAACTCGCCGCGCCCGCTGGTTCGGGCTGGATTCGGAGCCACGGGCCGACGGTCACTGACGATCGCGGCGGTGGCGGAACCGCACATCGGTTGAGCTGCTTCAGTCAGCCACCGGAACGGTCGTTAACAGGGCAGGTGCCCGGCGCGCGCTGCGCGCGGGTCGCCGGATCATTTTGAGACCCACTATCAGGCAGGCGCCCGCGTGAACCTTGAGCTACACCCGTCGGACCCCGCATGCGATGACGGCGAGGAGCGCGACTTTCGCGTTGCCTCGATGCGCCGCCGGATCGCTGTCAGCATCGGTGGCTCGGTCGCCGTTGTCGGCCTGCTGGCCTACGTACTCGCCGGACGCGGCGCGCAGTTCAGCGCCGCCCTGCGCACCGCCCCGCTGGAGCTCGTCGGGCTCTCGGTTCTGCTTCAGATCAGCGCACTGCTGACTCGTACCGAGGCGTGGACGATCTGCGTGCGGGCGGCCGGCGGGACGGTCAGCCGTCGCGTGCTGTTTCGCTCGGCCGCGTTCGGCTGCATCGCGAGCATCGTCAACGGCTCGTTCGGGATGGCGGTCCGGATCGGCTCCGTGCGCAAGGCCGCGCCGTCAACCACTCCGCGGGCGCCCGCGCTGGTGGCAGCCGAGGTGCCGATCATCACGGTCGAGCTGGCGCTTGTCGCGCTGTTCTCGTTCACGCTGGTCGCCCCGCTCGGGGTGCCGCTGTGGGTGCCGGCGGTCATCATTGCGCTGATGGTCGGTCTGATCGCCGTGCTGCGGCACGTGTCTGACCGCCATCGCACCGGACTCGGCGCCGGGCTCGCCGTCCTGCGCATGCAGAGCCGCGGCCGGCTGATCAGCGTCGCGCTGCTGGCGGTCTGCGCCCAGGTGCTGCGCAACTGGCTGATGCTGCGCGCGGTGGGTGTGCACGTCTCGATCTTCGACTCGATGGCGCTGCTGATCGTGATGTTCACGGTCGGCCAGCTTCCGATCGGTCCGAGCACCGGCCCTGCGGCCACGGTGCTGATCCTCGGAGCCCACGGCGTCGCGCACGCGGCCGCCGCCGGCGTACTGGTGACGCTCACCGGCATCATCGGCTCACTGATGTTCGCCGCCTGGGCGGCCACCGACAGCATCGCCAACCGCCGCCGTGCGGCCATCGAGCCCGCGGCGGCGCTGCCGGCGCCAGCGCTATCGGCGTCAGCGCTATCGGCGCCACCGCTGCTGGTGCCGCCGGCGGTCGTGCCGCAGACCTAGCGTTCCACGCCCGTGGCCGCCGCTGAACTGACCGACGCTGTCACGCCGGTCAGTTCAGCTGACACGGTCGCCCCCGGAAGTCCGCACACGAGTCGCCGTTGACGGTCGACCAGACCGCCGCGGCAAGCGCGTTGACGCCGCGACGCGTCAGGCGGGCACCCCACCTGCCAGAGCGTGGACGGCGTCGGTGGTCAGGCACTTGCCGCCGATTCCCCAGTCGCCGCTGCGGACCTCTTCGAGCACGCACCAGGTCACCCCGCGCATGGCCTCGCCCTCGACGCTGACCATGGCGTCGGTCAGGCGCTCGACGATCTCGGTCTTCTGCTCCGGCGAGAACACGCCCTCGATGAACTTGACGTTGATGAGTGGCATCAGAGCCCTCCTCTGGATTTGACGGACACCCGCCCATCAGCTGTGTGCCGGGCGCGTGATCTGATGCGGTCAAGCTACGCATAAGCCGCAGCGGCGCCATCGGGCAAACGCCCGATCCTGACGCTTAAATGTGATCGCCGATCGCTTACATCGAGCCCCCGTCGAGCGAGATAATCGCGGACGTGATCGGGCCTGTGTCCAGTCCGCTGTTCGTGGGGCGGCGTGAGCAGCTGCTGGCGTTGGAGGCCGTGCTGCAACGCGCGCGTGACGGCGTCGGATCCGTGGCGCTGATCGCCGCCGAGGCCGGAATGGGCAAAACGCGGCTGATCGGCGAGCTGACCGTGGCCGGGCGCCGTGAAGGGCTGAGCGTCGTGCTCGGCGAGTGCCTGCCGCTGGGCGACGGCGAGCTGCCCTACGCCCCGATCGTGGCGGCGCTGCGCGCGCTCATACACGAGCGCTCCGCGAGCCTGCTCGGGGCGCTCAGCGGCCCGGCACGCCGAGAGCTGGCGCGGCTGTTGCCCGAGCTCGACCCCGGCGGCGTCGCGGCCGAGCAGATGACCTCCGACGGCTCACAGGCGCAGCTGTTCAACGCCCTGTTGTCGCTGCTTGTGACCGCCGCGCGAGATTCGCCGGTCGCGCTCGTGATCGAGGACTTCCACTGGTCGGATCGATCGACCCGCGACTTCCTCGCGTTCCTGGTCCGCGGCGCGCGCCAGCAGCGCCTGGCGCTGATCATCTCCTATCGCAGCGATGAGCTTCACCGCGGCCATCCCGCGCGCACGTTCCTGGTGGAGCTGCAGCGCAGCGCTCGTGCGCAGCGCCTCGAGCTGGCGCCACTCACGCGCGCAGAGGTCCGCGAGCAGGTGGCCGCGATCCGTGGGACGGTCCCCGAACCGGCACTGGTCGACCAGCTCGTGCGGCGTGCCGAGGGCAACCCGTTCTTCACCGAGGAGCTGCTGGCAGCGGGCAGCGCCGAGCTGCCCGAATCACTGCGCGACGCGTTGCTGATGCGAATCGAAGCGTGTCGGCGCGATACCCGCGCGGTGTTGCAATGCGCCGCGGTCGCCGGACGCGAGACCGATCATGCGCTGCTGCAGGCGGTGGTGGGAACCGCGCCCGACGAACTGACCGCGGCGCTGCGCGAGGCCGTCGACAGCCACGTGCTCGTAGCGAGGGCGGCCGGCTACGTCTTCCGGCACGCGCTGCTGCGCGAGGCGGTCTATTCGGACCTGCTCCCGGGCGAGCGCCAGGCGCTGCATCTCACGATCGCCCGCACGCTCGACGAGCATCCCGAGTTGGCCCGCGCCGATGCCCCCCGCAGCGCGGAGCTCGCGCACCACTACTACGCCGCGCAGGCGTTACCGGAGGCACTGAGGGCATCGGTCGACGCGGGCACCGCGGCCGAGGGCATCTACGCCTTCGGTGAGGCGCTGCTGCACTACGGGCGGGCGCTGGCGATCTGGGACGCGACGATCGACGCGGATCGTGTACTGCCGCTCGAGCGACTCGACGTTCTGCGGCGCGCGTCGGAGGCCGCCAACCTGGCCGGTGCCACCGAGCGTGCGATCGATCTCGCCCGCGAGACGCTCGACCGGGTCGACCACGACGACTGCGTTGCCGCGGCGCTCGCCCACGAACGGCTCGGCCGCTACCTCTGGATGGCCGGACACGGCGAGGATGCGCTGCCCGAGTTTCGCCGCGCCGTCGAGCTGATGCCCGCCGTGCCGCCGTCGACGGAGCGGGCGCACGTGCTGGCCGCCGAGGCCCAGGTGCTGATGCTCAGCGGCCGCCGCGGAGAATCCAAAGTGCGGTGCGCGGAGGCGCTCGCGATCGCTCGCGACGTCGGCGCCGGTCGTGTCGAGGCCAACGTGCTCAACACGATGATTCCGAACTTCAGCCTCGCCGGCGAGACCGATGGCGCCGCTGACGCCACCCGCCAGGCGCTGGCGCTCGCCCGCGAGCTCGGGCTGGTCGAGGAGATCGGCCGCAGTTACGTCAACGGCGGTGACGCGCTCGACCAAGCGGGCCGCCTGCAGGATGCGATCGACATGGCCCGCGAGGGGATCGAGGTCTGTGCCCGCTACGGAGCCGATGCGATCGTCGCAACGCTGCGCACGGAGATCATCGCTCGCCTGCTGCGCGTCGGTGCCTGGGACGAGGCCGAGAAGCTGCTCGGCGAGGTCGCCGAGCACGACCTGCGCGGTGTGACCGCCGGCACCGTATGGGCACAGCTCGCCTGGCTGGATGCGCATCGCGGCAACCACGACGCGGCCGCCCGCGCGCTTGAGCGCGCCGAGCAGCTGGTGTCACGTGCCGGCGGCGTGATGTGGGCCGGCCCGATCGGCGAGGCGGCGGCAGCCAACCACCTATGGGCCGGGCGCCCCGCGGCGGCGACCGAGATCATCGACAGGTGCATCGCCCAGATCGGTGATACAGAGGGCATCTTCTTCACCGCACGGCTGTACGAGCTCGGAGCGCGGGCGTGGGCGGAGCTCGGCCTGCGCAGCGCGGTCGACGACCACGCCCGCGATCATCACCGTGCGCGCGCGGCCGCGCTGCTGGATCAGCTCGACCGGGCGATCGGCCAGCTATCCGGCAGCCCGCAGCCACGCGTCATGGCCAGCCGCCACGCCTGCGCGGCCGAGCTGTCGCGCATCGACCCGGCCGCGGGCGGTGACGCGTGGGCGACGGCGCAGCGCGCCTGGGACGCGTGCGGCGATCCCTACCAGGCGGCCTACGCCCGCTGTCGCCAGGCCGAAGCGATCCTCGCCACGGGCGGGGCACGCGCCGACGCCGAGGCGCTGGCCCGCGCCGCCTATGCGGCGGCCGAACCGCTGCGCGCGCGGCCGCTGCTGGAAGAGCTGCGCGCGCTCGCGCGCCGCGGCCGGCTCGAGCTCACCGCGCAGCCGAGCGCCGCGTCGCCGGCGAACGCGGCGCTCGAGCGGCTCGAGCTGACCCCGCGCGAGGTCGAGGTGCTCGCCCTGCTCGGCACCGGCATGACCAACCGCGAGATCGCCGCCCAGCTGTTCATCAGCGACAAGACCGCGAGCGTGCACGTGTCACGGATCCTCAGCAAGCTGTCGGTGCCCAACCGTGCCGCTGCCGCAGCCGCGGCCCAGCGCCTCGGCCTCGACTACTGACAGGCCTCACACGACTCGCCGTTGATGATCGAGCAGGCCGCCGCGTCGAGCGCCGGGAAGTCCTCAGCGACCGGCGCGGGCGCAACCGCCGCCGCGCTGACCGTCGCCTTCTCGATCGAGGAGGCACCGAGCGTGCGCAGGTAGTAGGTCGTCTTCAGCCCGGCCCGCCAGGCCGCGCGGTACATGTGGCTCATCGCCTTCATGTCCGGCGCGGACAGGAACAGGTTGAGTGACTGTGACTGGTCGATCCACTTCTGGCGGCGCGCCGCCGCCTTGATCAGCCACGAGCTGTCGATCTGGAAGGCCGTGCGGTAGCGCTCACGGATCTCCTCGGGGATCGAGGCGATCTCGCTGATGTCACCGTCACGGCGCTTGATCTCCTCGGCCAGCGGCGCGCTCCACTGTCCCAGGCCTTTCAGGTCGCGAACCAGGAACGGGTTCAGGATCACGAAGTCCCCGGAGATGTTGGACTTCGCGAACAGGTTCTTGTAGAGCGGCTCGATGCACGGCGAGGTGCCCATGATGTTGGAGATCGTCGCCGTCGGCGCGACCGCCAGCACGTTCGAGTTGCGCATGCCCTGCGCGGCGATCTTGCGTCGCAGCGGCTCCCAGTCCATCAGCCCGCCGCGCTCGACCTCGACGGCCTCGCCGCGCTCGGCCTGCAGCAGCTCGACCGTGTCGGCCGGCAGCAGCCCGCGGTCCCACTTCGACCCGCTGTATGACGAATAGGTACCGCGCTCGGCGGCGAGGTCGCTCGACGCCTCGTAGGCGTAGAACGCGATCGCCTCCATCATCTCGTCGCCGAACGCCACGGCCTGCTCGGAGCCGAACGCCAGCCCCTTGCGGTAGAGCGCGTACTGCAGCCCCATCACGCCGAGGCCGATCGGGCGGTGGCGCGAGTTGGCCAGCCGTGTCGGCTCGGTCGGGTAGAAGGTGACGTCGATCACGCAGTCGAGCGCGCGCACCGCGACGCGCACGGTCTCGCGCAGCTTCGCGTGGTCGATCTCACCGTCGGCGGTCAGGTGGCGGTCGATGATCACCGATCCGAGGTTGCAGACCGCGCTCTCATCGACTCCGGTGTTGAGTGTGATCTCGGTGCAGAGGTTCGAGGAGTGCACGACGCCGGCGTGGTCCTGCGGGCTGCGCACGTTGCAGGGATCCTTGAACGTGATCCAGGGGTGGCCGGTCTCGAACAGCATCCGCAGCATCTGCTTCCAGAGCTCGATCGCCTCGATCTGCTCACCCCACAGCTCGCCGGCGGCGACGCGGGCCTCGTACTCGACGTAGCGAGCCTCGAACGCGGAGCCGAACAGCTCGTGCAGATCGGGTACGTCGGACGAACGGAACAGCGTCCAGCTCGCGCGCGCCTCCATGCGCTTCATGAACAGGTCCGGGATCCAGCAGGCGGTGTTCATGTCGTGCGTGCGGCGACGCTCGTCACCGGTGTTGCGACGCAGCTCGAGGAACTCGCGGATGTCGTTGTGCCAGACCTCCAGATACGCGCAACCGGCTCCCGCGCGCTTGCCGCCCTGATTGACCGCGACCAGCTGGTCGTTGTGCATCTTCAGGAACGGCACGACGCCCTGGCTCTCGCCGTTGGTCGACTCGATGTGGGCGCCGGTGCCGCGCACCGCCGTCCACGAGCCGCCGAGCCCGCCCGCCCACTTCGAGCACATCGCGTTCTCGGCGATGCCGCGCCCGACGATCGAGGTCAGCGTGTCCTCGATGTAGTAGAGGAAGCACGACGACAGCTGCGAGTGGTTGGTGCCCGAGTTGAACAGCGTCGGCGTCGAGGAGCAGAAGCGCCGCTCCTTGTAGACGCCATACAGATCCAGCACCCGGGCCTCGCGCGGGTGGGCGGGATCCGATTCCTCACCGAGGCAGACTCCCATCGCCACACGCATCCAGAACAGCTGTGGTGCCTCGATCCGCCGCGGCTGCCTGCCGGTCTTGTCGACGATCAGGTAGCGGTCATACAGCGTCTGGATGCCGAGCACGTCGAAGTCGAGATCGGCACTCGGATCGATCGCCGCGCCGAGTGCGTCGAGGTCGTAGTCGAGCATCACCGGGTCGATCCGCTTGATCGCGACGCCGCGCTCGAGCATCGGCCTCAGTGCCCGCCGGTGCGCGTCGCGCAGCGCGCCGATGCCGTCGCGCAGCACGTCCCAGCCGAGCGTCTCCTCGTACACGTAGCTGAGCAGGATGCGTCCCGCGAACGCGGCGAAGTCGCTGTCGCGCTCGACCAGCGACTTGGCGTTCATCACGACCGTGCGCTGCAGATCGGCGCGCGGCACGCCCGGCCTGATCGAGCGCCGCAGCTCGCGCTCGACCGCCTCGGCGTCGAGCGGCAGGCTGAGCCCGATCGAAGCGAACGTGATCCGTGCCCGCAGGTCGGCGCCGTCCCACAGCGTCTCTGAGCCATCGGCCGCGACCACCGGGATCGCCGGCAGCGGCTCGGGGCCGCCGGCCACGGAGCGCTCCTGCGCACGCAGCAGCGCCCGCTCGGCGCGGTAGACGATGTAGCGCTCGGCCACACGCATCTGGCCACCGAGCACCAGCTCCTCCTGGACGAGGTCCTGGATCGTCTCGATCGCGACGTATGCGGAGCCCAGTGAACGCGCGCGCTCTGCGACCCTGCCGGCCAGCGGGCCGGCGGGGGAGGGGTCGGCCTCGAGCGACAGGAACGCCTTGCGGATCGCGGTCTCGATCTTGGCGGTGTTCCAGGTGACGACCTCGCCACCACGACGGATCAGCCGCAGTGCTCCGGCCTGCGCCCCGCTGGGCGCGGCCGGGGATACGCGTGTCACCACGAGCGCCTTGGCGATCTCGTAGTGGCCGGCGTCGATCAGCGCCGCCTCGACCAGCGCCGAGAGGTCGGCGCCGGTGATCACCGTGGCGTCGAGTGCGCCGAGGCGGGTGAGCGCCGCCGCGGTCGTCGCACGCACGATCTCGCGCGCGGCGACGGTGTCGGCGACCGGCTCGCCGCCGGCGGCGGCGAGTGTCGAGAGCGCCTCGCCGACCAGCGCGCCGGCCAGCGCCGGGGTGAACGGCTGCTCGCTGCCGTCCTCGTCGCGGACCCGCAGCTCGAGCCGCGGCTCATCGAGCGCGCCGAGCGCGGCAGCGACGTCGATGCCGGGCCGCTGCGCCGGAGCCAGCGCCGCGGCACGCTTGAGCTCGAGGTCGTGGAGGATCTCTTCGAATTCGATCAACATCGCTACAGCTCCTCATCTGCGACAGCGGCGAGCGCCGATGTCTTTGCGTATTCGGTGACTCGTCCCTCGAAGAAGTTCTGCTCCTTGCGGACGTCCATCAGCTCTGCCAGCCACGGCAGTGGGTTCTCCAGCGAGCGGGCGCTGTTGAGCGGCTCGACGCCGATGCCCTCGAGCCGCCGGTCGGCGATGAAGTCGATGTACTGCGCGAACTCGTCGCGTGAGAGCCCGACGGCCTCGACCGGCAGGCAGTCGGCGATGAACGCCTGCTCGAGCCGCACCGCCTCGCGCATCAGCTCGCGCAGCTCGCCCCTGAACGCGGGGGTCCAGATCGACGGGTTCTCGGCGACGAGCTCGAGCAGCAGGCGCCGGAACAGCTCGATGTGGTTCGACTCGTCCCGCAGCGTGTAGCGGAACATCGTGCCGATGCCCGGCAGCTTGCCCTGGCGGTAGAGCGACAGGATCATCCCGAACAGCCCGTAGAACTGGGTGCCCTCCATGCACTGCCCGAACACGAAGATGTTCTTGGCGAGCAGCGCGATCGCGGCCGGGTCCTGCATGTCGAGGTCACGGCGCAGCTCGCGCGAGCTGCTCGTCACGAACTCGTTCTTGGCGACGATCGTGGGGATGTCCTCGAACATCGCCTCGCACTCGTGCGGGTCGATCCCCAGCGAGGAGATCATGTAGAGCAGCGAGTCGGCGTGGATGTTCTCCTCGTGCGCGTGGCGCCCGAGCACGAGCTTCAGCTCCGAGGCGGTGACGAGCTCGCGCACGACGTGGATCACGTTGTCACCGACGATGCCCTCCGCGGCCGAGAAGTAGCCGACACCCATGCGCACGATCCAGCGATCGATGTCGGTCAGCGTCGAGCCGCGCCACTGCTCGATGTCCTTGGCCATCTGGACGTCCTCGGGCTCCCAGTGGTTGGCCTTCATCGTGCGGTAGAGCTGGTAGGCCCAGCCGTAGCGCAGCGGCAGTAGGTTGAACGTCATCGTCTCGCGGCCGCCGACGACGC
Organism: Solirubrobacteraceae bacterium; assembly: GCA_036269095.1. Lineage (GTDB taxonomy): Bacteria > Actinomycetota > Thermoleophilia > Solirubrobacterales > Solirubrobacteraceae > Palsa-465. The sequence goes on from DATASU010000046.1 coordinate 17,440, forward strand.
GTTTGGCGGCCAGCGCCGCCTCGGCCTTGTCCTGATCGAGGACGAAGGTCCGGTTTCCGAGCATGTAGGTCTTCTGCATCTTCTTCCTCTTTGCGACTCGCGGCGAGCGGAAGAAGAGCCCAGGAGGCGCCGGACCGGCGCCGCCGATTGGGGTTGTCCTTCTTCCGAGGACGTACCAACGACGAGCAGGTAGGCGACCGGGCTCACCGGGTCGCGCAGCGCTCTGTGCGCGACCGGGCCTTACCGTTGCGGGACAGCGCCGGGATCGAACCGGACTTCGCTGACCTTCCCGTCCCCCGGTATTCCGGGGTTGGCAAACGTACGCCTGTGCCCGGACGGATAGCCTCGGATGCTATGCAGCGCTGGCTCCAAACCGAGCGCGCGGCCCGCGTCTGCGCGGTGCTCGGCGCCCTCGCGATCGCCTGGTCGAGCATCCTCGTGAAGCTCAGCCACGCGTCGCCGTCGACCGCCGCGATCTTTCGCTGCGCGTACGCCGTGCCCGTGCTGCTGGTGCTGGCGCTGTCCGAGGGTCGCCGCTACGGGGCGCGCTCATGGCACGATCGCCGCGCGGCGATCGCCTCGGGTGCGTTCATGGCGATCGACCTCGTGCTCTGGCATCACTCGATTGACAACGTCGGCGCCGGCCTCGCGACGGTGCTCGCCAACATCCAGGTGGTGCTGGTGCCGCTGGTCGCGTGGCTGGTGTTGTCGGAGCGGCCGAGCAACCGGGTGCTGATCGCGCTGCCGGTGACGTTGCTCGGCGTGGTGCTGATCTCGGGCGTGCTCGAGCACGGCGCCTACGGCAGCGACCCGGGGGCGGGCGCCGCCTACGGCGTCGGCGCGGGCGTCTCCTACGTCGGTGTGCTGTTGCTGCTGCGCCGCGCCGGCGCCGACCTGCGCCGCCCCGCCGGGCCGCTGTTCGAGATGACGCTGACCGCGGCTGTCACCGCCGGCGTGATCGGCGCGATCTGGGGCGACGCGCGCTTCATCCCGCAGTTTCCCGGGGCCTGGTGGCTGATCACGCTGGCGCTGAGCTCGCAGGTGATGGGCTGGATGCTGATCACGATCTCACTGCCGCGGCTGCCGGCGGCGCTGACCTCGCTGCTGTTGATGATCCAGCCGATCGGCTCGATGGTGCTCGGAGCGCTGATCTTCGGCGAGAGCCCGAGCGCACTGCAGCTGCTCGGCGTGCTGGTGGTGCTCGGCGCGGTCGTCTTCGCGACGCGCCGGCGCGTCAGCGGAACAGATCGTGTGAGCGTTCCCGAAGCAGCGGTCTGACTCCGGGTCCGTCCGCGACGGTCACGTAGTCCTCGGCGCCGCGGATCAGCACGACCGGCTGAGCCGCGTCCTTGCGCCGCGCGAGGTCGGCGGTGGCCGCCAGCAGATCGGCGACGGCGATCACCGTCGCGTGCATCTCGCGTCCGGCCGTGTCGGAGCGCCCGCGCCAGTCATCGAGCGCCGCGACTCCCGCGAGCCCGATCGCAACGTCGCTCTGGCCGGTGCGCCAGGCGCGCCCGAACGAGTCGGTGATCACGATTCCGGGGGCGACGCCGGTGAGCTCGCCGATCCGCGCCCTGATCGCGCGCGCCGAGGCGTCGGGGTCGAGCGGCAGCATCAGCACAGTGTCGTCACCCGGCACGTTCGACTGATCGACGCCGGCGTTGGCGCAGACGAAGCCGTGGTGGGTCTCGCACACGATCACGCCCGGTGACGCGCGCACGATCTCACGCGTCTCGTCGAGCACCACCTGCACGAGCCGCGGGTCGCGGCCGGCAGCGAGCTCGATCGCGCGCGGCGTGGGGACGACGTCGGCGAGCCGGCGCACGCGGCCCTCGGCCTTGGAGACGACCTTGTGGGCGATCACGAGGACATCGCGTGAGTGCGGCTGCTCCGCCGCGGACGGGCGCGCGGGGTTCAGCAGCTTCGAGATCAGCTCGCCCAGGTCGGCTCCCTTCTGGACCTCGGGCAGGCCCTCGAGCGGAACCGCCGTCAGCATCAGGCCTGGCTGCGCGTCAACTGGCTGAGCATGCCGCGCGTGTGCGCTGCTCGGCCGCGTGTCGTCGCGAACATCTCGAGCAGCGCCTCGAGGTCCTGCGGCGTGTCGACGTCGAGCGCCAGCGACGGCAGCCCGACGACCTCGGGGACGGCGCCGTGGGCGACGGCGAGGTCGGTGTGGCGCTGGCGGCTGCCCTCGCCGAACGCCGGCGGCATCGCGTTCGGTGGCGTCAGCAGCAGTGCGTTCGTGCCCTCGCCATGACGGTCGGGCACGATCAGCACCGAGCGCTCCGGCACCGGGCGGGTGAGCAGCTGTTCGAGCTCGACCGGGTCGAGCAGCGGGCAATCACCCGGTACGAGCAACGCGCGCGAGGCGCCCATCGCCAGCGCGCGGGCGATCCCGAGCTCGGCCGCCCCGCTGTGGCTCGAGGCGGTGTCCTCGATCACGATCGCCTCGTGTCCGGCCGCGATCTGTGACGCGACCGAGTCCGCGGTGACGACGAACACCTGGTCGATCGAGGGCACGCGCCGCAGCGCCAGCAGCGCGTCGGAGAACATCGACTCGATCAGCGCGCGGCGGTTGCCCAGCTGCACCGCCGGCGCCAGCCGCTGCTTCGCGTCCTCGAACTGCTTTGCCGGCAGGATTGCTGCGACCGTGCTCATTTTGCGGGGAAAGCTACTTGGTAATCGTCTGTGCGGCGACAGATTTTGCAAATTCCAGCGTTTCACGGGCGAGCCGCTCGCGCCCGGCGGCCCCGTCCATCAACAGTTCGGTGTGCAGCGCCGGTAGCGGCAGATCGATCTGTTCGTCGGTGACCAGCGCGTCGATCACCCCGGCGTAGAGCGTCGCCAACCCGCGCGCCGACAGCTCGACCTTGCGGTGGCGCATGAACGCGGCCGTCGGGCCCTTGAGGACCTCACCGCCGACGATCGGGCTGACCGCGACGACCGGGGCCGGGCTGTCGATCAGCGCCTCGCGCAGCTCGTCGATCGCGAGCAGCGGACCGATCGAGATGACCGGGTTCGAGGGGCCGATCACGATCACCTTGGCCGCCGCGAGTGCCGCGAGCACCGCGGGTGTCGTGCCGGCCTCACGCGCGCCATGGAAGCGCACGTCCTGCACCTCGCCCTGGCCGCGGGCCTTGATCAGGAACTCCTGCAGCGGCCACCAGCGACCGTCGGCGAGCACGCGCGTGCGCACGGGACGGTCGCTCATCGGCAGCACCGGGGTGCGGACCCCGAGCCGCAGGCTGAGCTCGAGCTGGGCGTCGGTCAGCGTGCGTCCCTGGGCGAGCGCCCGCGCGCGTTTGAGTGCGATCGCGAGGTCCTGATCGCCGAGGTTGAACCAGATCTCGTCACCGAGCGCCCGCAACGTGTCCATCACGGTGAAGCTGTCGCCGTCGATGCCCCAGCCGCGCGCGTCGATGCGGTCGGCGAGCCAGAAGCTGACGAGGTCCGGGTCGGGGGAGACGTAGCCGCCGTAGATCTCGATGTCGTCGCCGCTGTTGGCGATCACGGTCAGGTGCTCGGACCCGACGACACCGAGCATGCCGCGCGCGAGCTTGGCGCCGCCCGTTCCCCCTGAAAGGACGACCACTGATCCTGTATCAGACAACGAGCGGAGGTTACCGGACGACTTCGAGGGGCCAAATGCACCCTATACGGTGCATTTGGCCCCTCAAAGCCGGCGAGGTTCTAACGTCTGCGCTGCGATGAGCGAGCTTCCGCAGACCGTGAGGATCCGCGAGGTGGGACCGCGCGACGGTCTCCAGAACGAGCCCGAGGTGCTGGCCACCGACGTCAAGCTGGGGCTGATCGAGCTGCTTGCGGCCACCGGCGTGCGGCGCATCGAGCTGACGAGCTTCGTACGCCCCGACGTGATCCCGCAGCTCGCGGATGCCGGCGAGCTGCTCGCGCGCGTGTCGTTGCCCGACGGCGTCAGCGCCAGCGTGCTGATCCCCAATGAGCGCGGGCTCGACCGCGCGCTCGAGCACCGCGCGAAGTTCCAGGAGATCAACGGCTTCCTGTCGGCGTCGGAGACGCACAACCAGAACAACGTCGGGCGCTCGGTCGCCGAGTCGCTCGACGGTCTGCGCGCGACGTTCGCCCGCGCGCGAGCCGAGGGGCTGCGCTGCGAGGGCGTGATCTCGACCAGCTTCGGCTGCCCCTACGAGGGCCAGGTCCCGGTCGGGCGTGTGCTGGCGATCGCGCAGGAGCTCGCCGCCGCCGGGGCCGAGGAGGTCGGCTTCGGCGATACCACGGGGATGGCCAACCCGTTGCAGGTCCGCGACTTCTTCGAGCAGGCGCGGCCGACGCTGCCCGGCGTCGAGCTGACGGCGCACTTCCACAACACCCGCGGCCAGGGGCTCGCCAACGTGCTCGCCGCACTCGAGGCCGGGATCGACTCGTTCGAGTCGAGCTTCGGCGAGCTCGGCGGCTGCCCGGTGCCGGCCGGCGCGACCGGCAACATCGCCAGCGAGGACCTCGTCTCGATGCTCGAGCAGATGGGAATCGCGACCGGGATCGATCTCGGCAGGCTGATCGCGGCGTCGGGTGCCGCCCAGCGGGCGCTAGGGCGCAAGCTCGGCAGCCACGTACTGACCGCCGGCCCGGTGGACTGGCGGTAGCCTCAGCCGCGTGAGCACCGTCGACGACGACCCAGGCGCCGCGCTGCAGCGCGCCGGCGAGCGCGCGCTCGCCGGCGGACCCGAGCGCCACCACGCCAAGTCCGCCGAGCAGGGCAAGCTGCCGGTGCGCGAACGGATCGCGCTGCTGTTCGACGATGGCTCGTTCACCGAGGACGGCCTGCTCAGCCACTGGGACGTCGACGGGGAGGGCGCCGACGGCGTCGTCACCGGGATCGGCACCGTCGATGGCCGCCCGGCGGCGGTGATCGCCAACGACCCGACCGTCAAGGCAGGCTCGTGGGCGCCCGGCACGGTCGAGAAGATCCTGCGCCTGCAGGAGCGGGTGGCCGCCATCCGCTGTCCGCTGATCTACCTGATCGACTCCGCCGGGGCGCGCATCAACGAACAGGTCAAGATGTTCCCGGGCCGCCGCGGCGCGGGCCGCATCTTCTACAACCAGGTGCGGCTCTCCGGCGTCGTCCCGCAGGTCTGCGTGCTGTTCGGCCCGAGCGCCGCGGGCGGCGCCTACATCCCCGCGTTCTGCGACATCGTGATCATGCGCGACGGCAACGCGTCTATGTACCTCGGGTCGCCGCGGATGGCTGAGATGGTGATCGGCGAGCAGGTGACGCTCGAGGAGATGGGCGGCGCGCGCATGCACACGTCGAAGAGCGGGGTCGGGCACGCGCTCGTCGCGACCGACCACGAGGGCATCGAGTTCGCCCGCCGCTACCTGGGCTACATGCCCACGAACTATCTGGGCGCTGCACCGGAGATGCCGGCCAGCAAGCCGGCATCAACCGACGCGATCGGCGAGCTGGTGCCGCTCGACGAGAACAAGCCGTTCGACATGCACGACGTGCTCGCGGCGCTGCTCGATGCCGATTCGTTGCTCGAAGTCCACGCGCGTTGGGCCAAGGAGCTGATCGTCGCCTACGGGCGGCTCGGCGGGCGTGCGATCGGGATCGTCGCCAACCAGCCCAAGGTCAAGGGCGGGGTGCTGTTCACCGACTCCTCCGACAAGGCCGCGCGCTTCATCCAGACCTGCAATGCGTTCAACGTGCCGCTGCTGTTCCTCGCCGACGTGCCCGGGTTCATGATCGGCACGCAGGTCGAGCGCGAGGGCATCATCCGCCACGGCGCGAAGATGGTCAGCGCGGTGTCGGAGGCGACGGTGCCGAAGATCTCGGTGGTGGTGCGCAAGGCCTATGGCGCCGGGCTCTACGCGATGGCCGGGCCGGCGTTCGAGCCCGATTGCTGCATCGCGCTGCCGAGCGCGCACATCGCGGTGATGGGACCGAGCGCGGCGGTCAACGCCGTGCACTTCAACCAACTGCAGGCGATCGAGGACGATGACGCGCGCGCGGCCCGCACCGAGCAGCTGCGCGCCGAGTACGCGCAGGACATCGACATCCTGCACCTCGCGTCCGAGTTGGTCGTCGATGCGGTCGTGCAGCCCGGCGATCTGCGCGACGAGCTGATCCGGCGGTTTGCGCTGGCGGCGGGACGCGTGCGCGAGTGGCCGGCGAAGCACAACCCGGTGACGCCGGTCTGATGGCGGTCGACGGCGCTCTCGAGGCGGAGCTGCTCGACGTCGCGACGGAGGCGGCGCACGCCGCCGGCCGCGAGCTGCTGATGCGTTGGCGCCGGCCGCTGCAGGTCGACACCAAGAGCACACCGACCGATCCCGTGACCGAAGCCGACTTGGGCGCCGAGCGCGCGATCCGTGAGGTGCTCGGGCGTAGGCGGCCCGCCGATTCGATTCTCGGGGAGGAGGGCGGTGAGACCGCCGGCGTCGGCGTCTCCGCAGAAATTCCGTCCTCTCCCGCGAAAGAAGATGATAATGATTCTGCTTCTCATTATCGTTTTTCTGAGAATCAGAAGGCCGCTCTTCGCTGGGTCGTCGACCCGCTCGACGGCACCGTCAACTACCTCTACGGCTGGCCGACCTTCGCCGTCAGCATCGCGGTCGAGGACGCCGCTGGCGGGATCGCCGCGGTTGTGCTCGACCCGGTACGCGACGAGCACTTCTCGGCGACGCGCTCGGGGCCGCCGCTGCGCAACGGCCAGACGGTCACCGCGACCGGGTGTGCCGCACTCGACCGGGCGCTGGTCGGGACCGGCTTCGGCTACGACCCCGCGGTGCGCGCGCTGCAGGCGCAGATCGCGGTCGAGGTGATTCCGCGGGCGCGTGACATCCGCCGTGCCGGGGTCGCCGCGCTCGACATGTGCGCGGTCGCGTCCGGGAGCCTCGACGCCTACTACGAGCGCGGGGTCAAGGCCTGGGACATCGCCGCCGGCACGCTGATCTGCCAGCGCGCGGGCCTCGCCGTGCGCACGCTCGAGGCCGACGGCAGACTGCCGTCGGGCGTCGTCGTTGCCGCGCCCGCGCTGATCGACGAGCTCTACGCGCTCGTTGCCTGAGCGCCAAATACACTTGCCCGGCCACGCCGCGGTGGTGGAACGGTAGACACGGCGGACTCAAAATCCGCTGCCGGAAACGGTGTGAGGGTTCGAATCCCTCCCGCGGTATCTGAAAATCCCGGGCGTGATGGCTGCGTCCCGGTCGAGGCAGCCGCCGACTGACGGGCGCTCGGCGGACGTATCGGCCTCGCCGGGCTCGCGTTATTGGAACCCGGCGGGCCTGCTGCGAACGTCCTTGTCAGCCGACGAGCGTCCCCGACGGTGGCGCCAACGGGTGACCCTTGACCGCACGGGCGGCGGCTGTCATCTCGCCGAGCACCGGAACCTCCGAGGTCAGCGCGAAGTACTGCGTCATCGCCGCGTCGGCGGCGACCGGTAGCTGGCTGAACGAGACATTGGCCGTCTCGAGCGTGTAGTAGTCGATGTCAACATCTGCCGGCGGCGTGTCCGACGCCGACAGCAGGCCCGAGGCTGCGTAGGTGATCGTTCCGTTGGCGGCGGTCAGGTCCGCCGCCGAGCCGTTGTAGTCGCCGCCGATATTGAGCTGGAAGGCGGTCATCGGCGCCAGGTCGGCGCTGGTCGCCGGCTTGCCGGTCGTTGACAGCGTCTGGCCGACGATCGTCAGGGTCTGTTGACCGGAGATGCCGCCGTTCTCGTCGGTCAGCGTGAAGGTGGCGCCGCTTACGTTCTGCTGGCCGTCGGTGTGGACCGCGATCGTCAGCGCGTAGCCGGCTGGGATCTTGCCGTCTGGCAGATTCGCGAGATCACGGTCGATCCGGATCAGCTCGGTGCTCGGGTCGACCCAGTTCTCGATCCGGGAGATCAGAGTGTCGCTGCCGGCCGGGAGGTAGACGACGATCTGTTGCTCGGCGTCGTAGTCACCCGTCTGCGAGTACCCGTTGAGCTGGATACTGAAGCCGTTGGCGGCGCTGACGAACTCGCCGTCGAAGTTGATCGTGACCGTTGGGTCGGCGAGCGCCTGCCCGCCCTGCTGCAAGAAGTAGTTCCCGTTCGAGACCAGACCGCCGCTGCGTGGCGCGACCAGCGGTCCGCCGCTGTACAGCGCCGCGTCGATCCCGTCGGCACCGAACCGCCCCCAGTTCCAGACGGCCGCGATCGACTGCGGGTAGCCGTGATCGAGGATTCCGGCGCCGGTCTCGCCGCGGTGCACGCGGATGTACTGATCGCCGCTGAAGAAGTAGCAGACAGCGCCGCTGTACAGCGCCGCGTCGATCCCGTTGGCACCGAAATCGCCCCAACCCCAGCCGGCAGCGATCGTGCGTGGGTAGCCACCGTCGACCGTGCCGAGGTCGCTGTCGCCCAATCGCGTCACCCGGACGTACTGATCGCCGGAGAAGAAATAGGTCTTGGCGCCGCTATTGAGCACCGCGTCGATTCCCTTGGCCCCGAACCGCCCCCAACCCCAGTCGGAGATCGGCCGCGGGTAGCCCGGATCGAGCGTGCCCGGCCCGGTCTCGCCACGTGTCATGCGGATGTACTCGCGCCCAGCGAAGAAGTAGCACTTCGAACCGCTGTAGAGCGCCGCATCGATCCCGTCGGCACCGAACGTGCCCCAACCCCAAACCGAGATCGACGCCGGATAGCCGGCGTCCACCGTGCCCGGGCCGGTCTCAGCACGGCGCACGCGGATGTACTGATCGCCTGAGAAGAAATAGTCGTACATCGAACCGCCCCCTTACCACGGCGCGATCGGAGCGCCGGTCTCTGATCTATTACCGATACAGAGCACTTCCGACTCCGATAAATACATCCTCCGACAGATCCAACGCCCCCCCGCGCCCCGCATACCCGTTCGCCACGTTTGCAAGAAATCTTGCAAATCTAATGCGGTGATGTTCGCCTGCCGATCGGCCCCTCACCGGGGCCTACTGATCTGCAGGATGATCGAGTGGCGGTGAATTGATGGCGCGCGCAATCGGCTGGATGTCAGAGGGTCGCAGGCGGGCGACGTCGCTGCTATTGGCCTCGGCGGTGATCGTGATCGCCCTGTTGGCTGTGTTCGCGATCGAGTTGTCGAACAGCCAGGCGAACTCGAAGTCGAGCGTCAAGGCGCGTGTGCAGGAGCGTGCGGTGCTCGCCGGGGCGCTGGTGGACAGCCTGTTCGCGACCGTCAAGCAGGGAGTGCCGGCTGACTCGCGCGTGTTCGGCGGGCGCACGGTGAGCATCGCGGCGCTCGACAAGGAGCTCGCCGACAACGCCTACCTCGCGGTTCTGGGCGCGCATGGAGCGGTGCTTGCGCACACTCCCGGTTTCACGAGCCAGGCCCGCACCGAGTTGGACCAGTCGGGGGCGCTGAAGCTCGTCGAGAGCGGTGCTCCGTACGGGCTCGGAGATCTCTCTGGCCACGGCAAGTCAACGGTGATCGAGTTCGCGATCGGCCTGCCCACCCGCTACGGCAAGCGGATCGTCGCGGAGGGGGCGGCGCCGTCGGCGATCATCGGCTTCCTCGCCGGCGAGCTGCGTCATATCCCCGGGGTTCCGGGCTCACACAACCTGATAGTCGACGCAAACGATCGGGTGGTCGCATCAAACATCGCCTCGCGGCCCCCGGGCTACCAGATCACCGGCGCGGGCCGAGCTGCTCTGGGGCACTCATCAGGTGACCGTGAGGGCCGCTTCTACGATCAGGTTCCGCTCGCCGACTCGACCTGGCGCGTCGTGTTGAGCGCGCCCGACGGGGCGTTGTTCGCAAGCGTGTCGGGCTGGAACCACTGGCTCCCGTGGCTGCTGCTTGTGGGCTTCGGCCTGATGGCCGCCGTCGCCCTCGGGCTTGGCTGGCGCGTCCTGCACTCGGCTGAGCGCAACCTCGCCGAGGCCAACACGCGGCTCGAGCTCGTCAACCGCGAGCTCGAGGACTCCAACAGCGAGTTGCAGCGCCGTGCCACCGAGCTGGCGAGGTCCAACGCCGAGCTCGACCAGTTCGCGTCGATCGCATCGCACGATCTGCAGGAGCCGCTGCGCAAGGTACGCACCTTCACGGAGCAGCTTGCGAGCACCGAGTCCGAGCGACTGTCCGAGCGTGGCATCGACTATCTCGGACGCGCGAACCGGGCGGCGGAGCGCATGCAGGGCCTGATTCAGGATCTGCTGCAGTTCTCGCGCGTGACGACGAACCCGCGGCCGTTCGTGCCGGTGGACCTCGCGCAGGTGGTTGCCGAGACGCTCGACGATCTCTCGCTGGAGATCGAGAGCGCCGGCACCGTGGTGTCCGTCGGCGAGCTGCCGACGCTTCGCGCCGACCCGCTGCAGATGCGGCAGCTGGTCCTGAACCTGATCTCCAACGCGGTCAAGTTCCGGCGCGAGGACGCGCCGTCCGAGGTCAGTATCGATGCCGCCGTCGCCGGTGGCCTCGTCACGCTGACCGTCACAGACAACGGCATCGGCTTCGAGCAGCGATACAGCACCCGGATCTTCAGGGTGTTCGAGCGTCTCAACGGCCGCACTGAATATCCAGGCACAGGGATCGGTCTCGCGCTCTGCCAGAAGATCGTCGCCCGCCACGGCGGCGAGATCCTGGCGGAGGGCCGACTCGGGGATGGTGCCACGTTCACGGTGACCCTCCCGGTGGACCAGCCGGTCGACGATCAGGCCTATGACCTCGACGATCAACCAGAAGCAGTCGCAAAGGAGCAGGCCCGTGTCTTTAGATGACCGTCAGGGAAGAGCGATCACGATTCTGATGGCCGACGACGACGAGGAGGATCGCGAGCTGACGCGTGACGCGCTCAGCGCGGCACATCTCAAAAACCAGCTCCACTTCGTCTCCGATGGCCAGGAGCTGATGGATTATCTGCGCTCCGAGGGCGGCTACGGCGACGGCGCGGCACCCGCGCCGCGGCCGGGGATCATCCTGCTCGACCTGAACATGCCGAAGAAGGACGGTCGTGAGGCGCTCGCGGAAATCAAGGCCGATGAGCGTCTGCGTCAGATCCCCGTCGTCGTGCTCACCACCTCCAAGGACGAGCACGACGTTCTGCGCAGCTACGACCTCGGCGTCAATTCGTTCATCACCAAGCCGGTGACGTTCAGCTCCCTCGTCGAAGTCATGAGCACCTGGACCCGGTACTGGTTCGAGATCGTCGAGCTCCCCGGTCAGTCGAGCTCGTATGCGTGAGAGTTGCCGCGTCCTCCTGATCGAGGACGATGAGGATGACTACCTGATCACCCGCGACCTGCTCGCCGCTCAACAGCGGATGCGGTTCGACCTCGACTGGTGCGCGGCCTATGAGGAGGCTTTGACAGAGATCCAGCACCACCGTCACGACGCCTACCTGATCGACTACCGGCTCGGTCAGCGGACCGGCCTGGAGCTGGTTCGTGAGGGCTTCGGATCGGGCCCGCGAGCGCCGGTGATCCTGCTCACCGGTCAGGACGACTATGAGATCGACCTCGAGGCCAGCGCGCTCGGGGTTGCCGACTACGTCACCAAACAGGCGCTCGACTCGACCGTGCTGGAGCGCGCGATCCGCTACGCGATCTCACACAACGGCGCGCTCAGTGATCTGGCCAGCAGCCGTGAGCGCTACGCGCTTGCGACACGGGCCGCCAACGACGGCATCTGGGACTGGGACCTGGCCAACGACCAGATCTACCTCTCGCACCGTTGGCACGCGATCCTCGGCCTGGAGGAGCCCGTCGATGCACCGTTGCCCGACCGCTGGCTCGAGCTCGTGCACCCCGACGATGCCCTTCAGCTTCGCGCGGCGATTGACAGCCATCTCGCCGACCGCACGGCGCATCTGGAGTTCGAGTGCCGCATGCGCCACGCCGACGGGACCTGGCTGTGGATCCTCTGTCGCGGGCTTGCGATCCGTGACAGCGACGGGACCCCGACGCGCATGGCGGGGTCGATCGCCGACATCACGCAACGCCGCGTCGCCGAGGAGCGCCTCCGCCACGACGCGCTGCACGACCCGCTGACGGGGCTCCCCAACCGCGCGCTGCTCGTCGACCGACTCGAGCAGATCCTCCAGCGCTCGCGACGTGACCCGGCCGCGGGGTGCGCGGTGCTGTTCCTGGACCTCGATCGCTTCAAGCTGATCAACGACAGCTTCAGCCACATCACCGGCGATCAGCTGCTGGTGGCGATCGCCGCCCGCCTGACCGCGATCCTGAGGCCCGGAGACACCGTCGCCCGGCTCGGCGGCGATGAGTTCACGTTGCTGCTAGACAACGTCAACTCGGAGGCCCAGGCGACCACCAAGGCACAGGAGATCTGCGATGTGCTCGAGCGTCCCTTCCGCATAGCGGACCAGCAACTGTTCGCGCAGGCCAGCGTCGGGATCTGCCTCACGAGCCCGGACATCCCGGTCAACGACCTGCTGCGTAACGCCGACATCGCGATGTATGACGCCAAGCACCGCGGAGGCGGGACATACGCGATCTTCGACGAATCGATGCACCGTCGGATCCTCGCCAGGCTCACCAGCGAGAGCGACCTGCGCAGAGCGGTCGAGCACTCCGCGATCACGGTGAGCTATCAGCCGATCGTAGACCTCGCCACCGGACGCCTGAGAAGCCTCGAGGCGCTCGCGCGCTGGCCCGAGGGGTGGGCCACTCTGACCCCGGGTGAGTTCATCCCGATAGCCGAGGAATGCGGTCTGATCGGAGCGCTCGGCAATCACGTACTGGTCACGGCGTTGAGCTCGCTCGCGATCTGGAGAAAGGCCGGCCTCGTCAGTGACGAGACCTGTGTCAGCGTCAATATCTCGCCTCGGCAACTTGACGATCCGGCACTCCCCGACCAGATTCTCGCTGCGCTCGAGCAGACCGGGGTACCGCCGCACGCGCTGAAGCTCGAGATCACGGAGAGCACGCTGATGCACGAGCCCGAGCGCATCAGCAGGATCGTCAGCGAGGTCTGCGCCAAGGGCGTCGGGCTGCACCTCGACGACTTCGGTACGGGCTACTCGTCGCTCACCGCGCTGCTCCAGTTTCCCGTCGAGGCGCTGAAGATCGACCGCAGCTTCGTGAACCACAGCGACGATGACGACGGCATGAACGATGCGATCGTGCGCTCCACGATCGCCCTGGCGCACAGCCTCGGCCTCGAGGTGGTCGCAGAGGGAGTCGAGACCCAGGCTCAACTCGACGCGCTCAAGCAGCTTGGCTGCGAGTGCGGTCAGGGCTATCTGCTCTCGCGGCCGCAGACGGCCGTCGCGACCGAGGCGCTGCTCGGGCGCTGGGACGATGTCCTGCCCGGAGCCGCCGCGGTGCCGACGCTCGGCGCGCCGATGGAATGACCCGCAAAGCGACACGCCGGACGTACGCGCATGCGGCGCGATGGTGGGACAACTCATGAGCCTGTGAACATGCTGTGAACCACCTGCCGGCGACCCCGTTTTTGTGTACGTTGCCGAGCCATGCCAGCACGCGTAATCAGCATTTCCTTCTCCGACGGCTCCGGCGGGGAGGAGGTGGCGGTCGCGGTCGCGGCGGCACTCGGTTACCCCGTCGTCAGCGAGGAGATTCTTTTGAAGGCCGCCGCCGAAGCCGGCGTGAGCCTCGAGACGATCGCCGACGTCGAGCGCCGCAAGACCTTCATGTCAAGGCTCGTCTCGCGCCTCGTTCCCAACAGCGCGGCCGCGTCGGACCCGACCTTCAGGACCTCGGTCGATGCGCAGGTCACGGCGGGCCTGATCGGCATCCCGTTTCCGCTCGAACAGGGCCCACGCCTGAGCCAGGACGAGTTGCGCGGAAAGATCCGCTCCGCGATCGACGAGTACATGGCCTACGGCGAGGTCGTGATCCTCGCTCACGCGGCGTCACATTCGCTCGCCGGCCGTGACGGAGTGCTGCGCGTGTTCGTCACCGGCTCGCCGCAGGCCCGCAGCGCGCGGCTCGCCGCAAGCCGGCTGATCTCATCGCAGGACGCCGACAAGCTGGTGGCGATCGGGGACGCGAATCGCGCCGACTACCTGAAGCGCTTCTACGGGGTCGAGGCCGAGTCCCCGGTGCACTACGACATCGTGGTCGATACCGATGCGCTGACGGTGGAGGACGCGGTCAACGCGATCGTGTCGGCGTCAGGCTCAGAGCAACCGGTCTGATCAGCGCGCGCTCGCGCGAAGACCCTGGAGCCGCCGGTTGCCGGTCGTGGTGATCGGCGCGTGCCTGTACCGTCTCAGACGTTCCTTGGAGAGGGAGTTCTGAGATGCGTGCACTGAATCGTCTTGCCGTTGTGGTTTTGCTGGCCTGCCTCGGCACGCTGGTTCCCGCAGCCGTCGCGGCGGCCCGGGTCACCGCCCACGGCAGCACCGAGCAGGTCTATGCCACCGGCCTCAAGCCGCACGCACGGACAGATCTGCTCAATGCGAAGGGTCACGTGGTCGCACGCCTACGCGCCGACGCTCAGGGTGGCGTCGTCTTCACCGGTGTGAAGCCGGGCGCCGGCTACCGAGTCCGACTCGGAAGCAGCGGCGACGAGTCGGCGTCCCTGACGGTCCACAGTGAGGCCGCGAAGCCCTGGGACCCGAGCGTCTATGACCAGAGGATCAAGGACAACGGCTACCAGTACCTGACCACGCGCGACGGCACCAGGCTCGCGATCGACGTGCACCCGCCGAGTCATCCGGCTGGGATCTCAGCGCTGCCCGACGGGGTCTCGCTGCCGAGCAGCTATTCGAGGACGCCGTACCCGACGGTGATCGAGTACGCGGGCTACGGCTACGCCGACCCGGCCGGCCCCGACAGCGGCATCGCCGTGCTCGCGAACCTGATGGGCTTCGCGGTCGTCGACGTCAACATGCGCGGAACCGGCTGCTCGGGCGGCGACTTCAACTACTTCGAGCCGCAGCAGAACCTCGACGCCTACGACGTGATCCAGACGATCGCGCACCAGCCCTGGGTGCTCGACCACAAGGTCGGGATGATCGGCGTCTCCTACGGCGCGATCAGCCAGCTGTTCGCCGCACAGCTCGATCCGCCCGCGCTCGAGGCGATCTCACCGCTCTCGACGATCGATTCGACGGTCACGACGCTCTACCCGGGCGGCATCCTCAACACCGGCTTCGCGGTCGCGTGGGCCGCCGAGCGCCAGCACGACGCCGAGCCCGCGGGTCCAAACAGCGGCCAGTCATGGGCCTACAAGCGCATCCAGCAGGGCGACGGCACCTGCAGGAGCAACCAGGCGCTGCACGGCGAAGCCCCGAGCGTGCTCAAGCTGATCCACGACAACGCGCACTACATCCCGAAGATGGCCGATCCGCTCGATCCGGTCACGTTCGTGCACAAGATCAAGGTCCCCGTGTTTCTGGCCTGCCAGTGGGAGGATGAGCAGACGGGCGGTCACTGCGCCGACCTCGCGCAGGACTTCACCGGAACCAGCCACAAGTGGTTCACGTTCACCAACGGCGCCCACATCGACTCACTCGACCCGGCGACGTTCGACCGCTGGTACGACTTCTTGTCGCTGTTCGTCGCTCACCAGGCACCGATCGACAACCTCGGGTTGGTCGAGGTCGCGGCACCGTTCTTCTACGGCGAGGCGATGGCCATCAACAACCTGGCGCTGCCGTACGACCCGATCCAGCACATCGCGAGCTACCAGGCGGCGCTCGCCGCTTACGAGCAGCTGCCGTCGGTGCGCGTGCTGTTCGACAACGGCGCTGGTGCCGCGTCGACGGGCGGGACGGTCACGCCCGGTGACCCATACCCGGCCTTCGAGCAGTCGTTCCCGAGCTTCCCGATCCCGGGCACGGTCGCCCAGACGTGGTACCTCGGGACCGGTGGCTCGCTTGCCACCAGTCCCGCCCAGACCTCGGAGGTGGACGGCTTCACCTGGAATCCCAAGGCGCTCCCGGCCACGGACTACGCGTCGGCGAACACCGAAACCGGCGGCCTCTGGGGTAACGCCGCCGACTGGGACTGGAACTGGCAGCAGAATCCGGCCGGCACCGCGGTGTCGTATGTGAGCCAGCCGCTGACGCAGAACACGACCGTGATCGGGGGCGGAGCGGTGCATCTCTGGATCAAGGCCTCCGCCCCGAATGTCGATCTGCAGGCGACGGTCAGCGAGGTCGATTCCGACGGCGACGAGACGTTCGTGCAGGACGGCTGGGTACGCGCCGATGAGCGCAAGCTGGCGCCCGGCAGCACGCTGCTCGAGCCGCTGCCGAACCTGCGCAGCAACGCGGTGCAGCCGTTGCCGAGTGGGAAGTTCGTCGAGGTCACGATCCCGCTCTACTACGAGGGGCACGTCTACCGCGCCGGGTCGCGGATCCGCGTGACGATCGCCGCCCCGGGAGGCGCCGAGCCGTTGTGGGCGTTTGCCCAGACCAACCCGTCGGGCACCGCCGGCGTGTCGGTTCGCTTCTCGTCCGCGATGCCGTCGAACCTCGTGCTGCCGGTCGTCCCCGGGGTCAGCGTGCCGACCGGACTGCCGCCGTGCCCGAGCCTGCGCAACGAGCCCTGCCGGACCTACGTGCCGTACACGAATCAGACCGGCAGCTGAGGCTTGTCGGGTTGCCCGTCAGCCGCTAGCGTGGCTGCGATGGCGATCGGCCCCGAAGAGTCCTGCGTTCTGTTCACGACGTTCAAGCGCGACGGAACCGCGGTATCGACACCCGTCTGGTGGGTCGACATGGGCGACGGGACGTTCGGCTTCTGGACGAGCTCCGGCTCAGGCAAGGCCAAGCGCCTGGCGCACACCTCGCGTGTGGTCGTGCAGCCCTGCAATCAGCGCGGCGTCGTCAAGCAGGGCACCTCACCCGAGCAGGCGACGGCGCGGATCGTCGCCGGCGCCCAGCACGAGGAGATCCGTCGGCGCGTGATCGCCAAGTACGGCTTCTGGACGAAGGTCACGAAGGCCCTCGCCAAGACAGCCTGGTTCGTGCAGCGCAAGCAGGTTCCCTACGGCGACCGCGGCGTGATCGTGACGTTCGGGGCTGTCGCGCCGCCTGTCTGACCGCGGCGCGAATCTGCTAGGCGGTGACGGCGCCGGTGGCCTCGGCCGCGGGCACCTCGTACTCGATGTTCCAGGCCTGTGAGAGGCCGTAGACCGCGGCGGCGATCAGCGCCAGCTGGGTGATCGCGATCACGATCGTGAGCGCGCTGAGCGTGCTCGGGCTGAGGCCGTCACCACCGAACAGCGTGTGCACGGGTGCGTAATCGGGCTCGTTGCGATCGGTCCAGGTGATCCCGGCGGCTGCCGTTTCGGCGATCATCGTGAATACGAACATCAGCGCCGCGAGGCCGACCGCGATCGGCAGCAGCTCGCGCGCCCAGCGCATCACGTAGACGGCCATCACCAGGTAGACCACGCACCAGAGGATGTTGAGCGGCTCGAGCCCGGCGAGCTTGCTCCAGCCGGCGATCGTCACGAACAGCATCAGCAGGGCGGAGGCGGCGAGCACCACGGCGACCGCCGTGCGCGTCAATCTGCTCGAGCGCTTCTCGCGGTTCGGATACGTCACCACGTAGCCGGGTTTTACGGCGCGGGCCGGGCTCATCATCGCTGACCATACAATCTGCCCTGGCCGCAGGCCGGTCATGCGCGGGCGTGGCGAAATTGGTAGACGCGCCGGCTTTAGGTGCCGGTGAGCTTTGCTCGTGGGGGTTCAAGTCCCTTCGCCCGCATGTTGTCGCCGGGAACGCCCCGGGGCCGGCTCTGGCGCCGGCCCCGGGTTCGCTTCCGCTTGGGGTATTCGTCTGCGACGCGAGCGCTACGCGGGCGTCACCTGCTGTGCCTCGGCCTCGCGGCGTGCCTCCTCGTGGTGGGTGACGCGCAGCTCGTGGACGACCCGCTCGGTGCTCCACTCGTGGATCGTCAGGCCGATCGCGCTCAGCGCGGTGATCGCCGCCGCCGAGCCGAATGACCACCATTTGACGTCGGCCTGGCTCAGTGCCGCGGCGCCGACGATCATCCATGCGCCGACGAGCGCGGTGACCAGGTCGAGTGCGCGCTGCCCGAGCGAGTCGAGCATCGCGTCGGCGGCGGCCGCAACGATCGCGACTGCGCCTCCGGCGATGAACATCCATTTCAGTGGATTGCCGGTCCAGACGCCTTCCTGTGTTGCCACGACCAGAAAGCTTCCGGCGATCAACAGGGCCAGCCGGGAGATGAAGTGCAGGCGCATGATGCGCTCCTTCCATCGTTCGGCGGGCATGCGGCGGAACTTCAAGCGTTCCGGGGATGTCCGTCAGTTGTTGAGTTGACAACTAAATCTTAGCGCAACGGCGGCGCCGCCCCCGGCGCTTGTAGCTCGCTCCAGCTCCAGCGCTCGGAGCTCGCCTCGAACTTAGGCTTCGTCGTCGGGCTCGGGCGCCGGTTCGTCCGGGCTCGAGCTGGGGCTGCGGTTGCGCAGCCAGTCGGCGACCTGGTCGGCGACGCCGGCGACCTGGCCGCCGAGGTTCGTCACGTTCTCGCCCACGTCGCGGAAGGCTGAGCGGAAGCGCTCGCTGTAGAACTCCATCGCGTCGCCTGCCTCCGCGCGGACATCGGTCTCCTGATCGCGCGTGCGGTATTCGCCACGCAGGATGCGGTCGTAGTCGCCGCTCTGCACCCAGCGCATGATCTCGGAGACACGCCGCACCGCGTACGGGTGGGTGACGTTGATCTCCCAGAAGAACCTGCGGACGCGGTCGGAGGGGTCATCCCAGTTCTCGTACTCCATCGCCTGGGCCATGAAGGCGTCGAGGTTGAGATCCTCGGCCGGGAGACCGGACGCGGCGACCATCAGCATGCGGCAGACGATCTGGGGGTCGCGCACGACCAGCACGGCGGCGCGGTCAGAGCTGAGCTCGGCGGCTCGGTACCACTCGAGCAGCACGGCCTTGACCGCGCGGAACGGCAGCCCGAGCAGCATCGGCAGCGAGCTGCCGGCGGCAAGCAGGATGTTGAGTGCGGTGATGTAGAGCACGTGATCAGACAGCACGTGCCCGAGCTCATGCCCCAGCAACGCCCGCTGCTCGCCCGGGCCGAGCCGCTTGAGCACAAGCGAGTCGATCACGATCATCGGCTTCTTCGAGCCGATCGCCATCGCGATACCGGGAACCGGGCTCGTCACGTAGAGGTCGTAGACCTCGGGCAGGTCAAGGATCCGGCAGGCCGCGTTGTGCGAGGCCCACAGCTCGCCGCACTGATCGTCGGAGACCTTCAGTGACGTGCCCAGGTAGAACTGGCGAAGCGCCCGCTCGTAGCGCCACTCGATCAGCTTGCGCACCAGCGTGTCGAGCATCGGCACTGCCTTCAGCGCAGCGGTCGCCGCCCGATCCGCCGGATGCTCGTAAGCCTTCGACGAGATGTTGGTGTACGGCTCGACGTGGTCCAGGGAAACGCCAGTCACGCTTACGGCAAGCCTATAGCCGTCGTCAATGGCCGTCCAACTGCTGTGGGCGCGTGGGCCGGACCGGGAAGCTGAATAATCGAACCATGACCGACACCACTGAAGCCAAAGCTCTACGCGGCGGGATCGACCTCGGCGGCACCAAGATCGAGGCGATCGTCGTCGATGCAAACAACAAAGTGCTCGCCTCGGCACGGCATCCGACCCCGACGAGCGGGACCCCGGCCGACGTCGCGGCGCAGATGGCCAAGGCGATCACCGAGGCGGCGGAGGCGGCCGGAACCACGACAGCCGAGCTCGCGGGGGTCGGGATCGGATCGCCTGGATCGATCGACCGGGCCGCCGGCACCGTCTCGAGCGCGCGCAACCTACCGGGCTGGGACGGAAGCTTCGCGCTCGGGCCCGAGCTCAGCAAGACCCTCGGGACGAACGTCGCCATCGGCAACGACGTGCAGGTCGCGACCGCTGCCGAATTCAAGCTCGGCGTCGGCAGGAAGTACTCCTCGTTGCTCGGTGTCTTCTGGGGTACGGGCGTCGGCGGCGGGATCGTGCTCGACGGGAAGCCCTGGCGCGGACGCGGCGGCGCCGGTGAGATCGGCCACATGGTGATCAAGCGCGGTGGCCGGCGCTGCCCCTGCGGCAACGAGGGTTGCGTCGAGGCCTACGCCGGGCGCGCCGCGATGGAGGCTCACGCGCGTCACGAGATCGACGGTGGCCGCAAGTCGGACCTGCTCAAGATCATGGAGCACAAGCAGCGCGAGCGGTTCACAAGCGCCGTGTGGGAGACGGCGGTGGAACGCGGCGACGAGCTCGCGATCGAACTGATCGACGGCGCCGTCGAGGCGCTCGGAGCGGGTGCGGCATCGGCTGTGAACCTGCTCGACGTCGAGGCCGTGGTGATCGGCGGCGGTCTCGGTGTCCGCTTCGGAGAGCCGTATGTCGAGCGGATCCAGAAGACGATGGAGGAGCACCTGTTCCCGGGCCTGACGATGCCCGACGTCCAGGTGGTCAGCCTCGGTGATATGGGCGGCGCGCTGGGCGCGGCGCTGCTGGTGGAAGGGAGCGGTGCGTAGATCGCGGCGCATCTCGTTCTGGCTTGCGCCGGCGCTGTGTGCCGGCGCGGTTGTGGTTGGCGCGCTTGTGGTTGGCCCGCTTGTGGTTGGCGCGCAGGCCGCTGCCGCGACGCAGGCGGGCACCGCCACGAAGCCCGCGGGGCAGCTGCTGCCGGGCACCAGCTGCCCGGCGTTTCCGGCTGACAATGTCTGGAACACACCCGTGACCGGGCTCCCGGTCGACTCGCACTCCGCCGTCTGGATGGCGCACATGGACTCGGGCTCCACGGATCTGCATCCCGACTACGGGCCCGGCGGTGGCAGCAGCCCCTACGGAATCCCCTGGCAGGTCACGGCCGCGCATCCAAAGCTGGTGCACCTGCACTTCCTCTACGCCGATGAGAGCGACCGCGGTCCGTATCCGTTCTCGGCGCGGACGCCGATCGAGGGTGGCCCGAACGCGAGCGGTGACCGCCACGCGCTGATGGTCGATCCGACCACCTGCGCGCTCTACGAGCTCTACGACGCGCACTACCGCGCCGGCGGCCGTTCGTCGGCCGGGTCGGGCGCGATCTGGAACCTCAACTCGAACCGCCTGCGCCCCGCCGGATGGACATCAGCCGACGCCGCGGGGCTGCCGATCCTGCCCGGGCTCGTCAACTACGACGAGGTCCGCTCCGGCCACATCGACCATGCGATCCGATTCACGGCCGAAACGACCAGCACGCACTTCGTCTGGCCGGCCCGTCACGAGGCCGGTTCCAGCGGCAACACCGCGTATCCGCCGATGGGGGCGAGGTTCCGTCTGCGTGCCTCGTTTCACCTGCCGGCCGCGCAGTGCGCCCGCGCCTGCCAGGTCGTGATCGAGGCGATGAAGACCTACGGGCTGATCCTCGCCGACAACGGCAGCAACTGGTACTTCCAGGGTGCGACCGACCGCCGCTGGAGCTACACGATGGTCGATCAGCTGAAGGCGATCCCGGCGCGTGAGTTCCAGGCGGTGGACGAGAGCTGCCTGATGATCAGCGCCAACTCCGGGCAGGCACGCCAGCCCGGGACGGCCGCCTACGTGAAGGCGTGCCACCGCAACTGAACCCGCCACGCACGTGTGACCGCTTTCCGGTCCACGGGTGATTCCTGGCGCGTGAACGGGAAAGAAGAGTGCATGGCAGGTGTGCGGGAGGTGCTGGCCGAGCGCTATGAGCTGCTCGAGGTGCTCGGCCGCGGTGGCATGGGCGTCGTCTATCGCGCGCGTGACCGCGTGCTCGGCCGCGTCGTCGCCGTCAAGGTGCTGCCGTTCGACCGCGCGCAGGACCCGGTGTCGGTCGCGAGATTCGAACGCGAGGCCCTCGCGGTCGCCGCGCTCAGCCACCGCAACATCGTCGCGGTGTTCGATGCCGGCAGCGACGGCGACACGCGCTTCATCGTGATGGAGTACCTCGGCGGTCGCACCCTCGCGGAGGTGCTGCGCGAGCGCGGCGCGCTCGACGTCGAGCAGGCCGTCGACGTGGCGGCGCAGGTTGCCTCCGCGCTGGCGGCAGCCCACCGGGCCGGGATCGTCCACCGCGACATCAAGCCGGCGAACGTGATGCTCGACGAGCACGGCCACATCAAGGTGCTCGACTTCGGCATCGCGCGACTCGTCTCTGGGCTTTCGCTGACGCAGACGGCGATGGTGATCGGCTCGGCTCAGTATCTGGCACCCGAGCTGTGCCGCGGTGCCTCCGCCGATGCCCGCTCGGATATCTATGCGCTCGGTTGCGTGCTCTACGCGCT
>DATASU010000047.1:0-21923 GCA_036269095.1 Solirubrobacteraceae bacterium
TCAGCGAACCGGTGTCGGGCAGCATGATCAGCGCGGTGTCGGCGCCGCGCGCCGCGAGCGTCTGGGCCAGGCGCGTGTAGTCCTGGGCGCGGTCGCTGCCGCCGGCGATCAGCACGACCGGGCGCTCGGCGAACGCCTCGAGCGCGGCGATCGTCGACTCGGGCGTGGTCGAGATGCTGTCGTCGATCCATTCGGTGCCGGCCGCGTCGGTGTGCACCGTCTGCAGGCGGTGCGGGAGTGCGGCAAGCCCGTCGAGGGCGCGTGGCAGTTGCGGCAGCGGCAGCCCGGCGGCTTCGATCGCCGCGATCGCCGCCGTCACGTTGCGGGCGTTGTGCGCGCCGCGCAGCGGAATCTCGCCGGGCTCGAACATCACCGGCCAGCCGTCGTTGGGCGGTCGCACCGCCACGCGCACGCAGGGCAGCGTGAAGAGCCGCAGCTTGTCGGCGCGGTAGTTCTGCTCGCCGCCGTGCCAGTCGGTGTGCTCGCGCGAGAGGTTGGTCAGCACCGCAACCTCGGGGCCGATCGTGAGATCGGCGATCTGGTAGCTCGACAGTTCGCACACGACCCAGGCGTCCGCATCGAGGTCGAGCAGTTCGATCACCGGCCGGCCGATGTTTCCGGCGAGCTCGACCACCATCACCTGACCCAGCAGATGCGCGATCACGGTCGCGGTCGTGCTCTTGCCCTTGGTGCCGGTGACGCCGATCACGTGCCGTCCCCCGCGCTCGGCCAGCCACAGCCCGGTCGCGGTTGTGACCGTCGTTCCGCCGGCGATCGCCGCTTGGATCAGCGGCTTGTAGATCGAGACGCCGGGCGAACGCACGAGCACGTCGGCTTCGGCGAGCACAGCACGGGCGTCCGGCTCGGGCGTGGCGTCGTCGATCGTGGCGGTGATCGTCGCGCCGGGCAGGCGCTGCTCGAGCTGGGAGCGGAAGGCGCTGGTCTCACGCCCCACCCCCCACAGCGCCACCCGCCTGCCGTCAAGCTCCGAGAACTTCACGGACCGGTTGGATCAGCGCGTCCGGGATGTCATGGTCGTCGCTCAGCGCAAAGTGATCCGACATCTCCGCCTCCCCCACACCGCCGCGCCTGGCGAGCACCTCCTCGGCCAGCCGGCGGACGTTGGCGTGCTGCTGCCAGAGCTCGTGCCCGCTGAGGATCTCGATCGCCGCAAGGCATTCATCGACCTCGCCCACGCACTCGAACGGCTTGTCACCGCCGGTGGCGGTCAGCAACGCGAAGCCGTCGTACTGCTCGGGGTCATCGAGCATGTCCCTGCCGAAGATCTCGGTGAGCTTGGCCGGCACCAGGAACGGCGCCAGGATCAGGAACACGAACCGGCACTTGTCGCAATCACAGCACCACGTTCCCAGCCGCTGATCCGGGTCGAGCTGGAAGACGCGGTTGCAGCTGGTGAACACCGGGTGGTACTGCTCGAGCTTCGCGAAGGCGCTCGCGATCGCGAGCTCCGAGGCCGGCCGCAGGATCGAGAAGATCTGCGGCGCGCCCTCGATCTCGGTGACGGCGTCGGCGAGCAGCCGCTCGGCGCGGCGGCTCTTCGAGAACTGGTGGTTGACCTCGACCCCGTTCCAGCTGAAGTTGCCGGCCGACGCGCTGCGCTCATTGGCCATCAGCACCGCGTCGATCCCCTGGGTCGCGGCCGTCAGCAGCGCCACGCAGCTGACGATCGCGGTGATCGGAACGTGCCCGTTGAGCGCGCCCCGGGCGTTGAGCTCGAACAGCCGCGGGTCGATCTGGCGCGTAACCAGGTGGCGCGGCAGCGCCGCGACGTTCGCGGTCGCGCTGATCGGCAGCGCGTCGCCGAGTGAGAACAACGTCGTCTCGAGCCCGCTGGAGCGGGCGATCTCGATCGCCACCGCGGAGTCCTTGCCACCGCCGACCGGCACCAGCAGCGAGTTGATCGGACGCCGCTCGGCGACCGTCTCCCAGTCGACCCCGCGCGGGAACTGCGGGTGCGGCAACTGCTCGAGCTTGTTGACGACGGCGAACTCGCCGAGGCCCTCCGAGTAGAGCGCCGCGAGCAGCCGTTCGGCAGCGGGTGGCGGCGCGCCGGTCTCGCACACCAGGTGCCGCGGGATCGCGGCCTTGAAGTAGCTGACGCCGGCGACCCAGTGCAGCAGGTCGAGCAGTCCCTCGACCGCCGGCAGACCCCTGAAGCGCGGCGCGGGAAGCTGCAGCGTCTCCTCGAACTCGATGTCATCGAGTGCGTAGCCGAGCCGCACCAGCCCGTCGGGCTGGAGGCTGCGATAGGTGAATTGGAAGGCGTTGATCGCCCGCGGATCGAAGTTGGTTGTGGGAGCTGTGGACACGCCTCTTAGCGTAGTCTCGCGAGGCAGTGAGCGACGTCGCGATCATCGGAGCGGGGATCGTCGGCTGCTCCACCGCCTACTTCCTTGCGCGCGCGGGCGTCACGGTCACGGTGTATGACCCCGCCGGCATCGCCGCGGGCGCCTCGGGCCGCAACAACGGCCTGATCGAGCACACATACGACGCGGCCTCGGCGCCACTGTTCTTCGAGTCGGTCGAGCTGCTGCGCGATTGGCTCGGCGGGGCGATGCCGGCGACACCGATCGGCGCGCTGCTGCTGGCCGACGACGAGCCCGCCGCGGGCGAGCTGCTGACCCACTATTCGCAGTTCCCGGAGCTCGCGCCGGTGTTGCTCGACCCGCCGGCGGCGCGCGCCGAGGAGCCGCTGCTGGCCGACGGCCTGTGGGGCTGCCTGCTGCGCACCGGCTTTCCGATCAGTCCGCTCGAGGCAACCACCGCCGTCGCCGATCGCGCCCGCGCCGCCGGCGCCGAGTTCGTGCTCGGCGAACCCGTGTCGCCGGCCGAGCTGCGTGCCTCCGGCCGCGAGGTCCTGGTCACCGCCGGAGCATGGAGCACCGACGTGCTCGCGGGCCTCATCCCTGCGCGAGCGGTGGAGCCGCTCTGGGGCGTGATCGTGCTGATCGAGCTGCAACGGGGACCGCGCCATCCGATCATCGAAGGCACTGTCACCCGCGGCCTGACCACCGGTAGGATCACGAATGAGGCGCCGTTCACGCTGCTGCCGAGCCCCAGCTGGCTCGCGGTCGGATCGACGATGATCAAGGGCCCTGAGCCACGCGCGGCCGACTGGGGCCCTCGCCTGCTCGAACGTGGCGCTCGCTACGTCCCGTCGTTAGCGCATGCGAGCGTCCAATCAACGCTCGTGTGTGCCCGCCCCAAGTCGTTCGACAACCGCCCGATCCTCGGCCGCGTGCCCGGCCAGGATCGCCTGTGGCTTGCAAGCGGCCACGGTGGCCGCGGGATGTCGCTGGGGGCCGCCTCGGGGCGGCTGATGGCCGAGGCGATCATCGCCGGCAGCGACGACGCGATCGTGCCCGAGCTGAGCGCGGCGCGTCTCAGCCGCTGACCGCGACGCGGTCACCGCTGAGGTCGAGCGTGCCGGTGCCGCCGTTGGCGGTGACGAACCGCAGCGTTTCGGTGAACGCCGCCTGCTGCGACGCCGGGCTGGCCGGCCGCAGCAGCGTCACCGCGCCGCTCCCGCGCACGACCACGCTTGCCAGCCGCCTGCGGCCGCCGGTGCGGCGCACGATCAGGAACAGCCCGTTGCGCTGGTTCGAGTGCTGGGCGCCCGCGTAAACGCCGATCGCCTGCGCGCCGCTGGTCGCGACCCAGCCGTTGGTCTGCATCAGCCGGTGGCTCGCTCCGAGCCCGGGCACCCGCGATCCAAAGCTCACGCTGGGAACGTCTCCGCTGCCGCGCACCGATCCTTTCTTGGTGCCCGCGGCGAACGTCACCGCGAGGATCGCGACGACGAGGACGACCGCCATGATGATCCAGGCGCGGTACCTGGTGAGCGCGTCCATGCGCGGCCCCTAGGCGCTCTTGCCAGAACCGAGGCGCCGCTCGATTTCGGGCCAGAGCGCCGCGTAGGCCACGGCGGCGGGGCTTTCGGGCGCGAAGATCGCGACCGGATTGCGCTCCTCGCCCATCATCTCGACCTCGTCGGAGGTCGGGATCGCGGCGCCGAGCAGGGTCAGATGCTCGATCTTGCGCAGCCGCTGCATCACCTTGATGTGCAGTTGCTTGCCGACGTCGGCCATCGAGAAGAAGGCGAGGATCGAGGTCTTGCCGGTGCGACCGACCTTGCCGCCGCGGGCGAGTTCCTCGAGCTGCTCGTAGGAGCGTGAGGACAGTGTCGAGGGGATCACCGGGACCAGCAGTGCGTCGGAGGCCCCGAACACCGCCTCTGACACCAGCGAGATGCTCGGCGGGCAGTCGAGGAAGATGTAGTCGTAGTCGTCGCGCAGCGGCGCCAGCACCTTGCGCAGCCTCGCCGCCGGCTTCTTGAACTGGTCGAGTGCCAGGTCGAGGTGCCGGTAGGAGAAGTCGGCCGGGAGCAGTTCGAGATTCTCGTGATCGGTCGCCTTGATGTGCGCGGCGGCCTGGCCGCGCTTGCGCAGCAGTCCGCGTCCGCCGCCCTTGACCTTGGGCCGCACGCGGAACAGATAGGTGCTCGCGGCCTGCGGGTCGAGGTCCCAGAGCAGCGTCGGATGGCCCGCCTGCGACGCCAGGTAGGCGAGGTTCACGGCCGCCGAGGTCTTGCCCACGCCGCCCTTGATGTTGTAGGTCGCGACGACCCTGGTGTTGCGCTTGGATTTGGCCATCGCTTGAGTCAGCCGAATGCTTTCGCCACGAGCTTGCATTGTGCCTCGGAAGCGAATTCCGCGAAGGACGCCGCGTAGCGCCCACGCGCCTCGGCCGCCTCGTGCTCGAGACGGTCGATCAGCGTTCCGATCGCCATCAGCGCCCGCGGACCTCCGGGGCGGGCGACGAGCTCCTGACCGAGCTCGCGCAGCATCTCGATCTGCACCTCGCGGTCCTGATGCAGTCCGAGCACGTCCTGCAGCTCCTTGAGCGTCTTCACCAGCGGCTTGACCACGCCGGGATCGAACAGCGGCGCCCCGAACAGCTCGAGCAGGTAGCGCAGCTCCTTGCCCTTCTTGCGCAGATCGTGGTACTCGTCGGGATCGGATTCCGGTGTGATCGCCGCGCCCATCCGCACCATCTGGCGGTGCACCTTGACGATCCGGCGAGCCACCAGCTTGCCGATCGGACGCGCTGCCTGCGCGCGGGAGTCCTCGCCGGCGAGCACCAGCGCCTGCAGGATCTCCCACCAGTCCGCGCGCAACGTCTTCGCGCGGTCGCTGCTCAGGGCCCTCCGCATCGCCGCGCGGGCCCGGCGGTGGCGTTCACGCAAGAGCGGCTCGATCGGTTCGAGGTCGGCGCGGATGGCCTCCGGCGCCAGCCTTCGCAGCTGGTCGAACTCGTGCAGGTAGACGTCGAGGTCACGGGTCATGCTGGTCTCGTCCTGCAGCCATTTGAACGCGGCCCGGACGCGCTCGAGCGCGGCAGGGTCGAACACCCCGCTGAGCTCGCGCAGCACCGAGCGCGTGCGGCGGATCGCGACGCGATAGTCGTGTAGGAACTCGGCGTCGGCGTCGGCCAGCGCCCCGGGCAGGTTGGCGTCCATGATCTGCAGCAGCCGCAGCAGCACGCGCCCGACCACGACGTCGGCGCGCTCGTTGCCGGTCATCGGCACCCGCGCGCTCCGCCAGCCCTTCTCCGAGACGAAGCCGGCAGCGAGCAGCAGCTCGCGGATCCGCTCGGCGTCGTCGCGATAGCCCTTCAGCGGGGCGAGCGTCAGCCAGTGGCTGCCACCGGGCGTCGCGCTGACGCCGAGCCGGCAGACGAGCTTGTCGAGCTCGTCGCGAACGGCGATCTCGCCCGCATCGGTGCTGCGCGCCGTGTAGGCGCCGCCCAGCGCGGCGCGGACGCCCTCCAGCGGCGGGCCGAAGCTCACGATCTCGCCGCGGCCGCTCACGGCGCCAGGCGTGCCAGACGGGCGACAGCCTCGTCGATCTGCTCCTCCGTGACGATCAGTGGCGGTTCCATCCGCAGGCTCGACGGGCCGGTCGCGTTGATCACGAGGCGCTGCTCGAACAGCGCCCGTCGCGCGAGCTCGATCGCCGAGCTGCCGTTGACCAGTTCGGCGCCGACCAGCAGACCCCGACCGCGGACGGATGCCACGAACGGCAACTCCTCGAGCGCCGCGGCGAAGCGCTCGCCCATCGCCACGACGTGTGCGAGCAGGTCGGGATCGGAGCAGATCTCGAGCGCGACCAGTGCCGCCGCGCAGACCATCGGACCGCCCGCGAAGGTCGAGCCGTGATCTCCCGGCTGGAACGTGTCCGCCAGCTTCTCGCCGGTGATCAGCGCGCCGATCGGCAGGCCCCCACCGAGCCCCTTGGCGCTGGTGATCGCGTCGGGCACGACGCTCGTCTGCTCGTAGGCCCAGAGCGTGCCGGTGCGACCCATGCCGGTCTGGATCTCGTCGAAGATCAGCGCCGCACCCTCACGGTCACAGGCGGCACGGGCCGCCTGCAACAGCTCCTCCGAGAGCGGCAGCACGCCGCTCTCACCCTGGATCGGCTCGAGCAGGACCGCCGCGGTGTTGGGGCCGACGGCCGCGTCGATTGCCTGCGGTTGCTTCTCGCAGACGACGAAGCCCGGCACCAGTGGCGCAAACGGTGCCTGCTTGGACTCCTGCGGAGTGGCCGAAAGCGAACCGTAGGTGCGGCCGTGGAAGGCGTCGCGCAGCACCACGATCTCACCGCCGGCACGGTGACGGCGGGCAAGCTTGATCGCCGCCTCGTTGGCCTCCGCGCCGGAGTTGCAGAGGAACACCTTGCCCCCGAGCGAGCTCTCCGAGAGCGCCGCCGAGAGCCGCATCGCCGGCTCGGTGTAGTAGAGGTTCGAGACGTGCGTGAGCTTGGCAGCCTGCTGCTGGATCGCGGCGACCACGCGCGGATGGCAGTGCCCGACGTTGAGCACCGAGATGCCGGCGAGGAAGTCCAGATACTCGTTGCCCTGATCGTCCCAGAGGCTGACGCCCTCGCCGCGCACGAACTCGACCGGGTTGCGCACGTACGTGGGGATCACCGCCTGGCGTTCGAGCGCCTGCAGTTCGGGCAGGCTCATCGGGATTCGCCTTCGTTTTTCGAAACAAAACGATAATGAGAATCGGAATCATTATCGTTTTCTCCGCGCGAAGAAGGCCGCTCCGTCACGGAGCCGAGATCGTCGGGGACGATCATCGTGCCCTGTCCCTCGTTGGTGAAGAGCTCGAGCAG
Source organism: Solirubrobacteraceae bacterium (assembly GCA_036269095.1). GTDB lineage: Bacteria > Actinomycetota > Thermoleophilia > Solirubrobacterales > Solirubrobacteraceae > Palsa-465. The sequence continues at coordinate 7,200 of DATASU010000047.1, forward strand.
CAGCGAGTGCGGCACGCGCCCGTCAACGATCACCGCGCTGGGCACGCCGCCCTCGACCGCCTGCAGGCAGGCCGCGAGCTTCGGCCGCATGCCGCCGCTGACGCCGGTCAGCTGCGCACGCAGCTCGGTGGCGCTGGCCTCCGCGATCAGCGTGTCGGGATCGGCCGCGTCGCGAAACCAGCCGGCGACGTCGGTCAGGAACATCACCTTGTAGGCGCCGAGTGCCGCCGCCACCGCGGCGGCGGCGTCGTCGGCGTTGACGTTGTAGGAGTTGCCCTCCTCGTCGGCACCGACGCTGGCAACGACCGGGATGTAGTCCTCGGCGACGTGCGTCAGCACACCGATGTTGACCTGGTCGATGCGGCCGACGAAGCCGATGTCCTGACCGCTCGGCGCGGCCAGACGGCTGCAGCGGAACAGCAGCCCGTCATCGCCGCTGAGACCGACGGCCGGCTGGCCGTGGCGTCCGAGCAGCAGCACGATGTCCTTGTTGACCTTGCCGACGAGCACCATCTTCGCGAGCTTGACGGTCTCAGCATCGGAGACTCGCAGGCCGTCGACGAACTTCACCGGCAGGTCCAGGCGCTCCATGTACGAGGTGATCTCGGGACCGCCGCCGTGGACGATCACCGGGTTGATCCCGACGTACTTGAGCAGCGCCACGTCGCGCGCGAACTCGTGCTTGAGCGCCGGGTCGGTCATCGCCGCGCCGCCGTACTTGATCACGACCGTGCGGCCGTGGAACTCACGGATGTAGGGCAGCGCCTCGAGCAGCGTGACGACATCGCGCTGCGTTCTCACCGGTTGCTCGCCGCCGCTCAAGTCGTGTACTCCGCGTTGATCGTCACGTACTCGTGCCCGAGGTCGGAGAAGTAGCGCTCGGCCTCGGCACCCTCGCCCGGGAGCACGACCTCATACTCGACCTCGTCGCGCCTGACCGCCTCGGTCAGCGCCCGCTGGTCGTGCTCGACGTAGCTGCCGTTGACGCAGACGACGATCTCCTCGATCGAGATGTCGACCTGCAGCGGTGCCGCCCCGGGCAGTGCGGCGCCGACCGCCTGGATGATCCGGCCCCAGTTCGGGTCGGCGCCGTACAGCGCCGTCTTGACCAGCGGCGAGTCGCCGACCGCGTGCGCGACACGCTCGCACAGCTGCTGGTCGCCGCCCTTGACAACGACGCGCCCGACCCGGCGGGCACCCTCGCCGTCCCTGGCGACGAGCAGCGCGATCTGCCTCAGCGCCGCGTCGAGCGCCTCGCCGAACAGCTGCTCGTCGGCGGTCTTCGGCTCGATCCGCACGCCCGAGGCCCCCGATGCCTGCAGGATGATCGTGTCCGAGGTCGAGAGCTGCCCGTCGACGCTGATGCGGTCGAACGAGCGCTTGGTGCAGACCGACAGCAGCAGGTCGGCCTCGTCAGCCTCGAGCGCGGCGTCGGTCTGCACGAACACCAGCAGCGTCGCGAAGTTGGGTGAGATCATGCCCGCGCCCTTGGCCTGCACGCTCAGTCGCACGGTCCCGGCGTCGAGCGCGATGTCGAGCGTCGCCTGCTTGGGGAAGGCATCGGTCGTGCGGATCGCCTCGGCGAAGTCCGAGCCGCCCTCGGCGCGCAGCTCGCCGGCGAGCGCGGTGATACCGCTGGTGATGGTCGCGATCGGCAGCGGCACGCCGATCACGCCGGTCGAGGCCACCGCGACCTGGTGCACATCGACGTCGGCGGCAACCGCGGCGGCGGCACACATCGCCGCGGCATCATCGATCCCGCGCTGTCCGGTCGCGGCGTTGGCGTTGCCCGAGTTGACCACGACCGCGCGCAACTCCCAGAGCTTCGACTCCTGCTTGCTGTGCAGCACTGGCGCCGACTGTGCGCCGGAGCGGCTGAAGCGCGCGGCGCTCGTGGTCTCGGGTGAATCGGACACGATCAGCGCCACATCCCTGGCGCCGTCGGGCTTGACGCCACAGGCGCCACCGGCGGCGCGGAAGCCTCTCGGTAGTTCGCCGCCCTGGACCTCGGTCACGTTCGGCGGACACGGCACCCAGCGCGAGTTGAAGAATGCGTCGCTCATGCGCCGATCCCCGCGCCCTCGGGCAGGCCGAACATCAGATTGAGGTTCTGCACCGCCTCCGAGGCCGTGCCCTTCCAGAGGTTGTCGATCGCGCCGAACACGATCACCCGTCCCGTGCGCTCGTCGCGATGCAGCGAGATCCGGCAGATGTTGGTCTCACGCACGGCGCGCACCCCGGCCGGCTCCCGCACCAGCTCGATGAACTGCTCGCCGTCATAGGCATCGTGGTAGAGCGCCTCGAGCTCACCGGTGCTGACCGTGGGGTCGGCAGGCGTCACGTAACAGGAGACGAGCTCGCCCTGGTCGAGCGGCAACAGGTGCGGCGTGAAGGTGATTTTGGTGTCGCTGCCGAGCTCGGCGAGCTCCTGCTCGATCTCGGGAGTGTGCCGGTGGCGCGGGACGCCGTAGGCGTTGACGTTCTCATCGACGGCGACGAAGTGCGTCTTGTCGGTGGCGGCGCGGCCCGCGCCGGAGACGCCCGACTTGGCGTCGACGACGGCGTCGGCGATCAGCCCGGCACGGGCGAGCGGCGCCAGCGCAAGGATCGTGGCCGTCGGGTAGCAACCGGGATTCGCGACCAGCTGTGCCCCGGCGATCTCGTCGCGGTACAGCTCGGGCAGTCCGTAGACGGCCTCGTCGATCAGCTCCGGTCGCGGGTGCGGCCGGTACCACTCCTCGTAGGTCTCGACGTCGCGCAGCCGGAAGTCGGCGCTGAGATCGACGACCTTCACGCCGCGCGCACGCAGCTCCGCCACGAACGGCGCCGATGCGCCGTGGGGATAGGCGACGATCGCCGCGTCGACGTCGCCGTGGCGGTCGATCTCGGCCTCCTCCATCACCAGCGGCACGCGATGCTGCGGATAGACCTCATCGACGCGCCGGCCGACGTCGCTGCGCGCGGTCACCCAGCGCAGGTCGAAGCTCGGATGGTTGTGCAGCAGCCGCGCGGCGAGCGAGCCGGCGTAACCGGCGGCACCGAAGACCGCGACCGTGTAGCCGCTAGTCGCCGGCACGGATCGTCCCGTCGAGCTCGTGGGCGAGCGCGTTGACGATGAACTGCCGCTGGCGCGCGACCTCGTCGTCGGTCAGCGTGCGATCGGACGCGCGATAGCTGAGCCGCAGCGCGACCGACTTCCTGCCGGCCCCGAGCCGCTGCTCGTCGCGATAGACGTCGAACACCGCGACGTCCTGCACGAGCGGCGCGCCCGACTCGCGCACGACGCGATACAGCTCGCTGGTCGTGATCTGCTCCGCGACCACGATCGCGAGGTCCTCGTGGACCGCGGGGAAGCTCACCAGGTCGCGGAACTGGACGGGTTCGGGCGGGCTGATCGCCGAGAGGTTGATCTCAAAGCCCGCCAGCGTGGTGTCGTCGAAGTCCCACTGGGCGGCGACGTTGGGGTGGATCTCGCCCAGCCAGCCGATCTCCTCGCCAGCGACATGCACGCTCGCGGCGCGCCCGGGATGCAGGAACGGAGCCGTTCCGGGCTGCAGCTCCCAGTCGACGCCGATTGCCGCGAACAGCCCGACAAGCACGCCCTTGGCGGCAAAGAAGTCAGCCTGCTGCGGGCGCTGCTCGCGCCAGGTCGCCTGCCGCACCGGTCCGGCGAGCAGCGCACCCAGGTGATGGGGCTCCGCGACGAGCTCGGTCGAGTTGATCTCACCGGCGTGGTAGACCGCGCCGGATTCGAACAGGGCGATCGCCGAGGTACCGCGCGCACGGTTGCGCTGCCCGACGTCGAGCAGCGATCCCAGCAGGATCGTGCGCAGCTGCGACTGCTCGGAGGACATCGGGTTGGCGAGCGTCGCCGGCGAGCCCGAGCTCAGCAGCAACCTGTTCGTGAGCTCGGGTCCGGCAAAGCTCCAGCCGACGATCTCGTGCAGTCCCTGCGCGGTCAGCCCGCCCTCGGCCCGTCGCCGCAGGCGCTGCATCGGCGTCAGCCGTCCGACGGCCTCGTGCCTTGCGGGCAGCGTCGACGGCAGGTTCTCGACTCCGTCGAGCCGCGCGACCTCCTCGATCAGGTCGGCCTCGCGCGTGATGTCCGCACGGCGGAAATCAGGGACGGTCACATCGAGCCCGCCGGCCGCGTCGACCGCGGTGAAGCCGATCGTCTGCAGCAGCTGCTGTGAGCGCTCGCGCGGGATCGTCACGCCCAGCAGGCCGGAGACGCGCGCGTCGCGCAGACGGATCGTCAGCGGCTCGGGACCGGCGCCGCCCAGATCGATCGTGCCGGGCCGCACGCTCGCGCCGCAGACCTCGGTGAACAGCCGCGTGGCGACGGCCTGCGCCCACAGCGTCTGCTCGGGCTGCAGTCCCTTCTCGTAGCGCGACAGCGCCTCGCTGCGCAGCGCGAGCTTGAGCCCGGTGTCGTGGATGTTCGGGCCGTTCCAGGTCGCGACCTCGCTGAGCACGGTCGTGGTCGCGTCGGAGACCTCGGAGCGGGCGCCGCCCATCACGCCCGCCAGTGACGTCGGCCCCTCGGCATCCTCGATCACGACGATGTCGTGATCGAGCGTGCGTTGCTGATCGTCGAGCGTCGTGACCTGCTCGCCCGCTCGCGCGCGGCGCACGTTCAGGCGCCGGCCGGCGATGCGGTCGTAGTCGAAGGCGTGCATCGGCTGCCCGGTGAGCAGCATCACGTAGTTGGTGATGTCGACGACGTTCGAGATCGGACGCTGGCCGGCCGCCATCAGCCGCGCCTTCATCCACAACGGGCTGGGCCCGAGCTTGATGCCGTCGAAGATGCGCGCGGTGAAGCGCGGGCACAGCTGCTTGCCGGCCTCGTTGGTGATCTCGATGCCCTCGAGCGCGCCGAAGCTGCCCGGGTCGTGCTCCCACGGCGCGGGCTTAAGCTGCGCGCCGGTGGTGGCCGCAACCTCGCGCGCGACTCCATAGATACCGAGGCAGTCCGGGCGGTTCGGGGTGATCTCGAGCACCAACACGTCGGTCGCGATCTGGATCACGTCCCGCAGCGGCGTGCCCGGCGCGATCCCGTCCTCGAGCACCATGATCCCGGTGTGGTCCTCGCTGAGCTGCAGCTCGCGCTCGGAGACGATCATGCCCTGCGAGCTGACGCCACGCAGCTTGGCCTCCCCGAGCCTGGTTCCGTCGGGCATCACCGCGCCGGGACGCGCAACGCCGACCGTCTGACCGGCGGCGACATTGGGTGCGCCGCAGACGATCTGGGACGGTGTCGACCCGCCGACGTCGACCATGCAGACGTTCAGCCGGTCGGCATCGGGGTGCTTCTTGCGTTCGAGCACGTGCCCGACGACGAAGTTGTCGACCTCGAGCACGCCGTGATGCTCGACCCGCTCGACCTCGGTACCGGTCAGCGCCAGCCGCTGCGCGAGCGTCTGGGCGTCCATGTGCGGCTCGCAGTATTCGTGCAGCCATTCGAGCGGAACCCTCACGGGAATTGCTCCAGGAAGCGGACGTCGTTGTCATAGAAGAGCCGCAGATCCGAGACCCCGTGCTTGAGCATCGCGATCCGCTCGATCCCCATGCCGAAGGCGAAGCCCTGGACGAGCTCGGGGTCGTAGCCGTTGTCCTTGACGTGCAGCAGCACGTTCGGGTCGACCATCCCCGATCCGAGGATCTCGAGCCAACCGGTGCCCTTGCAGATACCGCAACGCTCGCCGTCGGCGGTGACGCCGCCGCTGCAGTTGAAGCAGGAGACGTCGACCTCGACGCTCGGCTCGGTGAAGGGGAAGAAGCCGGGGCGAAACCGCGTCTCGCGCTCGGGCCCGAAGATCGCCCTGGCGAACTCGAGCAGCGTGCCCTTGAGATCGGTCAGCGTGATCCCCTGGTCGACGGCCAGCCCCTCGATCTGATGGAACTGCGGCGTGTGCGTCACATCCGAGTCGCGGCGATAGACGCGGCCAGGCACGATCAGATAGATCGGCGGCTTCTGCAGCTCCATCGAGCGGACCTGCATCGGGCTCGTGTGCGTGCGCAGCACGACGTCGTCGGCGAGATAGAAGGTGTCGGTCCAGGCACGCGCGGGATGCGTCGGGTCGTGATTGAGCGCGTCGAAGTTGTAGTAGACGCTCTCGACCTCGGGACCCTCGGCGACGTTGTAGCCGAGACCGATGAACACGTCCTCGATCTCACGGCGGGTCTGCGTGATCAGGTGCAGGCGGCCGATCGCCGGCAGCGGATCGGCGGGCAGCGTGACATCGACGCGGTCCTGCTCGAGCCTGGCGTTGAGCTCACCGACGGCGAGCTGACCCTCGCGCGCCTCGAGCAGCGCCTCGAGCGCCTTGCGCGCCTCGTTCGCCGCCTTGCCGACGGCGCCGCGCTGCTCCGGCGGCAGCTCGGCCACGCCCCTCAGCAGGTTCGGCAGCTCGGCCTTGCGGCCGAGGAAGCGGACGCGCACATCCTCGAGCGCCGCCGTCGTGGTGGCGGCGGCGATCGCCGCTTCGCCCTCGGTCTGCAGTTCGATGATCTTGGTCTCGACGCTCATGCGGGCCTGATCCTACGTACTAGTTCTTTTCGAGAGCTCGTACAGGGCGACGCTTGCCGCAATCGCGGCGTTCAACGACTCGGTTGCGATCGGGATCCGCGCCGCGACCGACGCTCCGGCGACCAGTTCGGCGGGCAGGCCGTCGCGCTCGGCGCCGATCAGCACGCTGAGCTGCGCAGCGGCCGGAATCTCGGCCGCCACCTCGGCCAGCGTGCGCTCGGCCCGCGCGTCGAGCGCGATCGTCGTGCCCGGAAGCGCGTCGGGCGTTGCGTGCGCGACCGGCACGCCGAAGATCGCGCCCATGCTCGCGCGCACGGCCTTGGGACCGAACGGGTCGGCACTGCCGGGGCCGAACGCGACGCAGCCGGCCCCGAACGCCGCCGCCGAACGCAGCACGGTCCCGACGTTGCCCGGGTCAGCGATCGCGTGCAGGTAGACGCAAAGCGCGGATTGGGTCGCGGCGACCTCCGCCTCCCAGCGCTCGTTGTAGATCGCGAGCGTGCGGGTCCCGGAGGCGAGCTCGGTGACCGATTTGAGTGCGGTCGCGTCGACCTCGATCCCGGGTAGGCCGCTGCCGCTGGCGGCAAAGCGCTCGACCGGCACCCAACCGGCGGCGTCCGCGGCCGCGAGCAGGTCCTCGCCCTCGGCCACGAACTGACCCAGCCGCTCACGCTCGCGCCGGCGCTGGCGGAGCTTGCGGAGCGTTTTCAGCTTTTCGTTGTCGGAGCTTGTGATCGTCATGGGGCGGTTCGGGAACTAAAAAAGGCGCCGTCCTCTCGGAGCGGCGCCCTTTGGCGGTGCTGGTTTCCGGCGGTGCTCAGCCGGCAGCCAGCGCCTCACGGGCGCGCTCGGCAAAGCGTCGGAAGGTGTCGGCGTCGTGCACTGCGATGTCGGCGAGGACCTTGCGGTCGAGTTCGACGTTCGCCAGCTCGAGGCCGTGCATGAACTGTGAATAGGACAGGCCGTTGAGCCGGGCCGCGGCGTTGATGCGCGTGATCCACAGGCGACGGAAGTCGCGCTTGCGGTTGCGCCGGTCGCGGTACCGGTAGGTGTCGGCCTTGATCAGGGCTTCCTTGGCGGAGCGATAGCGGCGCGAGGCGTTGCCGCGCATGCCCTTCGTCATCGCCAGGGTTTCACGGCGCTTCTTGCGCGCGCTGACTGAACGCTTGACGCGGCTCATGACTTCTTCGCTCCCAGCAGGGTCTTGACCCGGGGCGCGTCATGATCGGAGAGGATCAGTGGTGCCGCAAGGTTGCGCTTGTACTTAGGTGACTTCTTCTCAAGGATGTGGCTGGAGAAGGCGTGACGCGCCTTCACCTTGCCGCCGGCGGTCACCTTGAACCGCTTCTTGGCGCCAGAGTGGGTCTTCATCTTCGGCATAACTCGCGCTCAGTAAAGCAGATCTCGTTGGCGATGCCCGACCGCCCCGGTGCGCCCATTTTGCGCGGGCTTGCAGGGAGCGCTCAGCCGGTCAGACCGGCGGACTGCTCGTTCAGGCCGGTTGGATCAGGCCGCGGAGTCGTCGGCCGTGGCGGCCGGCTTCTTCGCGCGTGACTTGGCAGCCGGCGCGGCGACAGCCGGCGCGGCCTCGGGAGCGTCAGCCTCGGGGGCGTCAGCTTCGGGCGCCTCTGCCACGGGAGCGGCGACGGCTTCGGCCGGTGCCTCCTCCTCGGGCTCGGGATCGACGTGGAAATCCCCACCGTTGGCGGCAGCAGCGGCCTCACGCTGCTGACGGCGCGGACGCTTCTCGTGCTCGTCGTGGTCGTCATGCGCGACGTGCTCGTGCTCGCCCTCGGCGAGGATCGCCTTCGACGGCGCGAGCATCATCGTCATGTTGCGTCCGTCCTGCAGCGGCGTCTGTTCGACGACGGCGTACTCGGAGAGCTCGCCCGCCAGCTTCTCGAGCAGCGCGGTACCACGCTCGGGGTGAGCCTGCTCGCGGCCGCGGAACATGATCGTGACCTTGACCTTGTCCTTGCCCTTGAGGAAGCGCTCGACGTGACCCTTCTTGGTGTCGTAGTCGTTCTGCGCGATCTTCGGGCGGAACTTGATCTCGCGGATCGTGATCTGCTGCTGATGCTTGCGGGCGGCCTTCAGCTTCTGCGCCTGCTCGTACTTGTACTTCGAGTAATCGAGCACACGGCAGACGGGCGGGCGCGCGTCGGGAGCGACCTCGACCAGGTCGAGATCTCGCTCCTCCGCGTACTTCAACGCGTCGGGCGTCTTCAAAACACCGATCTGATTGCCGTCCTCGCCGATCAGGCGAACCTCAGGCACGCGGATGCGATCGTTGATCCGTGTCTGGTCACGTTCCGGCAGTCGCCGGTCGAACCTACGTGGAACCGGCACTAGCTGTTGTTGCGGCGGTGCTTCAAGCGGTGCCGAGCCGGTTGGAATAAGTCTTCTGAATCAACGAGAGGGAAGTATAGCCGCGGGCGACTCAAGTCAAACTCCGGCCTGCAAACTGCGGGCCGCGATCACGTCCGAAATGCGGTTGACGAAGTCATCGAGCGCGACCGCGCCCGTGTCCCCCGCGCGGTGCTCGCGCACGCCGACCTCGCCCGACTCCTGCTCACGATCGCCGACGACGAGCATGAACGGCGCCTTGCGCACCTCGGCATCACGGATCTTGCGCCCCACCGATTCGGTGCGATCGTCGAGCTCGACCCGCACGCCGGCGGCAGCGAGGCGTCCGCGCACCGACGCCGCGTAGTCGTTGTGACGGTCGGCGATCGGCAGCACGATCACCTGCAACGGCGCGAGCCAGACCGGCAGCTCACCGCCGAAGTGCTCGAGCAGGATGCCGATGAAGCGCTCGTAGGAGCCCATCAGCGCGCGGTGGATCATCACCGGCCGGTGCTCGGCGTTGTCGGCACCGGTGTAGCTGAGGTCGAAGCGCGCCGGGAAGTTGTAGTCGAGCTGGCAGGTGCCGAGCTGCCAGGAGCGGCCGAGCGAGTCGGTCATGTGGATGTCGATCTTGGGTCCGTAGAAGGCACCGTCGCCCTCGTTGACCGTGAACGGGAGCCCGAGCCCCTCGAGTGCGTTGGTCAGCGCCTGCTCGCTGTGGTCCCAGAGCTCGTCGGAACCGATCCGGTTGTCCGGCCGCGTCGAGAGCTCGAGCTTGACGTCGAGCCCGAACAGCTTGTAGGTGTCGAACGCGAACTGCAGGACGCCGGCGACCTCCTCCTGGATCTGCTCCTCGGTGCAGAACACGTGCGCGTCGTCCTGGCAGAAGTGGCGCACGCGCAGCAGCCCGTGCAGCGTGCCGCTGGCCTCGTTGCGGTGCAGCAGACCGGGCTCGGAGTAGCGCACCGGAAGGTCGCGGTAGGAGTGCGGCTGCATCGAGTAGAGCTGACAGTGCCCCGGGCAGTTCATCGGCTTGAGCGCCATCTCCCGGTCCTCGGACTCGGTGATGAACATGTCGTCGTGGTACTTATCCCAGTGCCCCGACGTCTTCCACAGCGAGCTGTCGAACAGCTGCGGGGTCTTGACCTCGGTGTAGCCGCGGGGGCCGCCCATCTCGCGGCTGAGCCTGACCAGCTCATTGAACACGGCAGCGCCGGGCGGGAACCAGAAGGCCGAGCCGGGCGCGGTCTCGGAGAAGCCGAACATCCCGAGCTGCGGACCGAGCCGGCGGTGGTCGTTCTGGCGTGCGCGCTCGAGCTGCTCAAGGTAGGCCTCGAGTTCCTTGGCGGAGAAGAACGCGGTCCCATAGACGCGCGTGAGCATCTTGTTGTCGGAATTGCCACGCCAGTAGGCACCGGCGACCGACTGCAGCTTGAAGGCCTTGATGCGCTTCGTCGTCGGCGCGTGCGGACCGCGGCAGAGGTCGACGAACTTGCCGTTGGTGTAGAGGCTGACCGACTGCACCGGCGCATCGGCGGGAGCATTCCTGACGAGATCCTCGATCAGCTCCACCTTGTAGGACTGGCCTTCACCCCGGTAGCGGTCGAGCGCGACCGCAACCGGGACGTCCTCGCGCACGAATTCCTCGTCAGCGGCGATGTGTTCGCGCATCCGTGCCTCGATCGCCGGGAAGTCGTCCTCGTTGAGGGTCACGCCATCGGGCAGGTCGAGGTCGTAGTAGAAGCCGTTGTCGATCGCCGGGCCGATCGAGATCTGCACGCCCGGATAGAGCTCGAGCATCGCCTCGGCGAACACGTGCGCCGTGTCGTGGCGGATCAGCTCGAGCGCCTCGTCCCCGCTCTTCTCGGTGATGATCTCGATGCGGCCCTCGCCGCCGGTCGGCAGTTGCCGCGCGAGGTCGAGGGCCACGCCGTCGACCTTGATTGCGAGCGCCGCCTTCGCCAGACCGGGTCCGATCGCGGCCGCGGCATCGGCGCCGGTCGCGCCGTCGGCGAGGCTGAGCGTGTCACCGCTGGGAAGCAGATAGTCCATTACTCAGGATCCTAGCCTTCGAGCGAGCGTTCTCGTCCGCTGACGAGAACGCCTTTGTCAGCGGAGCTGGAGCTCACCGTCGACGTAGAACTGCGCCGGCACGCCGCGCGCGACCGCACCAGCGGGAACGTCATGGAGCACGAGCGCGTGCGCGCCGATCACCGCGCCTTCACCGACGTGCACCGGTCCGAGCACCGACGCCTTGGCCCAGATCTCGACGTTGTCAGCGACGGTCGGAAAGCCGGTCTTGCTGGGACGGTGAAAGGTCGACCCCAGCAGCACACCGAGGCCGAGTACGACGTTTGATCCGATCACCACGCCGTCACCGATCTCGACCCCCTGGGGATGCTCGAGGAACAGCCCGGGGCCGATCTCCGCGCGCCAGTCGAGCTCGGCGCCGGTCAGTACCAGGCAGACGATCTGGATCAGGCGCGCGAGCGGCGCGAGCCCGCGCGCGCCGAGGCCGTGAGCCACCCGATAGCACGCGACCGCGAACAGATGTGGGAACAGATACGGGAGTGGGAGATCGTGATCGGTGCGCCGCGCGCGCAGCAGTGCGATGTCCCCCTTGAGTCCCAGCCAGACGGAGTTCATATGTGATCTCTTCCCCGCTGCGGGCGGTTCCCACGCTTTAGGTGGGCAATACGTCAGACACGTGTCGATAACCGGTGGACTCGGCTCACCGGAACCACCGCTGATGACGACAAGCCTTCTAACTCAACCGGAGGCTGTTCGAAAGCAAATGCGTCGTCTTCTGTCGTTCACCGCTCCTGCACTGGTGGCACTGGCCCTGCCGGCGCTCGCGCAGGCCAACACGGGCACCGTCCTGTCGGTCGCCCATTCCCACCACGAACTGCAGGTGGTCGGCGCCAACAAGGTCGTCAGCGCCTACAGCTTCAGCGGCCATCTGCACGGGCTGAACCGGGGCACGCGCCTGAGGTTCTCGACGAGCGGATCGCACATCACGAGCGCCACGGTGCTCGGTAGCGCCAAGGCCTTCAGCTTCCTGGGCACGGTCGCGCGCTCCGGAAACGGCGTGCTGTTGTTGTCGCTCGGCGACTCGCAGAAGCTGCGCCTGACCGCCAGGCAGATCGGCCACTCGCACAGCGCCCGCACCAAGGGCAAGAGCGTGAGCGCCGAGATCAATGGCCTCCAGGCCGGTGAGAGCGTGGTCATCACCGAGACGACCGGCTCATCCGGCAACGTCACGATCACGCTCACGCTGCCCTCCGGCTCCGGCTCGCGGCACTCCGGATCAGCGTTGAGCGCCACCGGCCTGGTCAACAATGTCGGCACCAGCAGCTTCGATGTGATCACCGCAAGCGGCGCCGACCTCACGTTCCACGTCGACGCCCAGGCGCTCGCCAACGACGATCTCAGCCCGTGCGACTCGGTCGTCGTCAGTTACCACAGTGCCGGCGGCTCACTGGTCGCCGACGACGTCAACGACAACGGTGCCCCGGACTCGGGGCCGTGCTCGAGCGGCAGCGACAGCTCCAACGACTGGATCGGGACGATCACATCTGTCTCCGGCACCAGCGTGACCGTCGATGCCGGCGTCGACGATGGCGGTGTCCAGACGTTCGCCGTCGACGATCCCGCGATCACCGACGGCTTCCTCGTCGGCGACTCCGTGGACGTCACCTACGAACCGTGGAACAACCAGACGGTGGCCGACACGATCAGCTACAACGACACCGAGACATCTGGCGTGGTGACCAGCCTGGCGCCCGCCGGCACGGGCTTTGAGAGCGTCTCGATGATCGATGACTACACCGACGCCGCGGAGACGTTCAACGTGCCGGTCGCTCTGCTCGACGGCGAGGATGTCCAGGTCGGTGACGACCTCGACGTCAGCTATTACCAGGCCGCCAGCGGCCTGACGCTCGACTCGCTGGACGACAACGGCCCGTCCGACTGATAGCGGCGACCGATGAACGTGCCGCCTCGCCTCGACGCGCGGCGGTCCGTTCATCGACAAACGGAGCCGCAACAACGAGCCGCATCACGCTACATTTGTCGCTCCCAGGGCGATTAGCTCAGCTGGGAGAGCGCCGCCTCGACAAGGCGGAGGTCACTGGTTCGAGCCCAGTATCGCCCACTTCGCAAGGCATCTGAACCCGAGGGCGCCTACCGTTTTCCGGGGCGGCGTTCGCTATCGCATACAGGCGTTCAGGCGGACGCTTCCGCGGAGGTTGTCGCTCAAAGCCGAGCTTGTCGGGTGCCGGGGAGTTGCCTTGGGTCGCGGCAGTGCGCGGGTGAGCCGATCGACGCGTGTCCTCTAGCCGAGGGCGGTGGCGATCTGGTGGCGGTGGAGCTTTTGGAGGTTGTGGGTGAGCATCGTCAGCCGCCACTCGGTTCTGACTAATGATCTGCCGCGGTAGTTGAAGCGGTAGATCTTGCGGTTGTGCTTGGTGTGTCCGAACACCGGCTCGATCGATGTTTGGCGCTTGCAGTAGAGCTGTTTGCCGGGCTCTGTAGCGAGCACCGCGCGCATGAATGCGTAGCGACCCCCGGTCCAGCCCGGTCTCTCACCATCGCGATTGCCGCCGTCTGGTGGGATCAGCACCTGCATCCCGTGGTCGGCGATGAGGTGGTCCATGTGCTGCTCGTTCCAATACTGCGCGTCGGCGAGCACGACCTCCGGTCTGTCGTGAATATCGGCGTGCTCGAGCTCATCCAGAGCGGCGGTGATCATCGGTGCCAGCAGCGAGAAGTCATTGGGGATTGTCGTGATCTCTGCCGCGAGCACGATCTGCTGCTCGCTGACGACCGCCTGGGCGTTGTAGCCCTGAATGAACCGTCGGTTGCCCTTCATCCGCCGGGAGTCCGGATCGGTCACGTTCACCTCGCCCTCGGGAATCTCCGGTGGCATCCACGGCTTCGTTCGCCCACCCGCCATGCGCTCAAGGCGCCAGAGCGCATATGCGTGGCTGCCGCGATCCTCGGCGGCTAACTCGTCCTGCAGCGCGCCGGCAGCCAGCCGCAGCCGCTCAGCACGCGAACGCGGGATCGGTGCCGCGGTCTCCCAACGCTGCCGCTCAAGCTGGCGCAACGCTTCGCGCACCCATCCACGCCGGCCACGCGGCCCTATCCGCTCGGGATCAAATGCCTCAGCCGTCGCCTCGGCGTGCGGCACCTCCGGGCCATCGTCGTCACCATCGGGGCGCTGCCCAGCGAGCTCGCGCTCAAGCCATGCCCGTCGACCGGCGGCCGTCCGCAGCTGCGGCGGGAGCTCATCACCACGCGCCTCACCGAACTGCGCGTCCTCAGCCTCATCGACCGCGATCGCGTCCTCGATGATCTCCCTCGCGATCCGGTCATAGTCAACATTTGAATCACTCGCCGCGTTCGCTGTCAGCTTCGTGCCATCGACCGCCACGACCCCGCAGTCGACAAGACCAGCCCGGGCGCACAGCCTGAGCACCGCACCGAACAGCCCGTTCAGTGACTCTTGATGCCGACGGATGAACCTCGCGACAGTCGCGTGATCCGGTGTCTGGTTGCCGGTGATCACCCGATAGGCGATGTCCTGGCGACAGCAACGCTCGATCCCCCGCGAGGACCGCTCATTACTCGCATAGCCATAAAGAACCAGCGCCACCATCATCGACGGCTCATAAGCCGCCCGCCCGTGACCATCCGAGCGATAAGCCGAATAGAACGCCGACAAATCCATCCGGCCAACCGCATCGATCACAAACCACACCAAATGATCCTCAGGCAACCAATCCCGAAGCGACGGCGGCAACAAAAACCCCTGCTCACGATCACAATCCAGAAAGTTCTGACCCATC
>DATASU010000048.1:0-1857 GCA_036269095.1 Solirubrobacteraceae bacterium
CGTGCTGACGCTGCCGCACACCGCCTGGCCCGGGGCCGGCGGCACGATCCTCACGGCGGTGACCTGTGCCGGCGCGTTTGCCGCCTTCCTGTCGACGTCGAGCGGGCTGCTGGTGTCGCTGGCCGGCACCTTCAGCCACGATGTCTGGCCGCGCCTGCGGCCGGGGGCGCCGGCCGGCCCGGCTGCCCGCCGCATGCACTTCCGGGTGGCGGCGCTCGGTGCGATGGTGATCCCGGGGCTGCTGGCGCTGGTCGTCAGGAAGGTCGACATCTCGATCCTCGTCGGCTGGGCGTTCGCGCTCGCGGCGAGCTCGTTCTGCCCGATGTTCCTGCTCGGCATCTGGTGGTCGCGGCTGACCGCGCGCGGCGCCGCCGCCGGCATGTGCGCGGGGATGCTCGTCGCGACCTCGGCGATCTTCGTCGGGCTGGCGCTCGGCGAGCCGACCAACGGCGCGCTCGCGCTGCTCGCCCAGCCCGCGATCGCGTCGGTGCCGGTCGCGTTCCTGACGATGATCGGCGTGTCGCTGCGCGACCCGCGCCAGATCGTGGACGTCGAGTCGCAGATGCTCGCGCTGCACGCGCCCGAGGGGCTCGGGCTGCGGCTCGCGGACGAGAACGTCGAGGGCGCGCTCGCCTGAGACCCCGAGGGGCGCGCGGGCGTCGAACTTCGGCGCTTTTTCCACATTTCAGCGGGCGGATTTGCCGGGGTGCGACATATCCGGTGCGGCTGTATGGTCGCGCCGAGACAAACCCTTAGGAGGACGTTTTGGCCACTGCGATCGACCCCAACGCCAGCTCGATTGCCGACCTGCTCGGCGACCAGGCAGACGACCTCCTCGGTCACCGCTGCGAGACGATCGACGCGTCGCTGCTGCACCTTCCGGGAGCCGACTTCATCGACCGGGTGATGACCGACACCGACCGCAGCACCGCGACCCTGCGCGCATTGCGCGGGATGTTCGACCACGGCCGCCTGGCCGGCAGCGGCTACCTCAGCATCCTCCCGGTCGACCAGGGGATCGAGCACAGCGCCGGCGCGAGCTTCGCGCCGAACCCGATCTACTTCGACCCGGCTCGGATCGTCGAGCTGGCGATCGAAGGCGGCTGCAACGCGGTCGCCTCGACCTTCGGGGTGCTCGGCGCGGTGTCGCGCAAGTGGGCGCACCGGATCCCGTTCATCGTCAAGCTCAACCACAACGAGCTGCTGACCTACCCGAACAAATTCGACCAGGTCCCGTTCGGGAGCGTGCAGCGCGCCTGGGAGATGGGCGCGGCCGGTGTCGGCGCGACGATCTACTTCGGCAGCGACGAGTCGACCCGCCAGTTGCGCGAGGTGTCGGAGGCGTTCGAGGAGGCACACGCGCTCGGCATGTTCACCGTGCTCTGGTGCTACCTGCGCAACCCCGCCTTCAAGACCGCCGATGTCGACTACCACCTCGCCGCCGACCTGACCGGCCAGGCCAACCACCTCGGCGTCACGATCCAGGCCGACATCATCAAGCAGAAGCTGCCCGAGAACAACAACGGCTACGGCGCGATGAACGCGCTCGGCGATTCCTACGGCAAGACCTCATCGAAGGTCTACAGCGAGCTCACCACCGACCACCCGATCGACCTCTGCCGCTACCAGGTCGCCAACTGCTACATGGGCCGCGCCGGCCTGATCAACAGCGGCGGCGCCTCCTCCGGTGACTCCGACCTGGCCGAGGCGGTGCGCACCGCCGTGATCAACAAGCGCGCCGGCGGCACCGGCCTGATCAGCGGCCGCAAGGCGTTCCAGCGCCCGATGGACGGTGGCGTCCAGATCCTCAACGCGATCCAGGACGTGTATCTGGCGAGCGACGTCACGGTCGCCTGA